>CAJAAV010000040.1 GCA_903937835.1 uncultured Chlorobiaceae bacterium | reverse complement strand
TGGTATTTATAAAGTTTTTTGCCACTGTTTTGTAGGTATAAGTCGTAAGTTCTGTATTAGTTCACAAAAAAAGGAGATTGACAACATGGATATTCGCAGATGGATTCTGGCCGTTATTCTTCCCCCCGCCGCAGTAACGAACAAGGAAGCTGGCACAATCATGCTGACCGGGCTTCTGACGCTTCTCGGCTGGTTGCCCGGTGTCGCTTTTGCCGTTTTCATGATGCTTCAGGAAAAACGCCAGGCAAGCGCCTGACACACCACCATGAAGCTTCTGGTCGCTGTTGACTTCCCGGAACTTGCCGGGGTGGATGGTGTTGTGCCTTCAAAAACGCGGTTACGGGAGCCTGTTCAGGGCACTGACCGTCGCCTTGATTGATGCAAGGCTGATATTCGAATCAATACCGGCGCCGTAAGAGAGACTGCCATCGGCACAAACAATCTTGATGTAGGCAACGGCCATGGCTCCGGCACTGCGCCCGATAGCATGCTCGGCATACTCGTCAACACTGAAATCCAGTCCGCTCTCCCTGATATATCCCTTGACAAAAGCATCAAGCGGACCATTCCCCTGAGCCTCGAAGCTGAACTCCCTCTCTTTCGTCTGCACGACGCAACTGATAGTGGTGTCCTCTTCATCTTGACGGCGCGGCTCCTCATCATCCCAGGTGATATGACACTTTTTGAGAGTAACCGGCTCCCTGAGTTTCACATACTCCGCATGAAACAGTTCGTGAATCTGATCCGGCGTCAACTCAGCGCCTGTGGTATCGGCAATGCCCTGAACCGCCTCGGCAAAATCGGGCTGCATCCATTTCGGAATCTGAATACCGTAATCCTTCTCAAGAACATAAGCGACGCCTCCCTTTCCGGACTGACTGTTGATACGTACAATGGCCTCATAGGTGCAGCCAACGTCCTGAGGGTCAATGGGCAAATAGGGTACTGCCCATAAACCGCCGGGCGAAGAAGGCTGCGCTTTCATCCCTTTGCTGATAGCATCCTGATGCGAACCTGAAAAAGCGGTATAGACCAGATCACCGGCATAAGGATGACGGGAATGAATATCCATACGGGTACAACGCCGATAAACATCCCGAATACGTGGCAGATCAGAAAAATCAAGTTCAGGATCAACTCCTTGGGTAAAGAGGTTCAGCGCCATAGTCACAATATCCATATTGCCGCACCGCTCGCCATTGCCAAACAATGCCCCCTCAACGCGGTCAGCGCCAGCCATCACGGCCAATTCAGCCGTAGCAACAGCAGTCCCGCGATCGTTGTGGGCATGAACACTGATCAGAACAGCATCTCTCGCCTTGATGTTGCGGCAAAACCACTCAATCCGGTCGGCATAAATATTCGGCTGCGACATCTCAACTGTAGAGGGCAGGTTCAGGATAATTTTTTCTTCCGCAGAGGCGCCCCAGGTGTCCATAACCGCATGACAGACATCAAGCGCATAATCGAGCTCGGTGCCGGTAAAACTTTCAGGGCTATACTCGAGGCGAATACCAGTGTTGCCAGATTCATTCTTCAGACGGCGAACAAGCGCTGTCCCCTCAATGGCGATTGCCTTGATCTCCTCCCGGTTTTTGCGGAACACCACATCGCGCTGCAAGGTCGATGTCGAGTTATAAAGATGCACGATGGCATGTTTCGCGCCGCTGATGGCATCGAATGTTTTACGAATCAGATGTTCCCGCGCCTGGGTCAACACCTGGATGGTGACGTCATCAGGAATAAGGTTGCCATCAATCAGCCGTCGGGCAAAAGCGTACTCCGTTGCGGATGCTGAAGGAAAGCCAACCTCAATCTCCTTGAAACCAATTGATACAAGAAGCTGGAACATCGCGACCTTTTCATCAACGCTCATCGGCACAGGAAGAGCCTGATTGCCATCACGGAGATCAACACTGCTCCATATCGGGGCTTTCGTAATGCTTTTATCGGGCCAGCTCCTGTCAGAAATGGCAACCTGGGGATATGGCGCATATTTTTTATAATTCATCATTGTCATCGCTCCCTTTTCTCTGTTTTATGAATGTGTATAAATGAATAAAGCCACCAATCCTGGAGTGACTGGTGGCTTTCACAATGTTCTCTCTGACGGCGAAAACGAACTAAAAAGCACCCCCCCCACGAACGCCAATACCTGCCAGCAGCAGGTTCAGGGTAAGCAGAAGGTTGTTTGTGTTCGTTATACGCATTGTTATCACCACAATAATCAACAGATGAACTGAATATCCAGCTTTTGTCAAAGATAAAAAAAATAACAACTGCCTGCAAATCTCACCCGAATATTTCACACGCTCCCTGCTCATTCACCTCAGCACATCCCATTGACCATTACGACGTGCACCAATCGGACGCAATCGCCCTGCGGCCTGCAAGGTGTGCAGATGACGTTCAATCGAAAGTGTTGTCACCCCACGTCGGGCAAGCCCAGCAATCGTCATTGAGGGATTCTGCCTCAATGACGCAATGATTTTTTTCCGACATTCCTGGCTGCGTGTGTTTGAATGCTTCGATCATGGTATGAACGCAATGCCTGGAAATTGTTCTCTGAAAACAGGGAAAATCCATAAACAAAAAAGGCAGCACACCGATATAATGTGTGCTGCCTTTTTTTTTGGCTCCGCGGGCAGGACTCGAACCTGCAACCCTGCGATTAACAGTCGCATGCTCTACCATTGAGCTACCGCGGAATATTTTGTCGGCTAATATACACCTGTTTTTACAAAAAGCAAATCTTCACGAGCATTTTTTGTGCATTTTAGCAAAACTTGTACTGCTGACGTCTTTCATTTTCCGTAATAATTTTTGTACATTGATTCTCTTTTATCGAAAAGATGGTATATGCATAAAACGAAATCGCTGATAGAGATTCGAACCAGTACTCTTGTAGAAGGAATCAACAAGCTTGATTTTATCTGTCAAGCCAGGAATTTCGAAGGGAGAGGGTTAGCTGAGGCAGGTTTTACTTCCGGGATTACGATTAATGTCATTGCCAATAAGAGTGACGACGAAATAACGGTCACAATCAACACGTCAGCAGTCGCCGATTCTGCCTGTGACCGATGTCTTGCTCCGATAGCAAGGGTTCTGACCGGATCGCTTGATCTTTTTTATACTTTTGGAACATCTCTTGACAGAGAACACGATGAGAATGACGAACACCGTCAAATTGAGAAGAGCACTGAATACATTGATATTACTGAAGATGTTTGCGACACGTTAATCCTCTCGGTTCCGATGAAGATGACCTGTACAAACAATCCTGACTGTCGGCTGTTCAGCAGCCATGAACTCTCAGAAAGCAGAGAAGAAAACGAAGAGCCTCAGGCCGGGCGTCAGACGCACTGGCAGGAGTCACTTGAAAAGCTGAAAGAAAAGTATCGTTAACTGACTTATAAATTAAAGAGCAGCACCATGGCCAATCCTAAAGCCAAAATGTCGAAATCCCGCAGGGATAAAAGACGCGCCCAATTCAACGCCCGCACAAAACCGGCAACAACGGTCAATTGCCCTCACTGCGGCGAACCAACTCTTCCGCACCGTGCTTGCCGCCATTGCGGACATTATCGTGGCAGATGCGTCGTCAATAAATTAGCAAAGAGCTGACCAACAAAAACAAGACAAAAACCCGATCATGTTGACCATTGTTGTTGACGCCATGGGTGGCGACCATGCTCCCGCCTGTGTGATAGAGGGAACTGTTCAGGCATTGCAGGAAAGCGGCAACAGATTTGAAATCGTGCTTATCGGCCAGTCAAGCAAAGTAGAACCTCTGCTTTCGACATACGACACAAGCGCGCTTAACCTGAGATTTCTGCACGCTCCCGAAGTGGTGACCATGGAAGATATTCCGGCCACCGCCGTCAAGACAAAGCAGGAGTCATCACTTGTCAAAGGTTTGCAGCTCTGCAAGGCTAAACAGGCAGATGCCTTCGTCAGCGCTGGCAATACCGGCGCTCAGATGGCAGCTTCGCTCTTTGTGCTTGGCCGCCTTCCCGGTGTGCTTCGTCCGACTATCTATGCCTATTTTCCGCGCATCGAGGAGGGGCTGACCAATATTGTCGATGTCGGGGCAAATGTTGACTGCAAGCCTGATAACCTTGTGCAGTTTGCCGAAATGCTTACCATCTACCAGCACTATGGTGCAGGGATAGAAAAACCAGTCACCGGACTTCTCAATATAGGTGAAGAGGAGGGCAAGGGATCGGAGGTACTCAAGCAGGCATACCGTCTTTTGAAAGAGGCTGACAGCAAAGGAAAAATAACGTTCATCGGCAACATTGAAGGGCACGATATTCTTAAGGGAGAGGCCACAATCGTTGTTTGCGACGGCCTTGTCGGCAACACCATCCTGAAATTCGGCGAGAGCATTCCTGAATTTCTTGGCACACTGTTCAAGCGATCACTGGAAAAACTTGTCATATCCGGTCAGTTCAGCCCTGATATTGCAGCTTTGACGACTGGCATGTTCAAGGGGATGTTTGAACCCTTTGATGTTGAAAAATTTGGTGGCGTACCATTCCTTGGCGTTGACGGGATCTCTATCGTCGGCCATGGACGCTCCTCGTCAAGGGCTATCAAGAACATGATCTATATGGCTGAACACATGATCGAAAAAAGAGTCAATGAGCATATCGCGGAAGTTCTGTCCGAACCATAGAAAAACTGCATACCACGTATGAAAGCTGCAATTACGACCACGGCCAATTATTTACCCCCCGATATTCTGAGCAATCATGACCTTGAGCTCATGCTCGAGACCAACGACGAATGGATTCGTTCGAGAACGGGCATCAGCGAACGCAGAATACTCAAGGATCCCGAAAAAGCAACATCATTCATGTGCGGAGAAGTTGGCAAGCGGCTGCTTGAAAAAAGGCAGATTGCTGCAAATGATATAGAATTAATCATTGTCGCCACCATGACTCCCGACATGCTCTTCCCTTCCACGGCATGTTTTACACAAAAGATTCTCGGTGCAGCCAACGCATGGGCATTTGATGTCAATGCCGCATGTTCCGGATTTCTTTACGCACTGAACATTGGCGCCCGCTTTATCGAAAGTGGTGCACACAAAAAAGTGATGGTCATTGGCGCCGACAAAATGTCAGCGGTCACTGACCCTACTGACCGCTCAACTGCCATTCTTTTTGGAGACGGGGCTGGCGGAGTCATCCTTGAACCGGCAAAAGAGGAGGGATACGGCATTCTTGATGCCCGCATGTACTCCGACGGAGCAAACGGCACCGATCATCTTCTCATGAGTGGCGGCGGCAGCCTGCATCCGGCAACCTACGAGACCATCGACAAGAGAATGCACTACATCCGCCAGGATGGGCGACAGGTTTTCAAGGCCGCTGTCACTTCAATGGCGGCGGTCGCCGGAGAAATCATGAGCCGCAATAATCTCAAAGCAGAAGATGTTGATTATCTCGTGCCTCACCAGGCAAATCAACGCATTATTGATGCAACGGCAGAACGAATGGGCGTTGACAAGAGTAAAGTTGTTTCAAATGTCGCCATGTACGGCAACACGACGGCTGGTACCATTCCCATCTGTCTCGCTGAACTTGATGAACAGCAGAAACTGCACTCAGGCTCAAATCTGGTTCTCGTCAGTTTCGGCGCAGGATATACCTGGGGCGGCATCTACTTAAAATGGCAATAACAATTTCATGAAAGCTTTTGTTTTTCCGGGACAGGGTTCCCAGTACTGCGGCATGGGCCGTGACATTTTCGACAACTTCCCCGCTGCCCGCGCCATGATGGAGAGGGCGAACGAACTACTCGGCTATTCAATAACCGATATTATGTTTTCGGGCAGCGAAGAGGAGCTACGTCAGACAAAATATACCCAGCCGGCCATCTTTCTCCATAGTATTGCGGCCGCAACACTTCTCGGCCGACAAGATATTGCCATGACTGCAGGCCACAGCCTTGGTGAATATACGGCGCTCTGTTTTGCCGGATCTCTCAGTTTTGACGATGCCATGCGCATTGTGGCAAAACGGGGCGACCTGATGCAGAATGCCGGTCTGCAAAACCCTGGTACCATGGCCGCCATTATCGGCATGCCCGACAGCGCGCTCGCTGGACTCCTTGAAGAAGCCAGTACAGAGGGTATTGTTCAGGCCGCCAATTTCAACTCCCCCGGACAGGTTGTCCTTTCCGGCGATATTGCCGCAGTGAAAAAAGCGGTGGCACTTGCACCTTCCAAAGGGGCCCGCATGGCAAAGGAGCTGGTGGTTTCGGGAGCATTTCACTCCCCTCTCATGAAGCCTGCCGAAAAGGAGCTTGCTGCGGCCCTTGACCTTATGGAGATAAAGAATGCCGGGATTCCGGTCTGCATGAATGCCGTAGCCCGTCCGATAACTGACGCCGCTAAGATCCGCCAGAATTTGATTCTTCAACTGACCAGCTCTGTACTCTGGTCGCAGTCTGTCGAGTCAATGGTGCAAAGCGGCATGACCGAGTTTATTGAAGTTGGCCCGCAGAAAGTTTTGCAGGGTCTGATCAAACGAATTGATAAAAGCGTCGCTACCCGAGGCATTGATACCGCCGCAGATATTCAGGCATTAACAGCCCCGTAGGGGCGACATATCGGTAGCGCAAAACGCAAGCCCCGGAACTTGAGAATTATTTAACATCAACCGACTGAAACTATGTTTGAAGGAAAAATCGCTGTTGTCACCGGATCAGCCAGAGGAATCGGGCAGGCTATTGCTTATAACCTGGCAGCCAAAGGCGCCGATATTGTACTGTGCGACATCAAGGCTGAATGGTTGTCGGAGAGTGCCGAAGGGGTAAAAAAACTTGGCAGAAAAGCTTACTGTTTTGAGCTTGACGTCACCAACGCCACCGCTGTACAGAACGCCTTTAATGACATTGCTGCCGAGACCGGAAGAATTGATATTCTCGTCAACAATGCTGGTATTACCAAGGACGGTCTTCTGATGAGAATGAGCGAAGAGGATTGGGATGCTGTGCTTACCGTCAATTTGAAAGGTACTTTTGCCTGCACCAAGGCAGTCAGCCGCATCATGATGAAGCAGCGTTCGGGCTCAATCATCAACATCGCTTCGGTCGTAGGGCTCATGGGCAATGCCGGCCAGGCCAACTATGCCGCATCGAAAGGGGGCGTCATTGCCTTCACCAAATCCGTTGCAAAAGAGTTTGCCTCCCGCAATATCAGGGCAAACGCCGTTGCTCCGGGATTCATTTCATCGAAAATGACCGACGCACTCTCCGAAGAAGTTCGCCAGAAAATGCTCGAAGCCATCCCGCTTGCCAGCTTTGGTACTCCGGAAGATGTAGCCAATGCCGTGGCATTTCTGGCAAGCGACCAATCCTCATACATCACCGGTCAGGTCATCAGCGTCAATGGCGGGATGGTTATGTGATTTGGGTAAGCATGATTTCTTTGTATATTGACAGACTTTTTTAAATTTTTCACTCTAACAACCAACTCTTAATCGGGAGAACACACTATGACTCAGGCAGAAATTAAAGATAAAGTATACGATATTATCGTCAGCAAGATGGGCGTCAACAAAGATCAGATCAAAATGGAATCGAAGTTTTCTGATGATCTCGGCGCAGATTCGCTCGATACTGTTGAGTTGATCATGGAACTCGAAAACGAGTTTGGAGTACAGATTCCTGATGAAGATGCAGAGAAGATCGGCACCGTGCAGCAGGCAATCGATTACATCGTCAAGAAGAAGTAACCAGCATCACGCGTAAAGCAGGTAAACGGCAACAAGTTAAATCAGAACCAATGGCTCAGGAGCGCAAAAGAATCGTCATTACCGGAATAGGGGTCTTGACTCCCGTAGGTCTTTCAAAAGAGGAGTTCTGGGACTCCCTCTCTCAAGGAAAGAGCGGTGCTGCGCCAATCACCTATTTCGATACGACTGATTTTGCCACAACCTTTGCCTGCGAGCTGAAAGGATTTACAGCGGCAGACCATATCGACAGAAAATCCGCTGACCGGATGGATCCCTACTGTCAGTATGCTGTTATTGCCGCAGGTCAGGCTCTGACCGATTCCGGGCTTGATCTGAAAGAGATTGACCCGCTCAGAATCGGTGTGGTGCATGGCTCGGGCATAGGCGGGATGACCACCTACGAGCAGCAGTTCAAGACTTTCCTGGAAAAAGGGCCAAGACGCATCAGTCCCTTCTTTATTCCCATGCTCATCCCCGACATCGCAGCCGGACAGATCTCTATCCGGCATGGGCTCATGGGACCAAACTATGCAACCTCTTCGGCGTGCGCAACATCACTTCATGCCATTATGGATGCCTACTTGCTGATTCAGGCAGGTATGGCTGATTATATGGTGTGCGGCGGTTCAGAAGCGCCAATAACACAGATGAGTGTTGGTGGCTTTAACTCAGCCAGAGCGCTCTCTACGGCCAACGACCGGCCACAGCAGGCTTCACGCCCTTACGACCGCGATCGTGACGGCTTTGTGATGGGCGAAGGAGGAGGATCGCTGATTCTCGAATCGCTCGAGTCAGCAAAAGCTCGCGGAGCAAAAATCTATGGCGAAATTGTTGGAGTAGGCGCAACCGCCGACGCCTATCACCTCACAGCTCCACATCCTGAAGGACTCGGCGCGGTCAATGCCATGAGAACCGCCATGAAAATGGCTGGCATAGCGCCTGAACAGATAGACTACATCAATACCCACGGCACATCGACGCCGCTCGGTGACCTTGCAGAAATAGCAGCCATCAAGACGGCCTTTGGTGAGCATGCCTACAAGCTCAGTATCAGCGCAACAAAATCCATGACAGGGCATCTTTTGGGCGCAGCCGGAGTTGTTGAATCAATTGCCTGTCTTCTTGCCTTGCAGCACCAGACGGTTCCGCCAACGATCAACCTCGACAATCTTGACCCGATGGTTGACCTGGATGTTACCCCGAACGTACCCAAAAAACGGACTATAGAGTACGCGCTCAATAATGGCTTCGGGTTTGGAGGACATAACGGCTCCATCATTTTCAGGAACGGCTCTTCGCTCTGAGGAGCAAGATTGCCAGCGTTGGATCAGTTATGGCAAAAGCTGGTGGCTTTTGGGAGCTCCAGGAGTTTTGGAGGAAGTTCTGAGAGGAGTGCTGGCAGTTGCGATACCAGTTGTAACCTTTCTGCCGAAACTGTTGAGTATGTAACCAATCTTCTTGGAGAAGCTGGCAACAATATGCTGCTCTACCAGACAGCGTTGACTCACCGCTCTTTTGTTCATAACCCTCTCACACAAGAATCTTTAGAGTCAAACCAACGTCTTGAGTTTCTTGGCGACTCGGTGCTTGATCTCCTGATCTCAGACTATCTCTTCAGAAACTTTCCTGCGAGCGCGGAGGGTGAGCTTTCGAGTACCCGTGCAAAAATTGTCAACAGCCGTTCTCTGGCCGGATTTGCCCGCACTCTTGCACTTGGCAATCACATCATCCTTGGTGAATCGCCTGATCACCAGAACATCAGGGGTAGCGAATCAGCCCTTGCTGATGCTTTCGAGTCGCTTATTGGCGCCATTTATCTCGACAAGGGGCTGCAGAAGGCTTATGATTTTGTTATCCAGCATATCATTGAACATGTCAATTTCAACTCCATCGTTGCCGCTGAGCACAACTACAAAAGTCGCCTCATCGAGTACACCCAGTCACACCATCTGCCGCCACCCCTCTATGCTGTTCTTGCCGAAGCCGGAGCAGAACATGCAAAAACCTTTACGGTTACGGTAACCTGCAATGAAGAGCTCCATGGAACGGGAACTGCAAGGCGCAAAAAGGATGCAGAGCAATTGGCGGCAAAAGAGGCTATGGAGAAGATTGAGGAACAACATAATGCTGAAAAAAATGCTTGAGCCTTGACCCCTGGGTGCGCCGAGCTCCAGCTAAGCATCTCTTTTTTTGTGCCGAGCTGGAGCTCGGCGTTCCCGGGATAGATCTCCCCGCGAAAAATAATTTCTGTTTGTCTTGAGCTTCTCTTTTTCATCTTCTATATTGAACGCACAGTTCCATAACAACAAGCCTCACCTCAAGCCGCACAAGCACCATGAGAGAAAAACTTATTTTTGATCTTTCCCGCGAGGGACGCAAGGGATACAGCCTCTCCGGAAACGATTGTCCTGAACTGCCTCTTGAGAGTATCATCCCCTCAACGTTTCTGCGCAAGGCTCCAGCCGATCTGCCGGAGGTGCCGGAGAGCGAGGTGGTGCGCCACTTTGTACGGCTCTCGAATCTGAACCACCACGTTGACAAGAATATGTATCCTTTGGGAAGCTGTACCATGAAGTACAACCCCAAGATAAACGACTACACCTGCGACCTGCCGGGCTTCAGCGCCCTTCACCCGCTGCAGCCTGCTGCAACCACACAGGGTGCGTTGCAGCTCATGTATGAACTTGCGGAGATGCTTCGCGAAATTGCTGGCATGGCAGCCGTCACGCTGCAACCGGCGGCAGGAGCGCATGGAGAGCTGACCGGCATTCTGCTGATCAAGAAATATCACGAGGCACACGGATCGAAACGGCACAAGCTGCTGGTGGTTGACTCGGCGCACGGCACCAACCCCGCCTCTGCCGCACTGGCGGGCTATGAGATTATCTCCGTCAAGGGCAATGCCGACGGACGCACCGATCTGGAGGATCTTCGCCAAAAACTGGATAGCGATGTAGCCGCGCTGATGCTGACCAACCCCAATACCATCGGCCTCTTTGAAAAGGATATTCAGCAGATGGCCAAAATGGTACACGACAACGGCAGCCTGCTCTATATGGACGGGGCCAACATGAACGCCCTCCTCGGCATCACCCGCCCCGGCGACATGGGCTTTGATGTGATGCACTACAACCTTCACAAAACATTTTCAGCCCCGCACGGCGGCGGCGGCCCAGGCAGCGGCCCGGTCGGCGTCAGCGAAAAGCTGGTGCCTTACCTGCCGGTTCCAATTATTGTGAAAGAGGGAACAACCTATAAACTCTCCTACGACCGCCCGGAGAGCATCGGCCGGATGATGAACTTCTATGGCAACTTTGCCGTGCTGGTGAGGGCCTACACCTACATCAGAATGCTCGGCCCCGACGGCCTGCGCCGGGTCTCGGAAAATGCCATCATCAACGCCAACTACCTGCTCAGCCTGCTGCTCGAAAGCTACGACCTGCCCTTTCCGAAACCGGTCATGCACGAGTTCTGCCTTTCGGGAGACCGGCAGAAAAAAGCTTATGGTGTCAGAACGCTTGATATTGCAAAACGGCTGCTCGACTATGGTTTTCATGCCCCGACCATCTACTTCCCGCTCATTGTCAGCGAAGCGCTGATGATTGAACCAACCGAGACCGAGTCCAAGGAGACGCTTGATGTGTTCGCAGAAGCACTGCTCAGCATTGCCCGAGAGGCTGCAACAACACCGGAGGTTGTGCTGGCTGCTCCGGTGACAACACCGGTGAAGCGACTCGATGAGGCGATGGCCTCAAGGCAGCTCAACATCTGCTGTTCATGATGAGACGGCGGCTCCTCTGACTCTTTTTCCTCCTGTTCTCTGTGCCAGGATTGGCTCATGCAAAGCCGGGCACAGAGCAGACTTATTCACTCTATAGCAACGACCCCCTGCCGACTCTCTTCCTGTACAATATCGTTTTCAGATAATCCTCGGTTGCCTCAAATACCGGTTCTGCATGATTGATGTTCCGCATGAGAGGAATAACCTTGGTTCGCACTCCCATACCTCTCGCATCGACATACCCATAGTCACGCAGAATTTCCATGATCAGGGTATTTCGGGGTGAACGTTGTCCGGCAACCATTTTACTGACTGTCATCGAATTCTGAAGTTTCCCCGGGCTGATCACTTCAAGCCGATCAGAGTAATTTGTCACCTCAATATCGACCGACCTCGTCCAGTCACGGTGAGCCAGAGCATTGATGACGGTTTCGCGGATTGCTTCCCATGGATAATGCCAACTCTTTTCTCTCCGCATATGTTTATCAATCACGGATGCCTCCTGAGTGATAAAGGGCTCTATCTGAGAAGAAAACTTTTCAATCAAACCCTCATCAATCAGCTCTTTTCGCCCCGATGCAGAGAGTTGCCATCGCCCGACCAACGGTGCGTCCAGCACCACATCAAGCAGCGCCTGATACTCTTTATCATCCCCCTGAAAAGCCATAACCCGTAATCCGGCCTGAGGGAGAAAACGGCGGGGCTTTATGCCAAAGCAAAGTAATCCTGCTATTGAGCAGACCCTGTTTCCCATACCATCATCAGCCATCAACCCCAGACCAAGCAGGCGTTCTATCCATTCGCCATCGGTTTGCGGGATCTCAGGATCCTTGATAATATCTTGTAGATAATAAGAGAGCCTGCTTTTGTCAAGCGTGGATAATGAGGTTCCCGCAACCGGCAGCACCTCAACATCCCGTTTAAATTCCACACCGGAATTCTCGCCATTGGCGACAACTTCAAATAATTCAGCTTTCAGCATAAGTCACCTCAAATAGCTCCGTTGTTTTCCTTTGATTGAATGTACCAGCAACAAGTTCACCCTCATAGTGCCAGACCAATAAATTCTGATATAAACCGTACAAAATCTTTGGTGGGCCCGTTATTTGTCAGTGTATCCTTTTTCAGAAATTTAGATTGATCAATAATGACATTCAAAGAAGAGCCTGGTTTCTTTTTTTGTCCTATAACTGTTATAACTGACTTTTTCCTTTTTGATATTTCTGAAACCGCTTTGACTATATCCAGATTATCAACATCCCAAGTAAACATATCATCAATTGCAGACTCTGCCTTTGATAACAGTGACGGTTGAGCAAGAGAAAACATCGGATAAAGAATATCTTCCAATGTTCCTTGCTCTGCTCTTTCACCCCAAACATAAACAGCCTTATCACCGGAGACTCTTCCAAAATCAGAACTTGAAGAGGACCATTCTGCATCCAAAAAAATACTTTCACTTATGACGCTAAATTCATGATCGACCTGTTCAAGAATCCTGTTTATTCCAACGGAATCAGCATCATAAAGAAACAAGTATTTGACATGATCTATAATTTCTTTTGCATCTTCTGCAAATACTCGTGCCTGTGGAATAATTGGAAGATAATCGGAAAGTAACTCTCGTACTTTGTCGTATTGAGTATTCCCTCCACAGTTATATAAAAGAATAAACTGACTCTTATTTCGTAAAATTGTTTCAGGAAGAAAGAATTTGTGTGCCATATCCAAAGATAAATCTCCAGCAGCATGAGTGACGACTGACTGCTTGAAAAGATGATGAAATGGAGATGGCAGTTCCTTAAAAGGAAGACTCACGATTTCAAATTCCAATATTTCTTGAAGTAACATGCGAACATAAGCAACGTCATGTTGCCCTTCACAAAAGACGAGTAATGCGTTAGTGCTTTGAGTCATTGTGCCCTCCTTAAATCAACATCAGCAACTCGAAGTAATGTTGCAAATTCATTACCATCAAACTCACGAATCTCAATCTTTCCCTCTTTGTCAGAAACAAGAGCATGAAAAGAAAAGTCTTCTTTCCTTGTTACATTTTGCACAAACGCATCAATACACTCTTTACTATGACTGGTCAAAAATACCTGCACATTAAACTCTATCGAGAG
>CAJAAV010000039.1 GCA_903937835.1 uncultured Chlorobiaceae bacterium | reverse complement strand
CCCGATATCCGGGTCTGTTGCCATCTGACGCAACGCGGCCTCCCGATCCGCCCCTTCTCCCTGTGGTTCAACATAGAGAAAATTGACACCATACTTCTTTTTTACAATCTCAAGGCCGCTATAAGCAGAATCATTGAAAGATTTATCGCCCCGTCCACCGACGTCAAAAACCAGGCCAATCTGCAGTTTGCTATCCGAAGAGTGTTCTTTCACTGTTTTTTCTCTGTTTTGCCCGGTACAACCAGCAAGAATAAACACCAGAAACAGAAAAATGGAAAGCCTGTACCTCATCTGTTTAATTAAAAAAATTGTCAGCCAAGTTAAACATTAGTTATAGAATGACAGCAAACATCGAATTTTTAAGACCGCAATTTAGGAAAAACTCTCTTTAAAAACGATAGCCTTTATTGATAAATAATTCAATTCGTACTTTGTCTTTGCGTGCCCTCAACATTCTTTTGCTTCACTATAAGTGCAAGAAAGCTAATCCAGTCAGCCAAAAACATGAACGCAAGAAAGTGAGAGAGAGTTTGATTTCTGTAGAAATTATGATACTTCCCAATATGTTCTTACATTAAGTTCATAGTCGAGACGTGAAAAATGCCCCATAGAGTGACGTGCCTATGCCTCCTGAGCTAACATTTTCCTCATCTTACAGCGTGAGTCTTCCGCTAAAAAAACTTTCTCGTGCCTGTTTTATCAGTGTTCTGTGTATTACGACCTCAGTCTGTCAGTTTGCACTGACAGGAGTGGCGCTTTGTGATATCCCGTCTGAAACCACGGTGCAGACTGCTCCCGTTGCCGGGTCTACACGTCTGACCGCTTCCATGCAAAGCTTTTTTAATAATGTCAGTCAATATTTTGGAACCCGATACCGGGTTGGCGGTCAGACTCCCGGAGGATTTGACTGTTCAGGTTTTGTGCGTTTCATGTACGACAAAGTATTTAATATGCAACTTCCCCGATCTTCAAGAGAGATGTCGGCCATAGGAAATAAAGTAAGCAAGAATGACCTTCAACCCGGAGATCTTGTTTTTTTTCAGACACGGGGCCAGAGGATTAACCATGTAGGCATTTTTATCGGTAATGATACCTTTGTTCATTCCTCACTCTCCAAGGGAATTACCGAAGACAAAATCAAGCTAACCTATTACGAAAAAAGATTCGCCGGAGCCGTTCGATTACTTGATCCATCGACGGACAAATTACCTCCTCTCCCACTGCAACAGCAAGAAGCCGGGAACGATATCACCAAGCCATCATGATTCCTGCGCCCTCTTATGATCCTGCCAGCAGACCACTTTTTACATAAAGAGTAGTCTGCTACGGCAGCTATCTTTTCGGGACATTAACGAGTCACAAAAATATTCTGCAAAGCTGAAAGAAGAGTATTGATAGAGAATGGCTTCTGAATAAAGTTCACCCCCTGATCAAGTAACCCGTGACCTGTAATAATGTCTGTGGTGTAACCCGACATAAACAGGGTTCTAAGGTCCGGGTAGAGCGAGAGAAGCTTTTTTGACAGATCACAGCCGTTCATCTCGGGCAAAACAACATCAGTCAAAAGCAAGTGAATTTGACCATTCTGTTCTCCGGCAATACTGATAGCTTCACCAGGGGTTGCAGCATTGAGTACCGTATATCCGTTATGTTCAAGCGTAAACTTGCAGATATTCAGGATATCAGGTTCATCTTCAACAAGTAATATCGTTTCTTTTCGGTGACTGATCGGCGGCGGTATTTCACGCTCTTCCAAATCTTCATAACCGGAATGCCTGGGCAGATAAATTGTAAAGCAGCTCCCCTGGTCACGCTCACTCCGGCAATCAATAAAAGAGCTGTTCTGCTTGACAATACCATAGACCGTAGAAAGCCCCATGCCTGTACCTCTTCCCTCACCCTTGGTGGTAAAAAAAGGCTCGAAAATATGGGGCAAATCTTTTTTATCAATACCGCTACCGTTATCGGTCACAACAAGCGTCACGTAGCTGCCCGGTTTTTTGCAGGGATGGCCTGCAATGCATTCAGCTTTATCAACATGAACCACTTCTGTTTTGATGATAATTTTGCCGATTCCGCTTATTGCATCACGTGAATTGACGCAAAGGTTTCCGAGAACAAGATCTATTTGAGATGGATCAATCTTTATAAGAATACGATGACGTTCTGGTATCCATACCAGAGAGATATTCTCTCCGATCAGTCGCCTCAAAAAAGGAAGCATCCTTTCAACCATCGTGTTCAGATCAAGAACAATTGGCATCACAGCCTGTTTTTGTGAAAAGGCAAGGAGTTGACGGGTCAAATCTGCAGACTGTTCTACGGCTTTGAGAATAATCTTCAGATTATTTAGCACCGGTTCTTCAATAGTGCGCATAGAAATGGCCATTTCGACATTGCCAAGTATTATTCCCAACATATTATTGAATTCGTGAGCTATACCTCCGGCAAGCTGACCTACCAGCTCCATTTTCTGTGCCTGCAAAAGCACTGCCTGTATTTTTTGTTCAGATTGCTCTGCACGTTTGCGGGCGACAATATCCCAGGCAAGATTTGCAAGAGCGCTCACCATCCTCAAATCATCCTCTTCATAATCATAGGGTTTATCTCCAACACAAAAAATTGCTGCAACTTTTGCACCACGCATTAACGGAATAAAGACTCGTCGGTGAGTCTCTGCGTAGAAATCCGGTTTGTTCCGAAGATTTAAAGGTGTTGAAGACGTATTATAAATCACACCATTCCCTTCTCTTACTACATCAGCCAACATCTCTTCTTCTGTGAACGAAGGATAAGGTACTTTGTCTTCCAGCGATGGTGTCTTGATATGCATACTGGAGGAGAAGATCCGCGATGACGGTATTGTCGGATCGTCAGCAATAATGTGGCAGAAACCAGTCGAACTTTCCGTCAGACATTCAGCCTCATCAAGTGTCGCCCTCAACAACTCCTCAACAGAATGTGACTCCATGTTAAGAAGACGTAAACGAAATGCCGTAATGGCTTCGAAACGCTTACGCTCAGTAATGTCGATACCAATGGCTATAACAAACGGGTCGCCATTGACCATTATTCTCCGGCCAGTTATCATCCGCCATTGGAATTTCGGCCCTCCGCGAAGCAATACTCTTCCCTCAGAAGTAACTTCGACCCCAAAACTCAAAATTTTCTGCATCGACTCCAGAGCATAAGCTTTATCATCAGGATGAAAAACATCAAGAGCATTAGTATAGGGCATCTCATGTTCCGGTTTTCCTACTATCTCATCTCGGTGATAGGCGTTCCACCAAACAAGTTTTCCGTTGGCATCACTAATAGAAAAGGAACCGGGAATACTTTCCACTACAGCGCTGCTAAAAGTGGAATCATACTCCCGCCTCATTTCTTCTGTCGAGAAAGTTCCTATTGTATTATCACTCATTTTCGTTACTATCAGAAATTCTTTGAGACATCCGATATAATTCCGGAGATTTCCTCCAACACAAGATGTTTGCTGAATTTAAACGTATTTTTGTATTTTTGCCCGTAAAGTTTTTAAGGTTAAATGTAACAAAAAGAATACTTGTATTACAGGATCAAACTTCCCCTGTCACCTCCATGAAACTCTTTTTTAATCGGGTCTTGATTGTGCTTTTCTCGATAAGCGCTTTAGCCGCACTCTTTTTTCTTAGCCTTGGTGTTCTGGTTTCACAATACAGGGACACCCCCGAAAAAACCGATGTCATTATTGTGTTGGGGGGCGATAATGGACTTCGAATACATAAAGGGGCTGAACTCTACCATGCCGGGTATGCCGACCATATTATTCTGACAGGTATTGATGAACGGTTTTACCGTCCAAATCACCCAAACTGGCGTGAACGTCGAATGATGGAGCTCGGTGTGCCGAAAAATGCCATTAAGGTCGATGCTCATTCAAAAACGACTTGGGAGGAAGCCTTGAATACATCAAACACAATGGAAAAAAAAGGATGGAAAAGTGCACTTATCGTCAGCGACCCTCCGCACCTGCTCCGTCTTCATCAGACATGGAGCAGGGCGTTTAATGGATCGTCAAAGAAGTTTATTCTGGTGCCAACAGAGCCAAAATGGTGGCACCAGATTCTGTGGTGGAGAAATGAGAAAAGCTACCAGTTTGTCATCAGTGAGATCAAAAAAAACCTCTTCTACGTCGTGGTACACTATTGAATCGGATTACGCACCAGCCATCATAGCTTCAACATCAGCCGCAACAGTTCCTATATGCTTGATACCAAATTTCTCGACCAACGCTGCCGCTACATTCAGAGTGAGAAACTCGGGAAGTGTTGGTCCGAGGCGAATACCTTTTATCCGTTTTTTTAGTCAGTACTTTCATAACTCCTCCCAATTGATATCAATATGGTATCAGTTAAGAAAAAAAACTTTTTCAAGAAAGCCTCTCCATCGCCAGCATCGGGGTATATGTTTTTATACGAGGCTTACAAACTTTCACCTCAACCGGTGTTAAATTCAACCCTCAAAGGTTAAAAAAAAAGAGTGGTTATTGACGCGATGGAGGGAACTCCATCAGCTTTCGAGGAAAAACCGGGATAATCAATAAAGGAGAGTGCCGTTCTTCGAGTGCAAAAATAAATGACACAAATCAATAAAAAAATGGTAATCTACTTCCACACGGTTCAATAATAGTAACTCTTGTTTATCACGAGGAAAACTCATTCATGCTTGTCAGGAAAATGTCACCACTTCACCCAGGAACCGTTCTGTTTGAAGAATATCTCAGTCCCATGAAGCTTAGCGAGAAAAGAGTTGCCGAAGATATCCATATTCCGGTCTGGCGTATCAACGAAATAATTGCAGGAAAGAGGTGCATCACCGCTGAAACCGCGTTGCGTCTTGGCCGATATTTCAGTACACCACCCCAGTTCTGGTTTGGACTGCAGATGGATTACGACCTTAAAGTTGCCCTGAACAATGAAGGTGCAAATATCGAGCGGGATATTAAGGCCTATGATGAGTCAAGATCATAAGCCTTGTCAGTCGCTCTCGACTTCATCGTTTTCAGCTTCGTCCGCAACATTCGGAGGTATCAGGCGACTCACCTTGGCACCGAGCCTCCGAATCTCTTCGACCCTGCCGACAAGATTCCCCCTTCCATCTTTGACGCGTTTTAAAGCGAGGTCAAACGAGTCCGACACTCCTGCAAGTCTTTTGCGCGTCTCTGTCATAGCCTCAAAAACGAGAAGAACCTGATCGTATATCTTTCCGGCCTTTTCGGCAATAAGTTCAGCATTACGGTTCTCGTTCTCACGCCGCCAAATCTGGGCGATGAGCTTGAGCGTGATCATCAACGTCGTCGGACCGCACAAGACAACATTTTTACCGGCAAGATTGTACATGATATCGGGATCAGCCTGCATCACTGCCTGCCAGGCGGATTCAAGAGGAATGCAGAGAATAACAAAATCAAGTGTCCTGTTGCCTCCGATGCTGCTGTACTCCTTCGACTGCAGTCCTGCGATATGGCGACGGACTGACTGCACATGCTCCTTGAGGGCAATAGTGCGTTCTGCATCCTCATCAAGGTTACAGAAGCGTTCATAAGCAGTCAGCGACACCTTGGAATCGACAATAACCGCTTTGTTACCAGGCAACATCACTATAAAGTCAGGGCGCTTCAAAAAAACATCATCCTCCCGAAAACTCTCCTGTGCCATATATTCACGCCCTTTTTCCAGCCCTGAAGCCTCAAAAATCCTCTCGATAATCATCTCACCCCAATCACCCTGCTTTTTTGAGTCACCCTTGATGGCGCGAGCAAGAGTATTGGCTTCGTCACTCACTCTGCCGCTCAGTTTCTGCAATTGACGTACCTCCTCAATGAGCTGGCCCGACAACGCCGTGTCCGTATCATGCACCTCCTCAATTCTCTTACGGTAAGCCTCAAGCTGTTCGCGCAGTGGTTGCAGAAGAGAATCCATCCGTTCGCGGTTGTCCTGGCCCAGCGCTCTCCCCCGCTCCTCAAAAATCCTGTTGGAAAGGTTTTCAAACTCTTGTTTTAATCGCGATTCCGACTCCTGCATCAGAGCCGTTTTTTCGGCTGCGCTGCGTTGTTCGTTACTGATATCAGCCTCAAGCCGCGCTTGCCGAATTTTCAGGCTTTCAAGTTCCAGTGATTTCGATTCAAGCCTCATGGCTACTGTACGCGCCTCCTCTTCAACACCACGAAGTCGCTGGAGTTCAGCTTTCAAAGGAGTGTCATGGACGATCCGATACGCCACAAAGCCCAGCAGGGCAAGAAGGGCAAGGAGAATAGAAAAAGAGAGAGCTTCTATCATGATAGTATTAATAACCTGGCATTCATTTGAAAAGAATAACTTTTTTCTTACCTTGACACTCTTGAAATGGCGAAGTGGCCGAGTGGTTAGGCAGAGGTCTGCAAAACCTTCCACAGCGGTTCGAGTCCGCTCTTCGCCTCCATCAACAAAAAAGCCTGCATGATGCAGGCTTTTTTCGTCAAGAATGATCCAACTATCCTATCTTCGCCGAACCAGTAACGATCGCGTTAACAAGCTTTTCAATCGTCACATTATCCATAAGCACCGGAATATTCAGGCAGATACTGCTCCGCAGCATGATACCGGTTTTCGGCCAGAGTGCTTCAAGATCAGCGTCGCGGTACTGGTCATACTCACCAAGAAGATGACCCCAGACCCCAGCGAAATGCCAGTCAAGTGCTTCAGGTAGAATCTTGGTTCCAAAACCATGCTCCGTCAAATGCGCTTCAAACTGCAGTGCCGCCTCGCGATTCCTGACCCTGAAAATCAGGGTGTCTCCCTGAGAACCAGCTTCGTCACTGAAAGGCCTGAGAATAATATTATCAAGATGGCGTATCGCATCCTTGATTTTTTTCTTGTTCTCCCGTGAGGTCGAGAGGATAGTCTCGATTTTGGCAAGCTGGGCCAGACCGATTGCAGCAGTCACTTCGCTGAGACGCAGATTCAGCCCTTTTGATCTTCTGGGATCTTTCCCCCTCGGCAGGCCGGGCAGGTGCATGTGACCATGGTCGGAAAACTCGGCCGCACGATCGTAGATCTCTTTATCATTGGTTACAATGATGCCACCCTCACCAGTGTGGAGCGTTTTGCCCGCATCAAATGAGAACGAGGCGACACTGCCAAAGGTGCCAAGCTTCTGTCCCTTATATGAGGCGCCAAGCGCCTGTGCAGCATCCTCTATCAGAATCAGGCCATGTTTCTTGCAGAGCGCCACAAGTTCATCCATTTTCGGCGAAGCCCACATTGGAATAACAACAACCGCTTTCGTCGCTGGAGTAATAGCCTTTTCAACTTCCTCAGGATCAAGATGATAGGTTTCATCAAGCTCAACGGGAACAGGCATTGCTCCCAGAGCGCTGATAGCCTCCACTGGGGCTATGAACGTCCATGCTGTTGTAATAACCTCATCACCCGAACCTATTCCGGCACCTGCAAGTGCACAATGAATAGCTGCAGTCCCGGACGAAACGGCATGGGCATACTTGACACCCATCCATGCTGCAAATTTTTCCTCAAACTCCCTTGCTTTATAATTACCTCCGCCATAACGGTACAAATTGACCTTTTCCCTGCTGAAAAGCTCCTGTATTTCAGCCAGTTCTTCACGACCGATGAGTTCTGCGCCCGCCATAATAGGTGTCCTGTTCTTTTAGGTTAATTGAAAAACAACGTTCCGTGCTGATTCTTCGTTAAATTCAACGGGATTGCCCGAAAATGATCCTTTCAGGGCTTCTGATGCGTTGTGCGCAAATTCAGCAGCATTACCCTTGCCGTATCCATAAGGTACAAGATCGGAAGAGCACACGTCTG
>CAJAAV010000038.1 GCA_903937835.1 uncultured Chlorobiaceae bacterium | reverse complement strand
CAGAACAAACAGGTCGTAGCGAATATGATCGCCGTGCTATTTTTGACCTGCATTGCACGAATGAGCAGGGCGACACGTTTATTGTAGAGATGCAGCGGGCAAAGCAGAACTATTTCAAAGATCGTTCAGTGTTTTATGCCTCGTTTCCCATTCAGCAGCAAGCCCAAAAAGGGTCATGGGATTTTCGCTTGAAACCAGTCTATATGGTAGGAATTCTTGATTTTATCTTTGATGAGGATCAAGCGTCGCATGATGTTGTTCACCATGAAGTGAAGCTCCTTGACCGTTCAACGGGCCAGGTCTTCTACAATAAACTCACCTTCATTTATCTTGAACTGCCAAAGTTTCGCAAAAGTGTTGACGAACTGATTACTGATTTTGATAAATGGTGTTATCTGCTTCGCAATCTGCCGGAACTCACTGATCGTCCACAACGACTGCAAGAAAAGGTGTTCAGCAAAGTATTTGAGATAGCAGAGATAGCAAAATACTCTCCCGCTGAAGCTGCGGCTTATGAGGATAGCCTCAAGGTATATCGTGACTTGAAAAATGTTATTGATACGGCCTATGATGAAGGTAAGGCGGAGGGGAGGCTTGAGGTTGCTCAGAGGTTGGTAGAGAGTGGGATGAGTGTTGAGCAAGCAGCAGAGATGGCTGGCGTGCCGGTTGCATTGCTGCAATCGTCTTGAACCTTGATTCGCAGGATTGTTTGATTTGTTGGATTTTCATTAAAATAACACGTGAAGGTTTTTTTACGCGAACAGTTGGGAGAAGCTCTCTATCGGGTTAACATCTCAAAAAAAGGAGAATTGTTATGTTCAGGAACTTGTTTTTGGTCTTGGTCGCTCTTTGTTCTACAGCAACGGTAGCTCATGCCGGTAACTTTAAGCTGACAAGCCCAACGATTAAAGCTGGTGCTACTCTCACCGAGGAACAAGTCTTTGATGGCTTTGGTTGTACGGGGAAAAATCGATCACCGGCGTTGCAATGGACACCAGGCCCGAAAGGAACAAAAAGCTATGCAATCACGGTGTATGATCCTGATGCGCCTACAGGTTCGGGCTGGTGGCATTGGGTTGTCTACAATATCCCGGCGAATGTGACTGAATTGGCTTCTGGCGCAGGAGATGCAACAGGGAAGCTGCTGCCTCCAGGGGCTCTTCAAGGTCGTACCGATTATGGCAATCATGAGTTTGGCGGTGCATGTCCCCCAAAAGGCGACAAACCCCATCGTTACATTTTTACCATCTATGCCTTGAACATTGAAAAAATTGATGTTCCTGCAGAAGCCTCTGCGGCACTGATCGGCTTTATGATTCATGCCAATACCTTGAACAAAGCAAGTTTTACGGCCACATACGGTCGTTAACCAGTTAATAACCCTGACCGGAGAAGGTATCTCGGTTGGCAGGGCAATTTTGCCACATATTACCACTCAAGAGCTATGGGGATTGGAGCCGTAAAAAAAGAGCTTGCCCGTCTGGACAAGGAGGGGCTTATCAAGTTAATTGCCGAGTTGTACAGCAAAGACAAGGCAACTCGCGAGTTTCTTGATTTTTATGTGAACCCGGATGAAGAGGCGATGCACAAGAAATGCCGGGAGAGGATTGCATATTCGTTTTTTCCGAAACGTGGCTACAAACTACGGCTTGCCGAGGGGAAAAAAGCCATTGCTGATTTTAAAAAATGTTCATCAAACAGTGAGTTACTTGCCGACCTCATGCTTTTCTATGCTGAGCAGGGGGTAGACTACACCAATGAATATGGTGATATTGACATGCCCTTTTACAACAGTGTTGCCAGTGTGTATGACCATGCCATGCAATTAATCAAACAGGAGCATCTTCTGCCGAAATTTGCAGAACGAGCGGTACAGATTGTTCATGAAACACGAGGTATTGGCTGGGGATTTCATGACGATCTTGATGAATCGTATATACAGACCTACAAGGAAGGGTAATTGAGATGTTAAACAGGCAACAGACTTTGTTGTGCGTAACCATCGATGCCGTGAATTCCGGTACTGAAGGAGAAAAGTCGTGAGAGAACTCTTTCTTGATGCGCTTGCTGACAGCGCAGCATTGATCCCTTTTCTGTTGCTCATTTATCTTCTTGTTGAATTGTTCGAACGGCGATTTAGTGGAAGAATAACGCATGTATTGGAGAAGAGCGCAAAAGCTGGCCCGGCACTGGGTGCTGCCTTCGGTTGCATTCCCCAGTGCGGATTTTCGGTGGTAGCCAGTGCGCTCTATGCTCGCCGACTGATTACCAAAGGTACCTTGCTGGCCGTGTTTCTGGCAACCTCGGACGAGGCCATTCCGGTGATTCTCGCGCAACCAGGCAAGGGCAAGTTTGTTGTGACTGTTCTGGTTACGAAACTGATTATTGGACTGGTAGCCGGATATGCGATTGATCTGGCTTTTGGGAGTTTGTCACGGAAAAAAGAGGTTCATGCTCACCAACACCGTGTCGAAGCACCCCTTGATGCTGGTTGTTGCCACCATGATCTTTCAGGCACCATCGGCAAGTGGCAGTGGCTCACGCATCCACTTATCCACACGGCAAAGATATTCCTCTTTATCATGGCAGTAACCTTTGCCCTCAATGTTCTGATTGCCTATGTGGGTGAAGAGAATCTCGGTAGGGTTTTACTCAAACAGCATCTTTTGCAGCCATTCCTGGCAGCATTGATTGGCCTTATCCCCAACTGTGCCGCTTCAGTTGCAATCGCTGAATTGTTTCTGAAAGGAGGACTGAGTTATGGTTCTGCAATTGCCGGGTTATGCAGCAGTGCGGGACTTGGCGGTCTGGTGCTGCTCAGGGAGAACCACAACAGTTGGGATACAATCCGAATTCTGCTTCTGCTTGTTGCCATCAGCACCGTCGCGGGAATAGCCATTCAGCTTCTGTATGGCTGATCAAGTCAATAGTTGGGCACTGTGGATGCCATTGCAAAGCAGTAACAAGTAGCTATCACATAGATACTTTTCCCGGAAAAAGCAGGGTTTATAACGAGGCAAAAACAGCACAGGTAAACATCTAAACCTGAATGATGAAAATTTTTCTTGGCTCTACCTACCAGAACTTGATCAAAAATCATTGCCCGTGATGCAGACTGAATCAACGAATCCATGCAATGCCAAAAATCATGTAACCAGCTTAAGAATGCATATTCCACTACACCATTTTGAGGACTACATCGACGAAACCATTTTACGGAGAGGGTTGTCGTATTATAAAAACGGACAGGTTCACGAGCCGGAAGAGATGCGCACGGGTGAGTATGAAGCGGTTGTCGAGGGTACCAAAGATTATACGGTACGAATGACCGTGAGCAATGGTGTCGTTACCGAGCATGTCTGCAATTGCCCTTATGATATGGGCCCGATCTGTAAACATGTGGTGGCAGTCATCTTTTATATCCAGCAGGATGAGCTTGACCTGACGCAGAAACCTGTTAAGACAAAGCCTGTTGCGGCAAAAAAGAAGAAGAAGCGTAAAACTGTTGCGGAACAGGTTGATGAGCTGCTTGAGAAAGCTACCCACGATGAGCTTAAACAATTTATGCGGGAGCAGGCAAGACTGAATATCAAATTCAGAAATCTCTTTTTGTCATCGTTTGTCCAGTATAATGCCGATGAATCGAAGGAATTCTATGAAAAACAGATTAAAGCGATTCTTCGCAGTGCCAAAGAGAGTGATGGTTCTTTTGACTGGTACGATGCACGTCAAGTGGGCAATGGCGTTGACCATCTTTTGGAATTGGCAAAAAAACAGATTGATAACCAGAACTTCAACAGTGCTGTTCTTATCTGTACCGCAATTATGGAGCAGATGGTTGGAGCGCTTGACTGGTCTTCTACAGTTGGGGTTGATTTTAGCCCTAAAAAACTCTGTAACTCATTGTTTTTCCTTATCCGATGTTTTGAAAACCTCAAAAAGGTGGTGCCACAGAATTGTTAATATCCCCTTGTAAT
>CAJAAV010000037.1 GCA_903937835.1 uncultured Chlorobiaceae bacterium | reverse complement strand
GTTCTTTTCTACCAACATGCCGCACCTACGGAGCTTGAATTCAAGATATGACGCGGTCTCCCATGTTTTTCTTCAATGCCGCAGGCATGGCATATTGGCAGAAACCAGCATAACCCGAACAACCACCAACATGCCGTCGTGCCGTGGGTTGAAAATAAACCACATTTTCTTAAATGCCGCCAGCATGGTTTGAATTCATAAATTGATTCATTCTTGGCTGTTTTCTTTTGCTGATTTATTTTTTATAGTGTCGTTACAAGGTTTTTTGTAACTGTCTAAAATAAAAAGTTATAAAATTGTTAAAAATTATTGATCGATATATCCTCAAATCGCATATCGGGCCCTTTTTTTTTGCTTTTATCACCCTCATTTTTGTTCTGATACTCCAGTTTTTTTCAACATTCGCCGATCGCTTTATCGGTAAGGGTATTGGTTTTTCTGCCATTTTTGAACTCATTATGCTGCAGTCTGCATGGATGGTTGGTCTTGCTGCGCCAATGGCTGTGCTTGTTGCGGTTGTCATGGCATTCGGTTCTCTGACCACTACCTCGGAAATGACCGTTTTCAGGGCATCAGGCATCTCTCTCTACCGGCTCATGATTCCTGTGCTTCTGGCAGGACTTCTTCTCTCCGCGCTTGTTGAACGGTTCAATAACGTTGTTCTTCCCCAGGCAAACTATTATGCTAAATCAATGATGGTCGATATCGCAAGGTCGAAACCTGCGTTCGGATTAACAGAAAACGCGTTTTCAACCCTTGTGGATGGCTATTCCATTTTCATCCGTAAATCCGATGATCGTTTAAAAGAGCTTTATGGTATAGTAATTTATGATGTTACAAGACCAGAGTACAGCACCATGGTGACGGCTGAAAAGGGGAGCATTGATTTTACCGCTGATTACCAGTATCTGGTGATGACGCTCTATAACGGTGAGATTCATCAAGTACGCCAACCGGATCACAAAAGCAGCCGCAACATGAGCTTCCGCAAACAGCGCTTTGTTTTTGAGTCATCAGGTTCCGGTTTTGCGCGATCTTCCGGGAACAGAATGCGCTCTGGCGACAACGAGCTTTCAGCAAACGAGTTGCATCTTATTGGCAATGAATTTATGAAAAGGATGTTGGCATCTGAAAAACGCATTCGCATGCCTCTTGAACAATTGGCAGAGCGTATGGCAAAACCCCGCGCCGAAGCTCAGGGAACCCTCCCCGCCACCTTTTTGTCGTCAAAGGCGATAACCGCAGCCGCAGGCTCTGTTGACCAACAACTTGCCCAACTTGACGGCGAATTCAACAGTATTGCATCGAACCAGAGCATGTACAACCGTTACATGGCCGCCTGGCATAAAAAATACGCACTATCCCTCGCCTGTTTTGTGTTCGTTATGGTCGGCGCTCCTCTTGGCGTTCTTGCACGGCGCGGCGGTTTTGGGGTAGGGGCCGCCATATCGCTGCTTTTTTTTGTTTTATACTGGATGATCATGATTGCAGGCGAAAAAATAGCCGAACGCGGTCTGCTTGACCCCATGATTTCGATGTGGCTGGCCAATGCTGTGATGGTCTGTATCGGCATCTGGCTTGTTATCAGTCTGACCGGTGCGGTGTTCAATACTTCCCGATAACGAGAAGTATTGACCTGCAAGCATCAGATGCAGTTCTTGTCCGGGTCGGTTTTTTTATGTCCGCAGCAGAGATCTTTCTTTACCCCGTTTTCATCAAGACAGACAAAGGTGATATTGGTACTGAAAGCAAGAATTCTTTCGCCGGTTTCAATACTTTTTTTGTAGACGTGCACCGTGTACTCAATCGACGTACGCCCTATTCTGCTTTTTTCAGTCACAAAACAGAGAATAGAACCGCCTCGAATGCTTTTCTTGAACTCGACCTTATCCATACCCACCGTAACAAAGTTACATCCGGGATAATCCAGAGACACCGTAATATAGCTTACCTCATCAATCCACTTCAAAAGATTTCCTCCGAAGAGAAATCCGTAATGGTTCAGGTGTTCGGGCAAAACAAGCTTATATGTTTCCATGATAAAATATTAATGTAGATTTGGGACAGGCACAACTCCTTACAACTTAATCCTATAAAAAGCTCTGCCAAAAAAAAAACATCACCGATGCCAAAAGCAACAAAGAAAATCTTTTCGTTCAAAACACTCTTTAGTTTCCTTGGTCCGGGCTTTCTTGTTACCGTCGGATTTATCGATCCAGGCAACTGGGCTTCAAATATTGAGGGAGGGTCGAAGTTTGGCTACCAGTTACTCTGGGTGGTCACGTTAGGTACCGTCATGCTTGTCCTGATTCAGCATAGCGCTGCTAAACTGGGCATTGCTACCGGAAAATCATTGGCCGTCAACATCCGTGACTTTTTTCCCAGGCCGGTCACGGCTTTTCTCGGTTGCAGCGTAGTTCTTGCCTGTATAGCAACCGATGTTGCCGAGCTTTTGGGAGGCGGTATCGGCTTCACTCTTCTTTTCGGTATTCCGCTCTGGACCGGAGCGCTCATAACGCTTCTTCTCAAGGTTTTTCTGGTCATCAGTCAGCGATACCACAGAATTGAAACAATCATTGTCGGCTTTCTTGGCATTATCACCTTATGCTACCTTGTCGAGCTTCTGATCGTCAAGCCCGACTGGAGTGCGACAGTTTCTGGGCTTCTTGTGCCGGAAGTTGGTAAAAAAAGTATTTATACAGCCCTTGCCATTCTTGGCGCCTTAGTGATGCCTCACAATATTTTTCTGCATTCAAATGTCATTCACAGTCGGCAGTGGGGAATTTCGGAGGAAGAAAAGCGAGAGCTGCTCCGATATGAAAAAATTGATACCCTCTCCGCCATGACTCTGGGCTGGGTGGTGAACTCTTCAATGATCATTGTTGCTGCTGCGGTTTTTTATAACAACCATATTCCGATAAACAGTATCGAACAGGCGTCGGCAACTCTGAAACCACTTGTTGGCCCCCTTGCCGGTTTGCTGTTTGCCATAGCTCTCATTTTTTCCGGAGTAGGTTCTTCCATGACCTCTTCCATGGCAGAAGCCGATGTTATAACGGGTTTCCTCGGCAAGCCGGAAGATCCCCGAACCGCGCTCTACAGGAGTGCAGTTTTTATAACTGCCATTCCTGCATTCCTGATTATTTTGTTCACTCTGGACACCTTTCGCATTCTTATTCTCAGCCAGGTAATCCTGAGTATACAGCTTCCCTTTACCCTTGTGCCGCTCCTGTTACTTTGCCGTAACCGCACGGTGATGGGGGGGTTCAGAAGCCGTAACATCGAGTTTGCTGCGGCATCAATTATTTCTCTGATTGTTATCGTCCTCAACATCTATTTTTTTTATACGACACTGACCGGAGGAAGCTGAGATGAAACTGTACAAAGAAATCCTTGTTGCTATCGACTGCTCACCGGTTGATGAGACTATTATTGAGCATGTTTCGGCACTGGCACATCAGCTTGGAGCCACACTGCATCTGCTGCATGTTGTTCACTCCCATACCCTTGATCAGGAGAGGTTTTTTCGCGAACAGTCCATCATTACCCTCGACCTTTATCGCAATAAACTGCAGGCCGAAGGCATTGATACCCGAACGGTCATCCGAAGCGGAGAGCCGGAAAGAGAGATTCTCAGGGAGATCGAAGAAAACGGTTACGATCTCCTCGCAATGGCTATCCATGGTCACCGCTTGCCCGGAAGAATCCTCTTCGGCAGTGTTTCAAGGACTCTCCGTCAAAAAATCACCATACCCCTGCTTCTTGTCAAACCTCATCAATGAGCCACTCTCCTTGCAGAAAGAGTTGGCGCGTTTTGCATGAGCCCGATCTTTTTCATTACATTCACAGCTAAAGTATTATTTCTCCTGCCATGTATTTAGATAAAGAACAGGACTATGGATGAAGAAATGAAGAGCGGAAGCTGCTGTTCGGGTGAAAAAGGTGAGGGGTCTCCAGTCCCTGAAAAACGACTTGGCTGGCATGAGTACTTCATGAGCGTCGCGCATCTTATTTCGCGCAGGGCGACATGTAGCCGGGCCCATATCGGAGCGGTCATCGTCCGGGAGAACAGTATTCTTTCGACCGGCTATAACGGGGCGCCATCCGGGCTTCCTCACTGTAACGACACGAACTGCATTATTTACCAGAGCAAACATCCCGACGGGACTGTCGAGGAGAACTGTGTCAACACGATTCATGCTGAAATCAATGCCATCGCCCTGGCGGCAAAACATGGGGTTTCAATCAAGGATTCCGATATCTACATTACTGCCAGCCCCTGTATTCACTGCCTTAAAGTGCTCATCAACGTCGGTATCAAAACCATCTACTACGATAACCCCTATAAAATAGAGCAGATCAACGAACTGCTCAGACTTTCCGGTATTCGGCTGGTACAAGTGAATGTGGCCAGTAACCTGAAGGAGTGACCATGCAGCATTGCGATGATGCCTTTTTTATGAGGCGCGCTCTCGAACTTGCCGTGCAGGGTGCGGGCAGTGTAAGCCCGAACCCCATGGTCGGCTCTGTTATCGTGTACAACGGAGAGATTATCGGTGAAGGCTTTCACCAGAAGTTTGGAGGCCCCCATGCAGAGGTCAATGCCATTGCATCGGTTTCCGACGAACAGAAGCTCACAGATGCAACACTTTATGTCACCCTTGAACCCTGTGCTCATTTCGGAAAAACTCCCCCGTGCAGTGATCTTATTGTTCAGAAGGGTATTGCGCGTGTTGTCATCGGGTGCCGTGATCCCCATGTCGAGGTCGCAGGAAAAGGCATCGCCAGGCTTCAGGCAGCAGGGATTATCGTTACTGAGGGCGTGCTCGAAGCTGAGTGCCTGAAATGTAATGAAGCCTTCATCAAAAGTCATACGAAAGGGCTGCCCTTTGTTACCATTAAACTTGCCCAGACCCTTGACGGTAAAATTGCAACCTCGCTCGGGGCATCCCACTGGATTACCGGGGAAGAGGCAAGAAGCGAGGTACACCGGCTTCGGAGCATTTATGATGCTGTTCTGGTCGGCGAGGCTACCGTACGAGCAGACGGTTCGCAGCTTACTGTCAGGTATTGTGCAGGGCGTAATCCTCTTCGTGTGGTCCTTGACCGTCGGCTGAGCCTTCCTTTGGATGCTAAAATTTTTGATACTGCGGCCCCGACCATTCTCTTTGCATCATCGTCATGGGAACGGTTACCGAAAGTCGAGCTGTTGCGGGAGAGGGGGGTGATCGTGTTGTTTGTCAATGAACAAGCCGAAGAGCTTGATCTTCGGCATGTACTTGTGGAGCTGCATAAGCGGAATGTACTCTCCGTGATGGTCGAAGGCGGGAGCCGGTTATCAGCCTCATTCGTTCGAGCCAGACTTGTTGATAAAATCTCTATGTTTATAGCACCGAAACTTTTCGGAGGCGATGCCCTGAGTTCCTTTGCGCCTCTCGGCATCAGCATGCCCGATCAGTCGGTCAATCTGCATTTCGAGCCTCCGCAGTTTTTTGGGAGTGATGTGCTGCTGGAGGCTTATATTGCAGCGTGAACCGGAGCATAGCGTAAGGCTTGAAGACAAACCCAAACATGGTTTATAATGGTGAAAAAATACACAAAAAGAAGGCCGCCGATGATTGAAGGTTTGGTCAATAACAGTGACTTTGGAAAACTGCTTCTGCGGGTTTCGGTTGGTACTCTGTTGCTCTTTCACGGAGTAAACAAAATTCAGCACGGTTACGGTTTTGTGGAGTCCATGCTTCTCAAGGCCAGGTTGCCGGGATATCTTTCACACGGAATTCTTGTTGGTGAACTTCTTGCGCCTCTGCTTATGGTGACCGGTATTTTTACCCGTACTGCAGCTCTTGTTCAGGCCTTCGTCATGGTTATGGCGATCTATCTTGTTCATTCGAGAGAGCTTTTTTCAATATCGGAACATGGTGGATATACCCTTGAACTGCAGGCACTTTATCTGTTTGGTTCACTCGCCGTTTTCTTCTTTGGGGCAGGCCGTTTCAGCTTTTCCCGTGCTGGTGGCCTATGGGACTGAGAGCTATATGACGTCATGCTGTTCATGCTTTTATTGAAATATTTTTTTTAATATTAAACTACTTTTTATGGCACAGATCACTTTGAAGGGAAATCCTTTTGAAACCGTCGGGACTCTTCCCGCCAAAGGCTCCGAAGCAGCTTTTTTCTGTCTGGTGAAAACCGACCTTTCAGAGGCAGGGCCTGCAGACTTTGCAGGAAAAAGACTCGTTCTTAATATATTTCCGAGTCTTGATACGCCTGTCTGCGCAGCTTCAGTCAGACGCTTCAACCAGGAGGCATCAACCCTCGACAACACCGTCGTACTTTGCATCTCCGCCGACTTGCCCTTTGCACACAGTCGCTTCTGCGAGAGTGAAGGACTGAAAAATGTTGTTTCACTCTCCACATTCCGCTCTCCCGAATTCGGCATCAATTATGGTGTCACCATTGCCAATGGCCCACTCAAAGGACTTCTTTCCCGTGCCATTGCTATCGTTGATGCTGATGGAATCGTGCGCTACACCGAACAGGTGCCGGAAATTGTGGAGGAGCCAGACTACATCGCGGCCCTTGCCGCTCTCAAAGCTATTGTATAACTGAAGAAACCAGGCCAAGGCATGTTTACCGGAATTATCAAGGACGTCGGTCGGGTGAGGGGAGTAACACGGCGACAGGGCGGGTTACGGCTCAGGGTGCAGTACAACAACACCAAAGAGTTCAGCAATCTCTCTGTCGACGAGAGCGTCAGTATCAACGGCACCTGTCAGACCGTTGTTACGCTTGGTGAGGGGTGGTTTGAGGTGGATACCGTTGAGGAGACGCTCTCCAAAACAACACTTGGCGCTCTTCATAACGGATCGCTCCTGAATCTTGAGCGGGCCATCCGTCCGCTTGATCGCCTCGGCGGCCATTTTGTGCTTGGCCACGTTGATTGTGCGGCACCCGTGCAGGAGATAAAAGAACTTGGTTCAAGCCGTGAACTCTGGATAGCCTTTCCAGACGACTTCAGCGCCATGATCGTCTCGGCCGGTTCTATAACCATCGATGGCATCAGCCTTACAGTAGCAAAGCTGGATTCACAGCTCTTTGCCGTTGCGATTATTCCCTTTACTTTTGCTCACACCACCATCAATGAACTCAAACCAGGCAGCAGAGTGAATCTTGAATTCGACATACTCGGCAAGTATGTTGCCCGCCAGCTTGGCAGAGCCTCCTCTTCAGGCTTGGAGGATGCAGGGACGGATTCACGGACGAATTCACGCATCAATGAGACCTGGCTTCAGGTAAACGGATTTTAATGGCTGATACCGAACACATCCAGTCCGATCTTTTCGGCTTTTCAGCTTCTCCTGCCGCAGGAGATTATTTTCAGCCTCTTGCCGAGCGTGTTCGTCCGCGCACCCTTGATGCGATGGCCGGGCAAGAGCATCTTGTCGGCAAAAACGGACCGCTTCGCAAGTTCCTCGCCAGTGGTCAGATGCCCTCCATGATTTTCTGGGGCCCCCCCGGTTCGGGTAAAACCACTCTCGCGGAAATTTGTGCAGCATCACTGAACTATCGTTTCGAGCAGCTTTCAGCCATTGACTCAGGCGTCAAGGATGTCCGCAAGGCACTTGAAAACGCCGAAAAAGCCCGTCGCGCAGGCCACCGGAGCCTCCTCTTTATCGACGAAATTCACCGCTTCAACAAATCACAGCAGGACACGCTGCTCCATGCCATTGAACAGGGACTTATTGTTCTGATCGGAGCCACCACCGAAAACCCCTCCTTTGAGGTGAACGGAGCACTCCTGAGCAGGATGCAGGTCTATATTCTCAAACCGCTCGGGCCAGACGAAATCGAAACAGTCATCAGGCGCGCCCTTAAAGAGGACACCCTCTTCAAGGGGCTTTCCATTGAGATAACCGACCTTGATTTTTTGTTGCAGTTTTCTGGTGGGGATGCTCGCAAGGCCTTGAACGCCGTCGAAGCAGCTATCTCACTATTACCGAAGGATACGACACAAATCGTGCTGAACAGAGAGCTGCTTGAAGAGGCTCTGCAGCACAAGGCTCCCATCTACGACAAAGGCGGCGAAAACCACTACGACATCATCTCCGCCTTCATCAAATCCATGAGAGGCTCCGATCCCGATGCAGCCCTCTTCTGGCTTGCCAGAATGATTCAAGGCGGAGAAGACCCGAAATTCATTGCCCGGCGAATGGTCATTTTTGCGAGCGAAGATATCGGCAACGCCGACCCTTATGCCATAACCCTTGCCATCTCCGTCTTTCAGGCCGTTGCCATGATCGGAATGCCTGAGGCAAGGATCAATCTGGCCCAGGGCGTTACCTACCTTGCCTCCGCACCAAAATCAAATGCCAGCTATCAGGGAATCAACGAGGCCATGAGTGATGCAACAGCCATGCAGGATCTGATTGTGCCGCTTCACTTGCGTAACGCACCCACCAAACTCATGAAAGCGGAAGGATACGGTGCAGGCTATCATTACCCCCACAGTTATCCGGGCCATTTTGTCGCCCAGCACTACTTCCCTGAAAGCATGGAGCCGATGGCCTATTACCGCCCGGGAGAGGAAGGACGCGAAAAGTACCTCCGGGAAAGGCTGAATCAGTTATGGAATAAACGCTACAAGCCCTGATCTTCTCAAAAGAGACTCGAATTCATTTGAAGCCAGTCTCCTTGTCGAGTGGTTTATATGTGGATATATGGAAAGTTCCTCCATATTGGACTGCTATTTTCAGAAATGACTTAAAAGAATAGTATAATAGGCGTCGGGTATAGCTCTTTGAATTTTGTGTATCCTGTCGTGGAGTAAATGTGATAAGCCTATATTTAGTAATAAAATGAGACGAATAGTGTTCCGCTTGAAAACGATTCTTCTGGCTGTCCTGCCTTTTTTTTTGATGGCAGGGCCATCTCTTCTGAAAGCAGCTCCGGCTTCAGAGGAGACAAGATCACTGACACTTGATGATGCTGTCCGTACAGGGCTCGAGAAAAGCCGCATTCTTGAAATTGCCCGACTCGATCGGGAGATGGCAGGGCAGAAAATCCGGGAGAGCTGGTCAGCCGTGCTACCAAAACTGTCAGTCGATTTTGTCTATACCCGGTCACTGAAGCCCTCGGTGCTTTTTTTCCCTGAAAGTTTTTTTGGAGGCACAGGAACGGGCTTAAAGGCTCTTGAAATCAGCGCCGACAATGCCGCACACGCTACCCTTGATGTTCATCAGCCACTGTTCAATGGGTCTGCTTTTGCAGGGATAAGGGCGTCTGGCATTGTTCGCAAGATGAGCGAAGAGGCTTACCGCAGTGCCGAATCCGCTGTTGTCGCTGATATAAAAATCTCATATTTCGATGCACTCATATCAAAAGAGCAGTTGTCACTGGTTGAGCAGAGTATTGCACGATGGGAGCAATCAAGAAAAGATACCCGAGCCATGTTCCGGCAGGGAGTTGCCGCCGATATTGATACCCTCAAAGCCTTTCTTTCCGTTGAAAATCTTCGGCCCGATCTCATACAGGCCGAAAACAGAGTAGCTACCACCATGACCAGGCTGAAAAACGTCATGGGCATTCCGATGGACAGCAACGTTAAACTGAGCTCAAAACTTGAAATTCCTTCAACAGCATATCCTGCCGATATCAACGCGGCATATCGGGAAGCGCTCGATTCGAGGCCCGATCTTCATCAGCTTGATCTTCAGGTACGGGCGGAAGGTGAAAAAATCAATGCCGCCCGCGCTGAGCGCTTTCCACTCCTTTCCGCATTTGGCAAACTTGAGTCTCAGACGGCATTCAATGATGGCATAAGACCCTCCGATTCCCGCTGGCCAGCCTCCTCTTCAGCAGGTCTTCAGCTTACCATGCCTCTCTTTACCGGTTATCGCATCAGCGCCCAGGTTGAACAGGCAAAGATCGGGCAACTCCAAACCCGCACACGGTTTGAAGAGCTCAAAGCCAATATCAGGGCTGAAATTGAGGTACGATTATTAAATTACAGGGAATCCCAGAAAAGAATTGAGGTGCAGTCCAAAACCATCAGCGTTGCAGAACGAAGCTACAACATATCGCGTCTCCGCTTCAAAGAAGGGATAGGTTCCCGGCTTGAATTAACCGATGCAGAACTCCAGCTCAACAAAGCTAAAACCAATTATTTACAGGCAGTGTACGACTGTCTTGCAGCAAGTACCCAACTCGATAAAGCTTTGGGGCGCAGCTACTTTTCTTTGCTACCAACATCCCGCCCCTCCGGGGCTTGAAAAAAAGAATGCCGCAAGCATGGCATATTGGCAGAAACCAGCATAACCCGCGCTCCTCTTTTCTTTCAAACCAGCAGCGTCTATTATACCCTCTCTTCGCTATGTTTTTCTTGCAAAATAGATAAAACTCGAAGCCTGCTTTTGCCATAATGCCTCGAAGCCAAGTGAGACCATAGCCCTGCCAAATGCAATACCCCGTTGCAGAAGATGAAACCGCCCGTCCTGACTTTTGCAACGAAGTTGTTCGCTGTAAAACGTATTGTACAGTGCGTCCGGCAGATAAGGCTGGTGCTTGAAAACGCGCAGTTTATGCTGTTCAAGAAGCGCTTCAAGAGTTCCTGGCATAAAATGGAAGAGATGGCGCGGTGCGTCCCAAGCGATCCAGTTCTCCCGATAAAATTTCGCACCCGAACTTGCGGGATTGGGGAGCGCAATAACGAGCACTCCGTCTGGTTCAAGCAGTGACGCTAAACAATTGAGTGTTTCACGGAGGGTGTGAATATGTTCAAGCGTATGCCACAGGACAATACGGTCAAACCCGGAAGAGTATCCATTCTGTTGTAGTACAGGCGAGACTCTCAGACCAAAAACCTCCCGTGCATAAGCCGCCGATTCAGCGTCAGGTTCCACGCCTGCAAGATGATCAAGCGGCATTGCCTTGATGCGGTGAAAAAAGTTCAGCAGTTCTCCTGTTGAACAGCCGATTTCAAGGATCGAAAGCTTATGGAGTGGCTTCAGAGCTCCGTTCAGGATAAGAGAAGCCCTGTAGCGAAGCAGCAGTGATCGTGCGGCTAGATAGGCCTTCTCACCCAAGGAAGAGCTGCTGTTTTTATGCAGGTAGGGGTCATACTGCCCGTTCCGGTAATGAACAGCTATTTCAGAGCTGTCGGGACGGGGATTAAGCATAATGAGCCCGGAGGCGCATGACTGAACAAGCTGCCATCGCTTTTTTCCGAAAGAGTCAAAGCGGTCTGGTACCTGAAGCCACGGGGTGAACTCCGTGGAGTTGCTTATGGGGCAGGGAACGGTTTCCATTGCGGCAAAAGAGGCTATTGCTCTTGTGCCCGGGTAAGGTCAAAGAAGGCTTGTCTCAGGTTTTTGTAGGTGGAGGTCATATCATTGCTGAGCACCTTGGCGTCGGCAAGGACAGGCATAAAATTCGTGTCACCTTCCCAGCGAGGCACAATATGGAAATGAATATGGTTGTCCACACTTCCACCGGCAACCCGTCCAAGATTAGCTCCAACATTGAAGCCCTGCGGCCTCAGGGTAAGCTTCAGCGCCTTGATGGAGAGATCGGTCAGCTCCATCACCTCCAGTTTCGTCTCCTGGTCAAGCTCTGAAAAGTCGGCAGTCTGCATGTAGGGAATCACCATGACGTGTCCGCAATTGTAGGGGTAGAGGTTCATGATGATGAAGCACCTTGTTCCCCGGTAGAGGACAAACCGCTTCTCGTCATCCTCTGGAGGAATATCGGCAAAAACTGATTTCCCATCTTCAGCGGCAGGCTTGTCATCCTTGAAAGACTGCATGTACACTTCACGCCAAGGCGAGTACATTCTGTTCATGACGAGCGTTCTCCACGACGTTGTTTGTTTTGTGGTATAGTACCAAAGATGGGAATCGAACCCACACGAGTTATTCACTCACTGGATTTTGAGTCCAGCGCGTCTACCAGTTCCGCCACTTTGGCCTGTTTCTGAGCGGTGCGAGAGAAGGGAATCGAACCCTCACGCCTCACGGCACTAGTTCCTAAGACTAGCGTGTATACCAATTTCACCACTCTCGCAGTACAGAAGCAATAATATACGTGGTTTTTAGTCGAATAAAAACTATCTTTAAAGATACTTTTGCGGCGTATGACGCTAAAATATCTTGTTCCGGTTTATATGTTTTGAGCCTATGCCGTTTATTTTACACCGATTTGCAAGCGTTGTTTCATGGGTGATCAATCCGGTTGTGGTTGCGCCGACAGTCTATGCCGCAATTGTGATGCTCGGATATGGCAATGACGTGAAGAGTATCTCATACTTGATGGTGCTTTTTTCTGCAAGTACGCTTGCCCCCATTCTCCTGATCTCCGGCCTGAAAAAAACAGGAAAGATTTCTGATTACAACATTACCTTCCGCGAACAGCGTTTTTTGCCTCTCCTGGTTCTGGTTGCCGTCAATGCCCTTGGTTATGAGTTTATGAAGCAGCTTCATCCACCGAGGCTTCTCACCGGTATCCTGCTGTTTAACGCAGTCAATACGATCTTTATTCTGCTGATCACGCTTCAGTGGAAAATCAGCATTCATCTCTTCACCTTCTCCTCCTCGATTGCTTTGCTCTTTATGCAGTTCGGCGTTGTTGCGTTATGGCTGCTGCTTCTTGTGCCACTGCTTATGTGGTCAAGAATTTTTCTGAAAGCCCATAATTTTATGCAGACTCTTGTCGGTGGACTGGTTGGTTTTACCGTGATGGTTGTCGAATTACAATGGTGGACAGGATTGTGACCAGAAAAAAATATGCTGTGATAGTCACCACGTATGGAGAAGTTGAAAAGGTTACTATAAGAAACCTGTGGCCAAGTTCGCGGAGAATTCTCAAGGTCGTTACGCGTCAGATTGCTAAAATTCCTTCACCCCTGATCTATTTTATTGCTGATTACCGTTCGACAAAGCATTATATCGACTGGAAACTCAACCATTACAGCTCTTTGCTTCTCGCGATCAACAGGGCCCAGAAAAACACACTGGAAGCCTGCATTGCCGCAAGCGGCAGCCCTCTTCTGTCAGAAGTCGATATCGACGTCTGCGATGCCTACTATTTTGTTCCGCCCTATCTCGATGATACGCTTCAACGGTTTCAAAAGGACTATGACGGGATTGTCATAGTGCCGATGTTTCCGGTTGAATCGGCATTTTCCTGCGGGGTAGCCTGCCAGATGGTTATCGACGTCTATGTTGACCGCACTTTCAGTCAGGTCAACGTCTTAAGCAAACTCTGGAAAGCGGATCGTCTTCACCGTATTTATATTGAGCATCTTTTCGAAGAGCTTTCTCCCGCGCTGCGTCTCCAGAAACGGGGTAAAATTGGTCTTGTGCTGGTCATTCATGGTACCCTGGTCAAGGATCGTGCCGGAAATCCACCGACACTCTTTACCGGGCTGGAAGAGACTTTAGCATTTTTTGAGCTGATGAAACAAAAAATTCTGGCCGATCCGCAAAATATTTTCAGCGATGTTCGCCAGGGCTGCATGAACCATTCCAGAGGAGGGGAGTGGACTTCCGATACCATTGAAAAAGCGCTTCTGGATTACAAGCGTGAGGGGTACGAGGCTGTGGTCATGTTTCCCTACGGTTTTTTTGCCGATAACAGCGAGACCGAATATGATGCGCGCAAAAAGCTTGAACACGCCGGTTTTCCTCTTTTCCAGTATATCCGTTGCATTAACGACTCACTCCCCTTGGGACGCTGGCTTGCTGATCAGGTACTCGAGAAGCTTCAAGCACTCAACAACCTTCAGATAGCTCTGGAACGCTTTGAACATAACCAGTAAATTCATTACCCTTGAACGTTGAACAAGAGAGAGAGAAAGATCAACGGGAGATTGCACTTCAGCAGGATCCCGATAATTCCCTGTTACAGTATGAACTGGCGATGACCTATATTGACCTGCAGCGTAACGGTGAGGCACTTGAGCTGCTTGATCGCTGCATTGAGGCACAGCGTCGTGACCCGGCGGTTCTCTATGCGCGTGCAGTCACCAACCTCGCCATGGGCGGCTACCGGAAAGCAGCTTGCGATCTGATGAAAACCATTGTGCTTGACCCCGGTTTTCTGCAGGCCTACAAGCATCTTGGTTTTGTACAGTTCATGCTTGGAAAAGAGGAGGCTGCCCTGAAAACGCTCCAAAAAGGGATCACCATCGACCCGGAATATGCCGATATTTATTGCGTTCTTGGCGATGCATACCTTGATCTTGGAGAGTTAGACAAAGCAAAAGAGGCTTTTGAAAAAGCACTTGCCCTTGAACCGGAGAACCCTGAACCCCACAGCAAAATCGCCATGTATTACCTCTCAAGAGGCGATATGAAAGGGCTGAAAAGGGAGTATGAAATATTGAAAACACTTGATGCCGCATTGGCTGGGCAGATAGGAACTCTTTTTTTTGAAGCACCATGAAACTTTTTCCTGATGTTGAGACGAGGAAGCAGTTTATGAAAACGGCTCTTCCTGTTATTTTCGGTATTGCGTGGGTGCCGATTATCTGGATGATAGTTCTGTCGACAGTTGGGCCCGCTCTGTTTGCCGTTACCGGCTCCTGGCCAGTCGTGCATGGTGCCATACTTATAATCGTGTTGCTGGTAATCTCTCTATTCATAAAGTTATTTATGCGTATAGGCCGAAAATTTCATAATAAAGAGCATTAAAGGCTAATTTTTTCTGTGGGCAAAGAAATTTTTTTTATATATTTGCCAACCTTAATAAAGAAGATTCCAGTACTTCAAAATAGCGTTAGATGGATCAGACACTGAGTAATTTTGGCAATGTATTTGCTTTCCTTGCCTTGGGCGTTGTTTTCGTTGCCGGTGGTTATCTGACTGCCCGTCTCTTGCGTCCAAGCAGACCAAACCCTGCGAAAAATTCAACCTACGAGTGCGGCGAAGAAGCGGTAGGCAGCGCATGGGTCAAGTTCAATATCAGGTTTTACGTCGTCGCTCTTATCTTTATCATTTTTGACGTTGAGGTAGTCTTCCTTTTCCCTTGGGCGACCATATTCCGCCAGCTTGGAGAATTTGCGCTGGTTGAGGCGCTTGTCTTTGCAGGAATCCTTATTCTTGGTCTCGCTTATGCCTGGGTTAAAGGAGATCTGGATTGGGTCAGGCCTGTTCCCAATATTCCAACAATGCCTGAAATGCCGAAATTGCCGACTGCGAAATCCACCTCATTGAGGGGTTAACAGATACTATTCACTATTCCTTAGATCGTTATGGGTTTACTTGATGCCGGGATAACAAAGCATAACATGCTGGTAACATCGGTTGACAATGTCCTGAACTGGGCTCGTTTGTCGTCGCTCTGGCCAATGGGTTTTGGTCTTGCCTGCTGCGCTATCGAAATGATGGCGACCAATGCCTCCAATTACGATCTTGAGCGTTTCGGTATTTTCCCCCGTTCATCCCCCCGCCAGTCCGATCTTATGATTGTTGCCGGCACGGTTACGATGAAAATGGCAGAAAGGGTAATTCGCCTCTACGAGCAGATGCCGGAACCCCGATATGTCCTCTCGATGGGGAGCTGTTCCAATTGCGGAGGACCTTACTGGGAGCACGGCTACCATGTTCTCAAGGGAGTTGATCGCATTATTCCTGTCGATGTTTATGTCCCTGGCTGTCCGCCGAGGCCCGAATCCCTTATCGGTGGTCTCATGAAAATTCAGGAGTTGATAAGGATGGAGCAGATTGGTATATCAAGGGCCGATGCCCTGAAGAAGCTGGCTGAAAAAAGTGTCGATCCCCGGTTCATTATCGAGCGTGAGCGCAAGGCTGTCGGAGCATAACTAACTATAAGGCTTACTGTCAAGATGGAAGAAGGAAAGGTTATATCGCAGTTGGTAAAGGAGAGTGCTGCTGCATACTCGATTATCCATGAGAAGTTTGGTTTGGCCATATCGGACTTTGATGCCAATGAGACGATGCCTTTTTTTGAGGTTGTCGATGCATCGCTCTGGACAGAGATAGCTCTCTTCATGCGCGACCATCCCAAGCTCAAATTCAACTACATGGCGTGTCTTACTGGTGTAGACTATCCCGCAGAAGAGAAGCTTGGTATTATCTGTAATTTCGAATCACTTGCCCTTTTAAATCATAAACTGGCCGTCAAGGTGAAGTGTGCCCGCGAGGGAGGATCAATCCCGAGCGTTGCCTGTGTCTGGCACACCGCTAACTGGCACGAAAGGGAAGCTTACGACATGTTTGGCATGACCTTTGCCGGTCATCCCGAGCTGAGAAGAATTCTTTGCCCCGAAGACTGGGAAGGCTACCCGCTCCGCAAAGATTACAAGGTGCAGGATCAGTATCACGGAATCAAGGTGCCGTACTAACAGTGTTTTAAATAGTAAACGCAGCTCACGTATGCAGGAATTAGATACAGCCGGACTGGGTTCAGTCAGGGTTACCCGAAAAAGCGACACGGTGGTCATACTTGAAAAAGACCTTGCCACCGAGCAGATGGTTCTCGCCATGGGGCCTCAGCATCCGTCAACTCACGGAGTGCTCAAGCTGGAGTGTCTTACCGATGGAGAGGTTATTACCCAGGCAGAGCCCTACCTTGGCTACCTTCACCGGTGCTTTGAAAAGTGTTGCGAAAATGTTGATTACCCCGCAGTTGTTCCCTATACCGACCGCCTGGACTATCTCGCAGGAATGAACAGTGAGTTTGCCTACGCCATCACCGTTGAAAAACTTCTCGATATAGAAATTCCCCGCAGAGTTGAATTCATCAGGGTTATCGTTGCCGAACTGAACAGAATTGCTTCACATCTGGTGGCCATCGGAACCTACGGAATCGATCTCGGCGCATTTACTCCCTTTCTCTTCTGTTTTCGTGACCGCGAAATCATTCTCGGACTGCTCGAATGGGCATCAGGCGCCCGTATGCTCTATAACTATATATGGGTCGGCGGCCTTGCCTACGATGTGCCAGCCGATTTCCTCAAAAGAGTGAAAGAGTTTGTTAACTATTTCAGACCAAAAGCCGTCGAGCTTAGTGAGCTTCTCACTGAAAACGAAATATTTGTAAAACGAACGTTCGGTATCGGAATCATGCCTGCAGATGTTGCCATCAACTACGGTTGGTCAGGCCCTATGCTTCGCGGTTCAGGGGTGAAGTGGGACTTGAGGAGAAACGATCCATACTCGATTTATCCTGAACTCGATTTTAAAGTACCTGTACCAGACGGCAAGCACTCCGTCATCGGCGACTGCCTTTCACGCCATCTTGTCCGTGCCTGGGAGATGGACGAAAGCCTCAAGATTATAGAGCAGTGCATCGACAAAATGCCATCTGCCGAAGGGTTCAATTCACGCTCAGCCATTCCAAAGCGTATCCGACCAAAAGCCGGAGAAGTTTATGGCCGTGCAGAGAATCCCCGTGGTGAGCTCGGTTTTTATATTGAGAGCGATGGAAAATCAACCAAACCGGTTCGCTGCAAAGCCCGTTCATCCTGCTTTGTCAATCTATCGGCCATGAAAGACCTTTCAAAGGGGCAGCTCATACCCGATCTTGTCGCCATTATCGGCAGCATCGATATTGTTCTCGGGGAGGTTGACAGATGAGTACCATGGTCATATCGCAATTTAGCATCCCTTTTCTTATGGGTAACAGTCTCAATGCCTGGTCAGACGCTCTTGCCGGGTTCTATCTTTTTGGTCTTCCGCTCGGTCTGGTTATTATTGCCGCCATACCGCTGGTCTTTATCGCCCTCTACTCGCTCACTTACGGAGTGTACGGCGAACGGAAAATATCAGCCTTCATGCAGGACAGGCTTGGGCCCATGGAAGTTGGTAAATGGGGTATCCTCCAGACCATTGCCGATATTCTGAAACTTCTCCAGAAAGAGGACATCGTTCCCGCATCTGCCGACAAGTTCCTCTTTGTCGTTGGCCCCGGCATACTCTTTGTCGGTTCCTTTCTTGCATTTGCCGTACTCCCGTTCAGCCCGGCCTTTATCGGCGCAAGCCTCAACGTTGGTCTCTTTTTTGCTATCGGAATTGTTGCCATCGAAGTGGTCGGTATTTTAGCGGCAGGATGGGGCTCCAACAACAAGTGGTCACTCTATGGCGCAGTCCGCAGCGTTGCACAGATTGTCAGTTATGAGATTCCCGCAGCCATCGCACTGCTCTGCGGCGCAATGATGGCTGGCACTCTCGACATGCAGAAAATCAATATACTCCAGTCAGGCTCTTACGGTTTTGCACACTTCTTCCTCTTTCATTCACCGATAGCGTGGCTTCCGTTTCTTATATACTTTATTGCTTCACTGGCTGAAGTGAACCGCGCACCGTTCGATATTCCCGAAGCAGAGTCAGAGTTGGTCGCCGGTTACTTTACCGAATACTCAGGCATGAAGTTCGCCGTTATCTTCCTTGCTGAATACGGCAGCATGTTCATGGTCTCCGCAATTATCTCCATAGTATTTCTCGGCGGATGGAACTCGCCGCTGCCCAACATTGGATCAGTTGCCCTCAACGACTGGACAAACGGCCCGGTATGGGGAGCCTTCTGGATCATAACAAAAGGTTTTTTCTTTATTTTTGTACAGATGTGGCTTCGCTGGACGCTTCCCCGTTTACGGGTCGATCAGTTGATGTACCTTTGCTGGAAAGTTTTGACGCCCTTTGCCTTTATCAGTTTTGTGCTGACGGCAGTATGGGAAATCTATCGCCCTTAAAAGAAGTTCAACAGTCAACGGCAGGAATGTAATGACGTATAGATTATGAGTGAGTATTTCGGCAATATAAAAACCGGCGCAGTTACGATTGCAACCGGCATGGGAATCACCCTGAAGCATTTTTTCAATGCCATCCATCGCAAAGGTGATGCCGGTGTTGATGATGTCGACTATTTTCGTCAGGTGGACGGACTCTGCACCCTGCAGTATCCCCGTGAGGTTATTCCTACACCTGCGAACGCTCGTTATCGCCTCTATAATAATATTGACGACTGTATCGGCTGTGGACAGTGCGTCAGGGCGTGCCCGATCTCCTGTATAGAAATGGAGACCATCAAGGTTGCTCCAGATGATATGGCCGCGTGTGGAAAGACATCGGATGGGCAGCAGAAAAAATTCTGGGTACCTGTTTTTGATATTGACGTAGCAAAATGCATGACCTGTGGAATATGCACCACAGTCTGCCCGACGGAGTGCCTTTACCATACACCAGTCGCCGACTTTTCAGAGTTTGACCGCAGCAATATGCTCTATCATTTTGGAAACTTAACCCGTCTTGAAACAGAGGCCAAGCGACAGAAGCTTGCCGAAATACAGACAAAAGCCCTGGCGGAAAAGGAAAAGAAGGCGGCGGAAGCCAGGCTGGAAAAGAAGGACTGAGAATAAGCGAATCAATTAATGTGCTCCAATTACTATGAGTATCACAACGTATACGGTCATCTTTTATCTCTTTGCAGCCATTACGGTCTGTTCAGCGGCCTTTGTCGTCTTTACCCGGAACGTGATCTATTCGGCTTTTTCCCTGCTCTTTACCTTTTTTGGTGTAGCAGCTCTTTATGTCTTTCTCAGTGCCGATTTCATTGCGGTGACCCAGGTGGTCGTCTACGTCGGCGGTATCCTTGTCCTGCTTCTCTTCGGTGTCATGTTTACCAACAGCATCATGCAGACCGGGCAGAAAAGCGAAGTTCTTCATATTTTTTCAGGCATGCTTCTCCTCATCGGCATGATCGGTGCATTGCTCTATACCTTTTATACAACACACAGTTGGATGCCCTCCGAAACAACACTTCAGGGAAGTATAGTCGAACGGATTGGATTTGAAACCATGTCGCGCTATGTGCTGCCCTTTGAAATGGTCTCCATCCTGCTGCTTGCAGCCCTGATAGGAGCCGCATTTCTCGCACGTTTCGACAAGAGCGGTAAATAACGAATAAAAAAAGTCTATTACCATAATGGAACAGTTGACAACCATAGGACTCAATCACTATCTCACGATATCAGCCTTTCTCCTGGGCTTCGGGCTTTTTGCCGTCATGACCCGGAAAAATGCTATCGTTATTTTGATGGGTGTTGAACTTATACTGAATGCCGCAAACATCAATTTTCTGGCATTCTCAAAGTACAATGGCGGAATGGAAGGGGTGATGTTTGCTCTTTTCGTTATTGTTATTGCTGCTGCCGAAGCGGCGATTGCCTTGGCCATCGTGATCAATATTTACAAGATATTCAAGAGTGTGGATGTGTCGAGTATTGACACCCTGAAAGAGTAATTTTAATTTATTCCTGAAAACATCACCTGGAACATGCACAGTTTAATTCAGTTATCAATAGTCGTACTGCTGCTGCCGCTGCTCTCTTTTGTCATTCTCATTTTTTTCAATCGCAGACTACCGAGGAGAGGCGATTTTTTGGGAGTGGGCATACTTGGCACAGCATTTGGCATATCGGCCTATATATTCTGGTCGGTTATTGTGCAGACCTACGATCCGGCATTCAGGATTGCCTGGGACTTTACCTGGATTGATCTTGGCAACGTTCCAGGTGTTGGTCCACTCCAGATCAAGATGGGAGTGGTCATCGACAACCTCACAGCCATTATGCTGGCGATGGTTACCCTTATCAGCCTTCTGGTTCATCTCTACTCAACCGGGTATATGGCCGGAGACAAGAATTACGGAAGATATTTTGCCTTTCTGGGGATTTTCACCTTCTCCATGCTCGGTATTGTGCTCTCCGACAATTTTTTTGCCATCTATATCTTCTGGGAACTTGTCGGACTTTCATCTTACCTGCTCATTGGCTTCTTCTTTGAAAAACAGAGCGCAGCCGATGCGCAGAAAAAAGCCTTTCTAGCAAACCGTGTCGGCGACATCGGCATGTGGCTCGGCATCCTGATTCTCTATTCACAGTTCCATACCTTCAGCTTCGAACAAATCTATGCCAACCTTGCAGCAGGGAAGTTTGCTCTCTCCCATGGATGGCTTACCGCTGCCGGTATACTTCTCTTTATGGGTTGCGTCGGTAAATCAGCACAGTTCCCGCTTCATGTATGGCTGCCGGATGCCATGGAAGGCCCGACACCGGTATCGGCGCTCATCCATGCGGCAACCATGGTTGCCGCAGGTGTATACTTTGTTGCCCGCATTTTTGTGCTTCTGACGCCGGACGCCCTGCATGTTATCGCCTTTACCGGCGCATTGACCGCCTTCATGGCAGCCACAATCGCCATTACCCAGAATGATATCAAAAGAGTTCTGGCCTACTCCACCGTGTCGCAGCTTGGTTACATGGTGCTCGGTCTTGGAGTCGGCGCCTATTCGGCAGCGCTTTTCCATCTCCTCACACACGCCTTCTTCAAGGCATGCCTCTTTCTCGGTTCAGGCGCGATCATCCACGCCATGCACCATGAACAGGATATGCGCTGGATGGGAGCTCTTCGCAAAAAGATGCCCTGGACATTCGCAACCTTTACACTTGCAACTCTCGCGCTTGCCGGTCTTCCACTGACCAGCGGCTTCATGAGCAAGGATGCCATTCTTGCCGGCGCCATAGGGTTTGCCAAAGTTGAAGGCGGCGGTATATACTATCTTATTCCTGTTCTCGGATTCTTCTCCGCCATGCTCACCGCGTTCTATATGGGGCGTCAGATATGGCTGGTCTTCTTCGGAGAGAGTCGCACGCACCTGAAACCTGCCGATGATCAGCATCAGGATCATCACGCACATGCAGCGCACGATGCGCATGCGGACGTTCACCATGAGGAGCATGAAGTTCACGAAGTTGCATGGAACATGCGGGCGCCTCTTGTCATTCTTGCAGCACTTTCAGTCTTCTTTGTCTATTCACCCGATCCTCTCGATGGTGGAAAAGGGTGGTTCATGAAGATGATTCCCACTCCTGCAACCGTTGTTGGGGAAGCCAACCACCAGATCGGAGATCTTCGTGCACCGGTGGCAGCACCAGCCCTTGCAGCAGTTGTTCCTGCCATCGAAGCTCCGGCTGCCGAAGCAGGCAAACACGGCGGGGCAGAGAAAGATGCACACAGCTATGCTGACATGCGACAGGCAGAGATCATCCATGCCGGTCATGCTGCGCACTTCACTGCTATCTATATTTCAAGCATTATGGTGCTGCTTGGTATCAGTCTGGCATTTGTCGTCTACGTCTTCAATATTATCGATCCCGAAAAGACTGCCATTGCCATCAGGCCGCTCTATCTTTTCTCTCTCAACAAGTGGTACTGGGACGAAATCTACGATGCAACCTTTATCAAGGGCTCAATGCTCATTGCGAACATTCTCTCCTGGTTCGACACCCACATTGTTGACGGCATTGTCAACGGTGTTGCAACTCTGGTAAGGAACTTCGCCTTGCTTAATGATGCATTCGACCGGAACGTTGTTGACGGCATGGTAAACTTTACCGCATTTACCATCAACACCACAGGAGCCATGCTGAGAAAATTACAGACAGGAAAGGTCCAGACATACATCGTTATGCTTCTTCTTGCTGTTTTTGGTTACTTTGTTTTTTATTTAACACGACTGATCTACTAAGAGAGATATACTTTTAATCAGAAAACTTACAGATACGGAACATGCTGAGTTTAATTGTTTTTCTGCCTATTATCGCCGGTCTGGTTATTCTTGCCGTGCCTTCATCTCAAAAGCAGATAATCAGAATTGTTTCACTGCTTGCGGCGCTTGCCCAGGGAGTGCTGGCGGTTCTGATCTGGAGAGGTTATGATCCTGCTCTTCCCGGAATTACTGCCGGACCAGGGGGAAGCCCTCTCGGCTCATTCCAGTTCGTCGAAAAGGTTCCGTGGATCAGTCTTAATCTTGGCGGATTCGGCTCACTGAACATTGAGTACTTCCTCGGTGTCGACGGAATCTCCGTCACCATGGTGATCCTTACTGCCCTGATTTCAGCAATCGGTGTTCTGTCGAGCTGGACCATACAGAAGCAGGTGAAAGGATACTTTATTCTCTACAACCTCCTTGCATCGGCGATGATGGGTTGCTTTGTTGCCCTGGATTTCTTCCTTTTCTACGTTTTCTGGGAAATCATGCTTCTTCCGATGTACTTCCTTATCGGAATCTGGGGTGGTCCAAATCGCGAATATGCGGCCATCAAGTTCTTCCTCTACACCCTGTTCGGCTCAGTATTCATGCTTCTTGTCATGATTGGGCTCTACTTCAGTGTTCTCGATCCGGTCACAGGCAACCACACCTTCAGTCTTGTTGCCATGGCCACTCAGAGCAACTATATCAAGGATGCCATTCTCGGGCCTGATAATGTTTTCTGGCGCTATGTAGCTTTTATCGTTCTCTTTATTGGCTTTGCTATCAAAGTTCCGATGTTCCCTTTTCACACCTGGTTGCCCGACGCCCACGTTGAAGCGCCTACTGCTATATCGGTTATTCTTGCAGGTGTGCTTTTGAAGCTCGGTACTTACGGCATGATTCGGATCAACTTCCCGCTTTTCCCGGAAGTGTTTCATGCAGGGATGTACGTGATTGGTATTTTTGGCGCCATCAATATCATCTACGGCGCCTTCTGCGCACTAGCCCAGAAAGATCTTAAAAAGATGGTTGCCTACTCATCCATCAGTCACATGGGATATGTGCTGCTTGGCCTCTCTGCGGGAAACAGCGAAGGAATGGTTGGTGCGCTCTACCAGATGTTCAACCACGGCACCATCACTGCCATGCTCTTCCTTCTTGTCGGCGTGATTTATGACCGTGCACACACCCGCCAGATCGAGAAATTCGGTGGACTTGCCTCCTATATGCCAGTCTATGCCGCAGTTGTTACTATCGCATGGTTCGCATCACTCGGTCTTCCCGGGCTCAGCGGCTTTATTTCCGAGGCCCTTGTCTTTGTCGGCGCCTTCAGTTCCGTAACAACCCGTCCCATCGCCATGGTTTCCGTTCTCGGCATTGTCTTTGGCGCTGCCTACCTGCTGTGGTCGCTGCAGAGGATGTTCCTGGGACAGAGAAGGGCAGATGCCGCTTATGATCTTGTTGTTGGCGAGGATGGACACGAACATATCCACTTCCATGACTGGAAGGGTAAGATTGACCTTGATGGTCGGGAACTTGCCATGCTTGTTCCGCTTGTGCTGATCACCATTTTCCTTGGTATCTATCCGATGCCTGTACTCGGCATGCTCACGGCAAGCATTAACAAACTTGTTCAGGTGTTATCACCCGTTGTGATGTCACAGATGTGATTTAATTAAATTGACTGAAAGAATAAACGAAGAGAATTATGTTCGAGCTGCCATCAGGTGCTGAAATTCAAGGTATCATTGCCAGTCTAAAAGCAAGCGTTGGATTATTTATACCTGAAATTTATCTCTCCCTGCTTTTTATGCTCCTTATCGTTATTGATCTGGTGGCAAAAGGCAAGAAAAACAATCTGCTTTCAGTAGCAACCCTTATCGGGCTTGCGGGCAGCCTCTTTTTCATCTACCAGCAGCACTCCCTGCCTGCAGGAGAGTTCTTTTTCGGGATGTATGTCCTTGACGAGTTTGCGCTCTTTTTCAAATACTTTTTTGTCCTTTCCGGAATGCTCGCCGTTATCGTTACCATGGCCGATGAGCAGTTCGACCGCGAAGTAAAAAGTATGGGAGAGTACTATGCGCTTATTGTTGCGATGGTCATCGGCATGATCATGATGGCCTCTTCGGCAGACCTTCTGATGATCTTCCTCTCCATGGAGCTGGTGAGCTTCACCGCCTACATCCTGACCGGTTATTTCAAACGCAACGCCCGTTCTTCGGAAGCAGCATTGAAATATCTTGTATACGGCGCCGTTTCATCGGGTCTCATGGTCTACGGATTTTCACTCATTTACGGTCTCACCGCACAGACCAACCTGCTGAAAATCAGTGCCGAGCTGGCCACCCATGGCTATGACCCGCTGGTGATGATCTTTTCAACCCTTCTCATTCTTGCCGGATTCGGCTACAAAATTGGAGCCGTTCCATTTCACTTCTGGTCACCCGATGTCTACGAAGGTGCGCCGACTCCAATCACCGCCTATCTCTCTGTAGCTTCGAAGGCGGCAGGTGTTGCACTGCTCATGCGCTTTTTCTACATAGCAGTTCCCCATGGCGGGCACCCTTACGAAGATATTATGGGTATAGACTGGTTGTCACTTCTTATCCTTGTTTCTGTTGCCTCCATGATCTACGGCAACGTTGTTGCGCTGTGGCAGAAAAATGTTAAACGTCTGCTTGCCTATTCATCCATTGCCCATGCAGGATATCTGCTTCTTGGCATTATTGTCATGGACAAGTTAGGTACCCAGGCAACCCTCTTTTACCTGCTCTCCTATTTTCTGATGAATTTCGGAGCCTTCTATGTCGTCATACTTATCGCCAATAAAACCGGCAGTGAAAATCTCGACGATTACCGTGGTCTTGGCAAAAGAATGCCCCTTGCCGGTGCAGCATTGACCGTTTTCCTTATCTCTCTTGTTGGTCTTCCCCCGACTCTCGGTTTTATCGGTAAACTGTTGATTTTTTCTGCACTGCTTGCCAAAGGTTCCATCTATATCTGGCTTGCACTCATCGGAATCATGACCAGTGTTATATCACTCTACTATTACATGCTGATTCCTCTTAACATGTATCTCCGCGAATCAATGAAGCATGATGAAAAAGAGATGTCCACTGGAATGTTGGCCCAGATTATCATGGCTCTGCTGATGATCATGACCATCTATTTTGGGCTCTTCTTTACGCCACTTTCAGATTTTGCGCAATATTCATCAGCCATGTTCGGAATAACGCTTCATTGAGATTTCCTCAACAGGCAGCAAATGATGCAAGCTCGTTTAACCACAGGGGTAAATGTTTTTTATTTGTATTTCCCAACAAAAAAGAGTAATATTAGAGAGAGGATATTTTTAAACCCAAAGCCCTAAAAAAATGAAGCTCTCTAAAGCATACATTATTCCGGCTCTCTTTGGTTTTCTTGCCTTGCATTCACCAGATGCAGGTGCGGAGCTGAGCGGCGCAACAATTTATAATCCAAATAATCACGGTAAATCTATAACCACCCCTGTCGCTTGGGGCGCGTACAATAACGTAGTTTTTTTCGGTGCAGGCGGAACGACGCCATCGCCCTATAGCCCCAAAAGCGACGGTGCGGCTGTGTTGGGTGTGGGACTCGGCGATCCAGTAAACAACATTGGAGTTCAGGTATCATTAATCTCATTGGATATTTCTCAGTGGGACACATACTCCTCAGCTTTTCATGTCTTCAGGAATCTTGGTAACGCTGATGCCATAGGTGTTGGAGTTGAAAACGTCATGCTTTCTGATGGTGGAGATGCTGATAAAAGCTTTTATGTTGTCTACAGCAAAGGGATACAGCAAGAATCCATGTACAATAAAGACGTTAAAACAACAAAGCTCCATTACAGCATCGGTGCGGGTACTGGCCGATTTGGAGACAAGAGCCCTGATGACATCGCATCGGGTAAAGGCAAGCATGGAACTTATGTGTTTGGTAACCTCGCCTACGAAATAGCAGATTCCTTCAACATCATTACAGACTGGAACGGTCTGAATCTCAACGCAGGCGTATCAAAATCTTTCTCAATAGGCGATATACCATTTGCGGTAACCGCTGGTCTTGCTGATCTTACAAATAACTCCGGTGACCGTGTCCGCTTTGTCGCTGCGGGTGGTTTTGGCTTTAAACTGTAAAACCCTATCTGGAATCTAATTATGAAAAAAACTCTTGTACGGGCAAGTATAGTTACTGTTGCCCTTTTCAGCTCAGCAGTATCACCGCTTCTTGCGGCCGTTTCCGGAAATATGTCTGATTTCTCTGCTTCAGCTCCTCTTGGTGCAATCAGTTCAACGATAGGCAGCGCTGTAGGTGCTTCTGTAGGTGGATCTGTGGGCGGATCTGTGGGCGGATCTGTGGGCGGCACAACAGGGGGCGCTGTCGGAGGCAGTACTGGAGGCGCTGTCGGAGGCAGCACTCAGCAGGGTGGAGGCAGCACTCAGCAGGGTGGAGGTACCACTGAGCAGGGTGGAGGCAATGATCAAGGTCAAGGTGGTCAGAATGATCAGAAAAACAACAAAAGATAATAATGAATCAACAGTTTCAGGTCAGATTCTTTTTTTGAAAGATCTGGCCTGAGATCTTTTATCACAGTATCCCGATTCCTTTTTTCCAAGGATTAAGGGTGACATATTTTCATAAGATGTGAGCAATAAGGGGAGAATTGACCTGACGCTGAAG
>CAJAAV010000036.1 GCA_903937835.1 uncultured Chlorobiaceae bacterium | reverse complement strand
ATGACAGCGCCTTTACATCATGACTATTCAAAGGGGCAATTTGTAATGGTTGGCGAAGGTATGTCATATCTCAATTTGGATAAAGCATATCTTGGTTGGAAATCCGGAGATAAAATCTCTTTTCTCGACAAGGATGGATTGGATATCAGTGTTGGGAAGCAGAACTTTCAGCTTGGAGATGGTATGGTTCTGACAGATGGAAATGATGAAGCAAGCCCCCATAAAGGTATTTACTGGCTTGACCCGAGGCAGGCATGGAATAATTCTGCAATAGTACGCATTAAATCACAGCCATATCAGTTGGAGCTCTTTTATCTACAATCCAATACTTACGTCCTGGATTCAAATATTAACGCGGACATTTACAAAGATGACATAGTCGGTGGAAATCTTGAATTTGTTGACAAAAAGCTTGGGAAGGTAGGTGTATCATATTTTAATGTGACCAATTCAAATAACCCTGAGCGTGATGGATTGAGTGTTACTGGAGTACACGGTCGCGGAAACCCTGTGTCAACTCTCAAGAACCTTGAACTTGCTGGCGAAGTTGATTTCCAGAAAAATAAAAATAGTCATGTCGATAGAGATGCGGTTGCCTGGTTTGCTGAGGCAAAATACTTTATGCCAAGCTTGCCCTGGTACCCTACTCTTGGATACCGATACTCTTCATTTTCAGGCGACAAGGCAGGAACAACAAAAAATGAAAACTGGGATTGGCTTTACAATGGGTCAACGGAACGTGGTTTTGGATACTGGTATCAGGGGATTGTCGTTGGAACTTATGAGACTCGTTTAAGTAATCTTGATACACATTTTGTAAATTTAACTCTGATTCCACCCATAAAGGGGGGCTGGGTGAAGGTTTTCTATTATAATTACCAGTTTAATGAACATGGTAAAGTAGCTCCATTTTATGATACTCCTATATCAAGCAACCGCTTTGCTTCTGAATGGGATTTTATTCTTGGTTATTCACCTACGCAAAAAGTTGATTATATGCTGATCTACGGAAATGCCAAGCCCGCTCAGGGAGGGATTGATCGTTCTACAGGAACAGATCCTCTTGGTACTTACCATGACGGCAATATACATTCAACCATGCTTCAGTTTACCATGTTATACCATCTCTGATACAATCTCGGGGTAGATAAATGTAACAGAGCGTAATGAAGGAATTGACAACAGGGGTAAAACCCTGTTGCCGGTCTCCGGGAAAGTGTCATAAAAGAATAAGATTAATAATAAAAAACAATCTTTGGAGTATGCTATGACTAAACCTTTAACTGAAACAGAAGTATCAGATTTAGCCAAGATTTGGTACCAAAAACTTGATGTTCATGCGCCTCTCCTCGAATTCATACCATTACTCTCAGAAGAGAATCTGGAGATGACCTTTCCAGAGGCAACATTGCAGGGGTTGGTTGCATTTGAAGGGTGGTATGAGAGAGTTATCCGAATCTTTTTTGACGAGGTACACCGGCTCAAGGATGTAAACGTTACCCTCCAGGGTGAAACAGCCGAAGTTAACCTCGTTGTTGAATGGCAGGCAAGTGTCTGGAATCCACCTTCTGCCAAAAGTGCGAGAATCATCCTTGATGCCGATCAATCATGGGTTGTAAAGCGTTCACCAAAATCGGGAGCTGCCGTCATTACAAAGTATGTTGTTAACTCATTAAATTATCAGGAAGGCTCAGCAAAATTGTAGAGTCAGTCAGAGTATTCGCAAGGATGCTTTTCTTGGCGACATGTCATGAGCTGGAAGTGGTACACATTTAACCAATAACAAAGGGCAAACATGAAAAATGTTCCAGATAGTCCAATGGGCAAAATGTATAAAGCTCATATTAACTTTATCCTGGATAAGAATATTGAGGCGTTGCTTGATCAGTATACCGATGACGCTATGCTTATCAGCAGCTTTATGAAAAAGCCCATTATTTATAAAGGGCGGGAGCAGTTGCGGGAGCACATGCAGGGTATTCTTGGTATCCAGGGTCTTGAAACCGAAATTATATTCTGGTCTGAGACTGAAGCACCTCAAACGCTCATGATTACAGAACAGATCACGATGACAACAGCCGACGGGGTTGCCAACATGCGTTTCGCTGATAGCTGGGTACTTCGTGACGGTAAAATTGCAATTCATTTTGCGGGTATGGTGCAATATCCTGACGGTTCCCTTGCATGATGGTTGTGTGATTTCGTTAACGAACATGGATATAATTATCAATAATTTCTAAATGTATATTTCATGAGCAAGAAAAAAGTTCTGGCGATTCTCTCTGAATATGGATACTGGGGAATCGAGTTGGTTGGGCCGTTGAATAAACTTGAAGCTGCTGGTTACACTGTTGATTTTATGACTCCAAACGGTAAACCCGCAGATGCTCTTCCTCCAAGCTTTGATTCAACTTATGTTGATCCACCACTTGGTGTCTGTGTAACAACAAAGCAGCACGAAGATGATGTAAAAGCCTTTATTGCTAAAAATCGTACATCAACTCCACTTTCACTTAAGGCCTGCATTCCAGAAAGACCCTACTACTCGGCAACAAATTTTCTAAGAAATCTCGAACAATATTATACCAGGGTAAAAGAGTCTGTTGAGTTTCTTACCAGTGAGTATGACGCTTTGTTTGTTGTTGGTGGAAGCGGACCTATTGTTGATTTGGTGAACAATCAGAGTCTTCATGAGTTGATATTGGGATTTTACAAAAAGAATCAGCCTGTTGCTGCGATTTGTTATGGTGTAGCTGCTCTTGTTTTCGCCAGAGATTTCAATGAAAGAAAGAGCATTATAAGAGGAAAGCATGTTACCGGACATTGCATCGAGTATGATTATCATGATGGAACCGGTTTTCTCCATACCGACTTTAACATCGGACCTCCTCCTTATGTTCTGGAGTATATCCTCACTGATGCAGTTGGCCCCAAAGGACAGTATCATGGAAATTTTGGAAAAGAGACCTCGGTAGTAGTTGATTATCCGTTTATCACAGCACGCTCTCTGCAGTGCTCGTATGAAATGGGAGAAAAATTTGTCGATGTATTAACCAATGGACTCCAAAAATATGGCTGGTAAAACTGGAAATCAAAAAATACTTGAGCAGTTTATTGCTGATGGTTTTACCTATATGTTCGGTAATCCCGGCACAGTCGAGCAAGGTTTTCTGGATGCTCTCGCAGACTACCCTCAGCTCCGCTACATTCTTTCTTTACAGGAGTCTGTCGCGGTAATGATGGCTGACGGATATGCACGAGCGACCAAAAAACCGGCACTGGTACAACTGCACAGTAGTCCTGGTATTGGTAATGCCGTTGGCGCCCTTTACCAGGCAAAACGGGGCCACGCCCCTTTGGTCTGTATTGGCGGAGATGCAGGTGTCAAGTATCTCAACATGGATGCTCAGATGGCTGCAGATCTTTCCGCTATCATGGAACCGGTAACAAAATATTCTACAGTTGTTTATGACAAGAATTCCATTTTAAGAACTCTTCGTCGTGCAATCAAAATTGCCACAACGCCTCCGATGGGGCCGGTTTATGTCTGTTTACCTCTTGATATTCTTAGTGAGATCAATGATGAAGAGGTTTTTCCGACACATATTCCTGATACATCGGTTGTTCCCGGTGATGAGAAAATAGCTCTGTTTGCCAAAGAGCTGCTTGGAGGTTCAAAACCTGTTATCTTCATGGGTGACGGGGTTGCATACTCCCATGCTGAAAATGAGTTGACTCGTGTCGCTGAGTTGCTTGGTGCCGAGGTGTATGGAGTTGATGTTGGCGATTTTAATATGGATACGACGCATCCACTCTATTGTGGAACCACGGGTCACATGTTTGGATCTGCGAGTTTGCCTATAACCCGCAAAGCAGATGTGATGCTGATTGTTGGCACCTACATGTTGCCTGAGGTATTCCCTGAATTGGGTAACGTGTATGACCCCAATGCACGAGTGATTCATATTGATCTCAATGCCTATGAGATTGCTAAAAATCATCGGGTTGATTACAGTGCTGTAGCTGATCCTAAATTGACCCTTAACGCCATTGCCGAGAAGCTGGAGCAGGTCATGACTGATGCAGATCGGCAGGCTGCGAAGAAAAGGACAGGCGAAATTCAGGAAGAGAACAGGAAAAAACTTTCAGTTCAGGTTGAAAAGGATGCTGAGAACCGCGACATTCTGCCGATGTTCATGTCGAGGTTCATGGAAGAGCTGGCGCCGAGACTCCCTGAAGATGCGGTTATTTTTGATGAAGCGCTTACCAATAGCCCGGCGTTGACGAGATTTTTTCCTCCCAGGAAGATTGGTTCCTATTTCGCCACTCGCGGAGGTTCTCTTGGTGTTGGATTTCCTGGTGCTATAGGGGTGAAACTAGCCAACCCTGACAAAGTCGTTATCGGTTTTTCAGGTGACGGTGGATCAATGTATACCATTCAGGCTCTCTCCTCCGCTACAAGGCACAAGATTGGCGCCAAGTTTATTGTTTGCAGTAATGGCGCTTATCGCCTGCTGCAGTTGAATATCAAGGAGTACTGGAAAGAGCAGGAGATTAACGGCAGAGAGATGCCGGTGCCATTTGATTTGTCGTTTCCCGAAACAAGATTTGATCTGATTGCGCAGTCTATGGGCGTCGATGCGGTGAGGGTGGAAGCGGTTGAAGATATCCCGGCAGCAATTACCAGAATGCTTGCCGACGATAGGCCTTTCTTGATTGATCTGATACTTGAAGGAGACACACATCCGCATCTGGTTGGTGTTCGCTGCGGGCAGTAAATGATGTAAGCATTTGGTAGTCTTTTCTAACAATTATTATAAAGGAAAAGAACTTATGAAACTTAGCGGCAAAAAAATCGCAATTCTCATGGAAAGCGATTTCTATGAACCAGAAATCTTCTATTATCAGCGGAGATTTCTTGAGGAAGGAGCTGATCTGCAACTTCTTACAAGACTTTGGGGTCAGCCTTCTTTGACTTTTAAAGGTCACGAATATCATCTACCACTTGATGTCTCTGGTTCCTTTGAGGGTATCAGCGACGAGGAACTTGCCACATATTCCGCAATTATTGTGCCAGCAGGAATGGTTTCCGACAGACTCCGTTATACCGAAGATCTTGCCAAGATACCGCCAGCAGCAACGTTTATGAAGCGAGCATTCGCCAACAAAAAGATTATCAAGGGTGTGATCTGTCATGGATTATGGTTGCTGGCTCCTGTAAGGGAGGTCATCGCTGGCCGGAAGCTGGTTTGTCATAATAATCTTTATGGTGATGCCAAGGCGTACGGAGCGGATTTTGTTGACCAGGATGTCGTCGTTGATGGTGATCTGGTAACTGCACGTACCGGTGGACATTGCCATCTTTTTGCCCGGCAGATTATTGATTTGATACCTTAATAATTATAAAGTGATTCATCATGAAATTTGTTCATGTAGCAGTCTCCTGCACGGATCTTGATAAAACAGAGAAATTTTACAGCAAATACTTTGGGTTTACAAGAGCAAGATACATACCGTTAGGAGGTGACAACGCAATTGTGTTCATAAAATGCGGTGATTTTTATCTCGAGTTATTCAAGTCTGAAGCGGAACGGCCAATTCCCCAGGCGGATAAAGATGGACAAAATTATCCCGGTTGGCGACACATTGCGTTTCAGGTCGAGAATGTTGATGCGTTTATTGCGCAATTCAACAATGAACTTGAAATATCACTCGGGCCTCTTGATTTCAGTAGTTTTATTCCAAATTGGAAAACCGTATGGATAAAAGATCCGGACGCAAATATCATCGAAGTCAGTCAGGGTTATCAAGATGAATTAACAGGAGTATAACATAATGGCGAAAAAAGTAAGTATTGTCGTCGAAAAAGGTATAGCACATCCACCTGGTGCTACACCTGACGCAAACGGAGTAAATTTTTCAATTTTCACGGAAAACGCCACAGGAGTTGAGTTGCTCATCTTCGACAAGCACGACGACTCCCACCCATCCATGACGATTAAGCTTGACCCCAAAGTTAATCGTACATTCCATTTCTGGCATGCTTATGTCAGAGGTATAGGGGCGGGAACACATTATGCCTATAGAATTGATGGAGTTTATGATCCTGCACAGGGACATTTGTTTAACCGGAACAAGGTTGTGATTGACCCTTATGCCCGGGGTAATACCGATGAACTTTATAACCGTGGAGATGCTTGCAACGATGATGATAATGTCACCTCATCAATGCGGAGCGTGGTCATTGACGAAAACAAGTATGACTGGGAGGGTGATCAGCGTCTAAAAACTCCAATGGATGACACTATTATCTATGAAGTGCATCTTCGTGGATTTACT
>CAJAAV010000035.1 GCA_903937835.1 uncultured Chlorobiaceae bacterium | reverse complement strand
CCCTTGTCATAAAGTCAAAGATGTCTTGTTTGCATTGTTCAATATTTTGCTCATCAGCATCAAGGCAGATAACGAAATAGTCATATTTTTTTATGCTGTTTATATCTTCTATACAATTTCGTAAATGATTGTCAAGTAAAGATGGAAAACCATTACCACTAAAAATATAGTAATTGTTTTTATCTACATTTTGGTATTCATTTATACGTTGTAATTTGGGAATTAGATGAGATAACCATTTTGGATAAACCTTTTTTTCTGTTCGCTTGCCTTCTACTAAGAAATATATGTTCATATTTGTTCTTGTCCCGTCTGGTATTCCTCTAATTGAAGTAATTGCATAAATGCACTATGCTTTGATTTTCCGATATTAAATCGGGAAATATTGTGTGTTTTTATTATGCCAGCGTTACGAGTTACTAATTTCCAATTATCAAAATTAATTGCATCAATAATGTAAGGGTGGTGGCTTGTTAAAATAAACTGTAATTGCCTTCTTGATGATAAGATATCATTTGTAATCTCATTTATACAATTGATTCCTAAACTATTTTCAAATTCATCAATCAAGAAAATTGTACCTTCTGCACATAAGTACAATTCACTTAATTGCAAAAGTGTTCTGAACATACCAGAAGAAATTCTATTTTGATTTATCCAATGTTTGACGTTTTTTTCTTTGATTTGTATAAAAGGATAATCTTTTAAAAAATCGGGCATCTCTTTCTCCTTTGTTTCAAGAGGTGCAATTTTTATATCTTCAACTTGTGGAAAAATATCAATATATCTTTGCTTTATCAAAGTAAATGTTTTCTTATCAACTTTTGATAAAAAGAAAAGCTTCAAAGGAGTTTCTAATTCACTTTCTTGAATTTTTTGTAAGGTTTTATATTTTTTAGCCAGATTATTTGAATTTAGAAAACTAAAACTAAAACCTCTTTCTGATGCTGAATTTGAATGGTCAGCGAAATAAAGTTTTTTTAACTCATCGTGTGCTGGCTTTACTAAATCTTCCTCTTTCAGGAGACTTAAAACACTTTCTTGCTGAGATAACTTAATCGTAGGTTGTCCGTCAAATAAAATTTTATCGGTTGTTCTTTCTACAATAAGTTTCTCATCTAAATAAAGCTTTTCAAAAACAATTTTTGCTTTATTTTTCTTATCTTCTTCGTCATCATCTTCTTCTGTAAAAATGGAAATCCCTTTATTCTCAAATTCTCCTTGCCAAGTATATTTTTGTTTTAAAAGCGTTTCAAACTCAATTAGCCAAGCTACTCCGTTTATAGATGAGCCATTTGTAATTTGCTTTAATCCCATTAAAGCCCTCAATATTTGCGTTTTACCTACGCCTGATGCACCCACTAATAAAGTGATTTTATTAAGAAGTAACTCCTCTAAACGCCATTCTAGCGATTTATCTTCAAATTGAAATTTTGAAATCTTCATTTTCTTTTTGTGATTTTTACAAATGTAATGTTTTTTCTGATAGTTGTGGTCTCGCTAAAATGGCAGCTAACGGAAATATATTTAATCTGCCGCACTTAATTATTAGTAGTTAACTCACTTTACAAAAGGAAAATATACGATTACCAACAAAGCACTGCAAGTTTTTTTTCAGTTCCGAGTTGCTTATGAACACGCCTCCACCGGCAACACCATCCGAAAACCCCGAAAATCGTTAACCGCTTTGGAAACCACAAACGAGCGCTGCGAACAGCGGAAAGCGAACTTGTCGGGATAACGCCAGCATCCGCCCCGTTCCTGTCGGAGAGCATCTTCACCGGATGAAGCATTTCCAGAATCCGTTTCGTCGTGCCAGACGGAACACCACTCCATGACGTTGCCGCTCTGGTTCCAGGTTCCATAGCCCGAAACGCCTTCGGGATAAGCGTACACCGGAGCAACCGAGTCCGCACCCCGGTTGTTGCGGTGCCGGCAGTTGTTTTCATCCCACCGATCTCCCCACGGATAGTTATATCCTTCCGGCCCGCATGCCGCCTTTTCCCACTCGGCTTCCGTGGGCAAACGGCATCCCGCCCACCGTGCGTAAGCCTCCGCGTCGTCCCAGTTGATCAGCACAACCGGGTAATCGTCGAACTCTGCGGGACAACCATCTTCGTGCCAGACCGAAAGCGAGTCTATCCTTGCTCCGATGTTGGGAGGCCGATGGCCCGTTGCCTGCACAAAAGCCCTGTACTGGCGATTGCTGACGGCATAAACCGAAATATAAAACGCATCGAGAGTGACGGTGCGCTGCGGGCTCTCCTTGTCGAGGTCGTCTCCCATAGTGAAACTGCCTGCTGGAACAAGCACCATCGGGGAGCCGTCCTGTTCGTTAACGACAACCGGAAGCAGCTCGCCGCCGGAAGGACGGAGTGCAAGTGTTCGCAGTTCGGTAAGGATTTCGTTATATGTTGGCGTATTCATAGTGCCCTTTAATCTCCGGTTTTGTATGACGCAGCCAAAGCATTCCTGTCGTCGGAGGCGTTGCGTGCCTGTCCGTTTCCAACCATCGTTCTCAACTGTTCGATATGCTCCTGATGCGATGCCGAAAGGGGAACCATCTCTGAGGCTGCGTTGAGCAGATCCTCCGTCTCCAGTTCCCGTCGGTTGTCGCGGAATGCGGGAAACATGGCATCGTTGACCAGTGCCTGCAGTTCGGCACCGACGAACCCCTCAGTTGCCGATGCGACGGCGCCAAGGTTGAACCGCTGCGAGAGCATGGTATAGCCGCGCTCTCTGAGATGGACTTCGAGTATTTTTATCCGCTCGCCGTGGGTGGGAAGATCGAGGAAAAAGACCTCATCAAACCGACCTTTGCGCAGGAGTTCAGGGGGAAGGCGCCGGACATTGTTGGCCGTGGCGAAAACGAATACCGGAGCGGTTTTTTCCTGCATCCAGGTAAGAAAGGTGGCAAAGACCCGGCTTGCCGTGCCGCTGTCGCCCATTGAGCCAGCAAAGGCTTTTTCTATCTCATCAACCCAGAGCACGCAGGGCGCGATAACCTCGGCAATCCGGATCGCTTCGCGAATATTCTGTTCGCTCGACCCAAGGAGACCGCTGAAGATTGCGCCGACATCCATCCTCAGCAGCGTCATCCCCCAGTGGCCTGCGGTTACTTTTGCACAGAGGCTTTTTCCGGTTCCGGGAATCCCGATGAGAGCAACCCCCTTAGGCATACTGAGGCCATACTCACGGGCATCCTGGCTGAACGCCTCCTGGCGCTCGTCGAGCCATGCCTTCAGGGCCCCGAGTCCGCCGACGTTGTTCATGGAGCCGGTATAGGGGTAGAGTTCGAGAGCGCCGCTTTCACGGATGATGTGCCGTTTTTCGTTCAGCACCTGCCGGACACTCCGTTCGTCGAGCCCATGGCCTCCGGCAACCACGATGGCTTTGCGAAACGCCCTTCCCGCTTCGACGATGGAAAGACCGAGTGCGCTTTCGACCAGACGTTCGCGCAAACCGTGCGTGGCGTTATCGAGCGCTCGCGTTGTGCGGGTTTCCCGATCGAGCAGTTCCTGTATCTGTTTGCCATCGGGCTTGCCGACATCGATGGTTGGAATGTCGTGGCGAAGTTCGATGGGGAGCGTGAGCTGGGGGCTTGTGATGATGATGTTCACCGTTTCGCTGCGGAAAGGAAGACGCGATGCAAGGTTCCGCAACATGCGCGAAACCTTGCGGCTGTGCTCCCAAAAATGGTGAAAGTCTTTGAGCACGAATGTTGCGGAGCCCTTGTAGTCGTCGATGATGTCAAGCACCGTTTCAGGGGTGGCGGCCAGTTTGCTGAAGGTTGCCGCAGGCTCCCGCAGATGCCGGAACTGGTCGCCGATATCCCAGGTGATGAGCCCCATGCCTTCAGGCCACTCGCCTGATTGCGACCAGCCGGAGAGCACGCGCATGGCCTCCTCTTCGTCGATGGTTGCGAGGTGTATGACGGCTACCCGTGCGTCAATATTGAGTTTGAGTTCGTCAAGCCAGGCCATACAGCGTTAAGTTATTGGGTTGTAACATTACAGTTTCACTACCGGCAGATCGGTTACGGGCAACGGAAGTCGCGAGCCGTCGCGTAACAGAATATAGGAACTATTGTTCTCCTCCGTATCCCGCAGCCAGAGCGTGAGACGGCGGTTGCTGTCCACCCCGAATCCTGCTATAAAGCGCCGCTCTCCCGAATGGCAGGGCGGTACGGCATGGATGAACTCGCTGTCTTCGGGATTGAGGGGCTTATGCCGACACTCCTCTCGCTCCCCTTCCCGTACCGGACGAAGCCCGTCGGCCCCGTTGACATAGGTGATCAGCGGGCGGCTCATTGACGAACGCTCATAAATAACCAGCCCGAGCGTCTCCTGGTTGTCCGAAGCTGCCTTGATATATTTGCTGCATACCGGTTTCCCGGTAGGGTAAGGGGTACCGCGTGGAACAACGGGAACCAGTTCGAAATCCCGGAGTTCCCGGTTCCAGCTCCGCAGACAGTAATCGTGAGTCAGCGTCTGGTCGAAGATGCCGCCGGAGTAGCGGCATGCCCCTCTGGCGATGGCTTCGAACGGATTACCAGCATGAACGTCGCTGAGGGGAAAGAACTCACGGATTTTCTCCTCAATGCCCGGCAGCAGGCTGCTTCCCCCGACAAGAAAAATCCCCTTGAGTTCCTCCTTGCGGATGCCTGCCCTGTCGCGTGCCTGATCGAGCGCACGGTCGAGTGTGCGGATGATGTGCTGGTAGAGGTTGTTCCTGTCCGGCTCCCGTTTTTTTTCAAGCGCCTCCTTCAGGGTGCGGGAAGTAAGTGTGACGTCGATGAGACGACCGGTAACATCGTTATAGCGGGTGAAGGATGCTTGCTCGCTGCCGTTCGAGATGGCAATTTTCGCCCCCTCGATCGCTTCGAGCAGTGATGGGCCGATCGAGGCAATATCGTCATCGGTGAGCCCCTCCTCTTCCTGAATATGTTCCAGCAACCAGTTATCGATCATAATCCCGCCAATCTCCTCACCAGCCCGGCCCAGTATTCTGCATTTCGCATGTCCGGCACGCAGCAGATCGGTACGAACGACCGAAACATCGAGAGTGCCTCCGCCGAAATCCACGATGCAGTATGGCGTACGGTCGAGAACCATATCGATGTAGCCAAGCATACAGGCGGTTGCTTCGTCGATGAAGGTGATCCCGCCAGGAAAGCGTTTTATCGCCGCTTCGCGAAGCCAGTCGATATAGTGATCGAAGGCTTCCACAGGGACGGTCAGCACAATCTCCTCGTCGATATCGCCGAAATAGCCGCGCACAAACATCAGGATGCGATCAACGAGTTCGTCTGCTGCATGGCGGGGATAGATAACCCTGCCATTGACGCGCCGCCCACGATTGGCTCCACCGTTGCGAAGCATATCCATTTTCAGCCACCTGAATGTTCCCGGATGATTGACTACTCCCGCTGCGTCAACCTGACTGCCGACAAGGAGAGCGCTCTCCACATCGAAATGAATGACGGAGGGAATGACCCGCGCAGGCTCCGATCCCGGTTGCGGATAGAAGATTCCGAGATTGGGCAGGTCGGGAGTCTCTATGTCGTTCAGGGCTTCGTTCCAGCGTGCGACCACGCTGTTGCAAGTCCCGAAATCAAAAGCGAGAGCCATGTACTCAAACGGTTATCCTGATTTACCACTCTACATCCGTCAGCTCTTCGGTCTCCACGGCATTTTTTTCTGTTGCGTCGTCATTACTGTCAACGGTGATCAGACCGCGAAGAAAATAGCCCTGCAGGAGTCTGAGCAACTGCAGAAGTTTACGCTGGAGCTGTGCCGACTGATCAGCCGCTCCGGCACCAGCATGAACTCTCTCGTCCAACAGAGTGCTCTCTTCAAGCGAACCGGGCAAACGTGTCGTCAGTATGGCGGCCACAATATTCTCCTGTGGCTGGAGCCAGCAGACGTGCTCCTGCCGGGAGCTTGCGTCCGGCACAGTAAACAGGTAGTGCAGCGCGAGTTTTTCAGGCCACGTACCGTTCAGGGAGATCTCCTGCATCCTGTTGCGGGGAACCAGCCCCCGCTGCGCCGCTGAAAACAGCGCGCCAGCCCGTCTGAAAGGGTCCGGGCTTGAGAGATCCTGCTGCAGCAGCTCTCCGGATTGATACCGTTCCGCCCAGAAAGAGAAGATATCTCTGGTGCCGGGCAGTCGGGGCGGTCGGGGCTGCGAAAGAAGTTCAGCCAGTTCACGATAGAGAGCGACAGCAGCCTCGACAACAGCTTTTTTTGAGGGACTTTTCGGCCTTCCTCCGCTCTCTTCCCAGAAAGCGATAACCTCGAGCGCACAGGTAAAGGGCAAACCATGCAGCCGGTCGAGCAGCGCATCGTGATCTCCGCAGAGTTTAAACGCCTCAATGACCAGTTGCGGGTCATGCCCCTCCTTGACGGCATGATCGTAAGCTGCGACAAGCCGGGGATCCTGACTTTTCAGGACTGTTGTGCTGATACGCTGCCTCTGGGCACCGGACGCGGCAAGCCACGCTTTTTCAAAAATGGAGTAATCGGGATCTTCAAGATCGAGGTAGCGCCCCGGATTGCCTCGCACAAGCCCGAAAAGGGCATCCATTTCAAGAGCAGGCGCATGGCGACCTTTCGCGTCAATCTTTTCGGCGATGTCGTCCCGGTCGAGGAGACTCCAGAGCATGAAGAGCAGGCCGTTGCCCCAGTCATTTTCCGGCATGGCCTCAAGCGCCTGCAGCAGATCAGGCTGAAGCGTTGCAGATGCGTGCATCCTCTTCAGCAGCTCTTCGAAGCGGGATGCTTTCCAGTAGTTCCATACTGCGCTGTGCATGACAGGCTGGCTGCTGTGCTGCAAAAGCAGAAGACGGTGGAATATCTCATCCGCTTCCGGATGCCCCTCTTCTACCGCGCCCGCCAGCGAAACTGCGGCTTCACGGCTGTTGCTCGAAAAAAGACGTTCCACCGCCCTCTTCCTGAGTATGCTGCCGAGGAGGGGGGTTGTGGAGAAAAGGTGTTTTTCAGCTTGCATCAGGATCCGGCATCAATGAATAATCGATTCACAGGAGTATACATATATCACTGTTAATTAAGCAAATCAGAGGGCTCTACTTTGACAGGGTTCCCAACAGAATCTGTTTTTATGCACTTCATTCTGTCATCATCTTTACCCTCCTGGCTCAGATCGCCCTCACCGTTTTTTTCAAGCAGCTTTCCTTCAACACTCTCAAGAACATCACCGAGAGATTCCAGCCCCTTGACAATGTTCATGAGAGCAAAGACCTCACGTAACTCCCATTCACTGAGCACACTGCAACCAATCCCTTTTGCGCTTTTAAACCGTTCACAGAGTGCCTAAAATCTCTTCTACTTTTTTTCTTCTGAACTGAAAAACCTCCTCAAGCCTGCGGCTGACAATCAGGAAATCAACCAGATCGCCGAACAACGCCATCGGCATGACATAGTCAATCCGGTCGGTCATTTCAACACCCCCCGGAATTTCACAAAACTGATGCTGATGATGCCAGCTCTCGTAAGGCCCCGATTTCTGGCGATCCTCAAACATAAATGGTTTGTCAACTTTGGTGATTTCAGTCTCCCACTGCACCGGCAGCATCATGAAGGGATAGATCGTATAACTGATCAGCATTCCCTCATAAATCTTCTGCCCGCTGATGCCATCGGTGATTCTGAACATCATTTCAGGCGGAGTTATCCGTGCCAGGTTCACCGGAGAAGAAAAAAAATCCCACGCCTCCACGATTGAGACTGGAATGTGTTGTTTGTAAGTCAGGGAGTGTGATCCCATAATGCCGAGCGGTTACATCTTTTTCGTAAATACTTTCAATCTGTAACGATTTTTTTGGTTAAAACCTGAAAGTCGGATAAAGCGCACACATTAACTGAAAAACATCGCCACCTGAGCACTATTTCAAAAAAAGCAGTGTTTTTTCTGGAGAAGTAGTGTTTTTCCCAGAAAAATCATGCTT
>CAJAAV010000034.1 GCA_903937835.1 uncultured Chlorobiaceae bacterium | reverse complement strand
CGTAGCCTCCTCAAGCGACGCAATCCCCTTGATTCCGGAGCTATCAAACTCCAGCAGTTGCAGCAGATGGCCCCACAGCCCCTTACGCCACTGCCTGCCGTGGCTGCTCTTGAAACGGGCGTGTATGTGCGGGAGTTTATCCTTAATGGAGACGCTGTCTGGCAAGTGCGCTACCAGGTCTTTCAGCCACTGAAGATCCACTGAATCGAACGGATGGGCGGCATAAACTTTCCAGAGTTCCGGCTGCTCCAACCGGGCAGGATGCTCCTGGCAATAGCCCAGCAACGAACCCTCCATCGCTTTGGAGTCGCCCCACTTTTTGTACACATCGAGATACCTCTTCTTCGGTTTGCCTGTCAGCAGTGACCCAAGAATCTGCTCCGCAACCTCCTTCGCAAGGGTTTCGGGGGGCTGGCTGATATTGCCGCGCCCAAGCCAGCTATTGATTTTTTCAAAAAATGCCGCAACCACCACCGCATCACGGGTTTTGCAGAACCCCTCAGGATCATGAAGAAAGGGGAGAATATCACTGCCAATATCAAAGAGCCGCTCTCCTCCCTTCCGGCAAAGCTCCTCCCAGTACTCCTTTCCTTTGCCAATGCTGTTGTATGCTGCAACCCTCAGCTCCTCCGGTGTAAGCGAAATGTTCAAGCCAAGCTCCTGAAAAACCCTCTCAGCCACATAACTCTCCACCTTGCGTATATCCACATACCCAAAGGTTTCGGCGTAGTCGCGAATAAAGGTCAGCTCGTTTTTTGGTGCCGTTGCTATTATCACCACATCCTCATCCTTGTGGAATTTCTCCACCGTGTACTTGCACTCCAGCTCCTCAAGGGCGCCATGAACCACAAAAATCGTCATCTTCTGCGGCAGAACCTTGCGCAAAAGATCCAGAAGAGAGGCTTCAGCCCCCACCACAACCCGGTTACGCCGGGCAAGAACGTTGCTGATATCCTGATTGAGCCATTTATCGAACATCGTTCATACCCTCCTGATCGGGATTTTTTTGTACCAGTTCCGCATCACGAGTGAAGCGGTCAAAATAGTTGACAGCTTCTTTGAGAAGAGATTGTGAATCCAATAGCATGAGCAAAAACTGGTAATTCATTTCTATAATTGAGTATAAACAGGACGGCTGGTGCAGTGAATGTGGCGGTTGTGGGAGCTACGAATCTGCTTTCGGATGGTCAACTTTGGGAGCGAACACTTTCCCTGCGATAAACGCGCTTACAAGACCAACGATATTGAGCGAGGCAATAATTGTCGCGATTGTTTCGTGCCCATTCATTGCGAGGTAAACAGAAGCGCTCAGAAAGAGAACGACCACAGTAAGTGCGTAATGTTGACCACGGGTGCCTTGCTCAAGTATTCCATCTGAAATCTTTTTTTCCTTTTCTGTTCTGTGAGCCTGCTGTTTTTCTGCCATGACCAGAATCCTTTCTGCTGAACCACGAACAACCTCTTCATATCCTTTGAGTACGGATGGCGGCGGCAATGGCCCACTAAAAGCTTATACAGATGTTCTTGTAAGCTTTTGACTGGTATCAGGGTTTTCGTTCGCTGTATTTTCGGCCTGCAAATACTCACGGTTATCTTGCGGCATCTTTTTCGGTATAGTTGTTCTCTATCTCTTCAGACATATAACTCATCGCATTCTGTATATCACTGCCTACAGCACTCCAGTCCGACTGCAAGGCTTTAGCGTCTGTTGATTGATCGCCATAAGAAAACGAGCTTAAAGGAGACCCTGTAAGGCTAAAAATGCTTCCTGCACCATCAAGAAACGCCTTTTGCTTCGATGTAAATGCTATCCCAAACATTTTTACTGTCCCCCGTTGTTTACCACTGTTGGCGAATACGTCCCACAATCCGTTTCACGTAGGAAACGATCTCCCGGCCTCCTGGGCGCTTGCCGGGGCGCAGTATCGTGGTGATCAGTTTGCCAGAAAAACCTTCATACACATGCAGAGCCTGATAACAAGTCTCCTGATAATAACCGCTGAACAGAGCCAGTTGCTGATGGCCGTGCACAACATCCTCTGTATCGTCAAAATCAAGAGCAACTGTTATTGCGAATAATTCAGGATAAATATTTTGAAATATATCTATATTTTACAGCTTAAAAACTTGGCACCAGCTTGCAAAAAGTTTTAAAACATGCACTCGATCATGCCAAAATCAAAAAAGCCAGTAAAGCTTTATTGTTTGCGGTACTCTTATGTAACTCATTTACTGGAAGCAGGAACGGATCTACGTTACATGCAAGAACTATCTATACCCACGTATGCGAACAGAGTTTACTGAAAATTTCCAGTCCCGTTGACAATTTGTAAAAAATATTATGCACCTCAAAGGTGTATAAAGAATGCCAGAATAGCTGGCTTTATACACCTTTTGGTGAGATATGGTGCATAGATAAAGGAGTTATGCCCTATTAAAATAAAAAGATGAGAACTGCACCAACATTAACAACAATAAAAAAACTATTCGCTAACTCTGGTGGGGTTTGTGCCTTTCCTGGATGCTCGGTTAGATTGATAGATGATGAAACAGGAGTTAATCTTGGGGAAATGTGTCACATCAGTGCTGCTTCTCCAAACGGACCACGATATGATAAATCAATGACTGATGAAGAAAGAAATTCAGACAAGAATCTAATAATATTTTGTGGCACACATCATAGCTTAATAGATAAGTCTCCAGAAATTTACACTACCGAAAAATTGCATGGAATTAAGATTAATCATGAAGCGAAAGTTTCTGGTATTATGAAAATTGATAATGAATTAGGGGATAAAGAAGCAACGACTCTCGCTAAACAAGTCGATGAAGAATCGATTGATTTTGCAATAATAACAGCTTTACCGAAAGAATTAAAAGCTGTTTTACATTATTTCCCAGAACTTATTGAATTTAAAGAAAAAAATACTGACAACAGACTGTATTTTAAAGGTACAATAAAAACAAATAATGGTGACAATTATAGAATTGTTGCTACTTTATTAAATACAATGGGAAATCTGGAAGCTGCAAATGCGACTTCTGACCTAATAAATAAATGGAATCCAAGATATGTCTTGGTCAGTGGAATTGCTGGTGGATTAGATAGGTCTAATCAAAACTTTGGAGATGTTATAGTATCTGATTCTATTATATATTACGAATCTGGAAAAGTAATAACTACAGGTATTGAACCAAGGTCGAGACAATTTATTTCTGACAGAAATTTGATTATGGGTATGCATAAACTTATGTTATCAAATCCACAATTAAATCTACCAGAAAAATATAAAAATATAAAGCCTAAGATTGAGATTGGAATTATTGCTTCTGGTGAGAAAATTATTTCAACTTCAGATGAAGTTCACCGATTACTTCAAATTCACAGGAAACTTATTGCGGTTGAGATGGAAAGTGCAGGTGTGGCATCTGCTGCATTTAGTGCTGTTAAGCAAATCGGATTTTTGACATTTAGAGGAATATGCGATTTTGCGGATGAAACAAAATCGGATGACTGGCAAGATTTGGCATCTTATTCAGCAGCAGCAGTATTAAGAAAGTTTATTGTATCTAAGCCTGTTTCTATATCAGAGGGGAAATGGCCGGTGATTGATACTCTAAAAATTGTGTCTTCAAAGAACTTAACAATAGAAAAGAGACAGGGAATATTTAATAAACTTAAAGAATCATTTGATTTAGAAGATTTCAATAATTTCTGTTTTTTAATAGGAGTAGACTTTGATGAATTAGCAGGTCAGAAGAAATCATCAAAAATTAGGGAATTGATTTTATATTTTGAAAGGAGAGATAAGATCGAGATTGACCTATTAGAAACATCAATTAAGGAACTAATAAAATAACAGGGCATAACATCGTATATAAAACATTCGGCAATCAGTGGGTTATCGAGCATTTCAGCCCGTATCAAAAGTTGTTGTAACTTGACAGGGAAGTGCTTCGAAATGCCAAACGTTTCATATACGTAGCCGTTATGCTTTATTATAAACACACATAGCAAATAAGCAAATGCCTATACTTAATGACATAATAGATTGGGTAAAAAAAAACCTGCATTCTGGCAAGTTGCAATTGACCACTTAATCCGAAACAATGAGTTAACAGATAATGACATTTCTGAACTGAAAGAAATATGTAAACTTGATTACGGATTGTCGGACTTTGATTATGATGAAGTTGATTTCGAAGATTTGAGAGATTTTGCCGATAACTCTACTAGTGATGATAATATAAGACTCTCTAAAATTACTAACATAGACAATATAAATGCACTATCTAAAACAAGTGAATTAGAATTTGCACCAAGCGGGCTTACTGTGGTTTATGGAGATAATGGTTCTGGTAAATCAAGTTATGTAAGTATATTAAAACACTCTTGTAACACTAGAGGTCATAAACCAAGAATAAATGATAATTTATTTGACCAAACTTGTTTCGGGAATGATAAAAAAGCAGATATAGAATACACTATTGATGGAACAAATTTTTCAATTGTTAATCTTATCAATGAAACGATAAATGATAATACTCTAAAAAAAATTGATGTGTTTGACTCCTTTAGTGCAAATCATTACATAGAAGGAGAAGATGAAATTGCGTTTATCCCACAAGGCTTATCAATTGTCGAGAAATTAGCTGAGGCAGTTAAAAAAATTGAAGTGCAATTGAACCTTGATTTATCAGCTCCTTCATTGAGAAAATTTGATTATGAACTATTGGAAGTTTCTGATAATACGACAGCAAAAGTGTTTCTAAGT
>CAJAAV010000033.1 GCA_903937835.1 uncultured Chlorobiaceae bacterium | reverse complement strand
GTGATAAAAGTGTGGCTTGGCGAACGCCTGCAACAGCAGAAGGCATAAATCCTGAGTGCATTCTGAAATCTCTATGGTCAGGATACATGCAACTATGATCACCGTGCCATGCGCCAATTTCCCAAAACTTTCAGCCACCTGGTCTTTCTCTTATTCCTTGCTTTGACTGCTTGCCAGAAGAGCGACAAGTCTGACGGCTACGGCAATTTTGAGGCCACAGAGATCATTGTCTCCTCCGAAGCGAACGGCAAGCTGGAGTTGCTGGATGTTGAAGAAGGAAGACGAATAGCAGCAGGAAGTGTTGTGGCCGTTGTCGATACCACCCAACTGCACTTCAGTCGCACCCAGCTTCAGGCGGAGCGCGAGTCGCTTGTGGCAAAGCGGCCAAGCCTTGGTGCCCGGATCGGGGTGCTGCTTGAAGAGCGGCGAAATCTCAAGCGCGACCTGGACCGCTATCGGAGGCTGGTGAAGGAGGGGGCAGTTCCCTCAAAACAGCTTGAGGATATTGAGAACCGTCTCGGCGTTATCGACAAACAGATTGGCTCTCTCGAAACCGAAAATCCCGGTATTGCCGGTGAAATCAGCGCCAAGGAAGCCCGCATAGCGCAGCTCAATGATCAGATCAAAAAGAGTGTTGTTCGCAATCCGGTTGATGGTGTTGTCTTGACCAGGTATGCCGAAAAGGGTGAGCTGACCTCCTACGGCAAACCGCTCTACAAGATTGCCGACCTTCAGACCATGTTTTTGAGAGTCTACCTGAGTGGCGCGCAGGTGCCGCAGGTGAAGATTGGCGAAGAGGTTGATGTGCTGATTGCCGGTGTTGGCAAGCGCTTTGGCGCAGTTCAGGCGCTTCAGGCGGTGACCCTTTCTGTTGGCGAAGGGGAGCTGTTCGGCTTTATCGGTGCTGACGGGGCGGGGAAGACAACCCTTTTCCGGATTCTTGCAACACTGCTGCTTCCCGATGAGGGGAAGGCAGAGGTGCTCGGACTGGATGTGGTGCACTCTTACCGAGATATTCGCAAGCGCATAGGCTACATGCCGGGAAAATTTTCCCTCTATCCCGATCTGAGCGTCGAAGAGAATCTCCGATTTTTTGCATCGGTTTTTGGTACGACGGTTGAAAAAAATTATGAGCTGATCCGCGACATCTACAGCCAGCTTGAGCCCTTCAAAACAAGACGGGCAGGCAAGCTGTCGGGCGGGATGAAGCAGAAGCTCGCTCTCTCCTGTGCGCTGGTGCATCGGCCGGAGGTGCTTTTTCTTGATGAACCGACAACCGGTGTCGATGCCGTATCGCGCAAGGAGTTCTGGCAGATGCTCGGTCGCCTCAGGGAGCAGGGGATGACCATTCTCGTCTCAACCCCCTACATGGATGAAGCGGTGCTCTGCGACCGGATAGCCTTTATGCAGGAGGGGAGAATGCTGGCGCTTGATACCCCGACGGGCATTACCACCCTCTTTCGCAAACCACTCTTTGCCATTCGTGCCAGTGAAACCTGGCGATTGCTCTGCGCCTTGCGAGCCTCTCCTGATGCCGCCTCCGTCTACGCCTTTGGCAGCGCCCTGCACTATACCGACAACCGCCCCGCCGTCAGGGCCGATGAGCTGCTTGCGGTTCTTCAGGCTGAAGGGTTCACGGATGTCTCGGTGTCGGTGATTCAACCGGGTATTGAAGATACCTTTATTGCTCTCTTGGAAGAGAAACAGGAGAGCGTCGATGAGTGAGCCAGTGATTCATACCGACAAACTGACCAAGCGGTTTGGCGATTTCGTGGCGGTTGATGCGCTCTCACTCACCATCTCAAGCGGAGAGATTTTCGGCTTTCTCGGAGCCAACGGGGCAGGCAAAACCACCGCCATCAGAATGCTGACCGGTCTTCTCGCTCCCACATCCGGCAAAGCCACGGTTGCAGGATTCGATCTCTACACCGGAGCAGAGGGGGTGAAACGAAATATTGGCTACATGAGCCAGCGCTTCTCCCTCTACGACGACCTGACGGTGCGCGAGAACATCCGGTTTTTTGCCGGTATCTACGGCCTCACCAATCAGGCAATCAAGGAGAAGAGCCGCCAACTGCTTGAATCGCTCAAACTGGTGGATGTGGCTGATACACGGCTTGCTTCGCTCCCCCTCGGCTGGAAACAGAAACTCGCCTTTTCCGTCGCCATCCTCCATGAGCCAAAGATTGTCTTTCTTGACGAGCCAACTGGCGGGGTCGATCCTGTGACCAGGCGGCGCTTCTGGGACATGATCTATGAAGCTTCAGAGCGGGGATTGACCATCTTTGTAACCACTCACTACATGGATGAGGCTGAATATTGCGACCGTCTCTGCATCATGGTGGACGGTCGTGTGGCGGCGCTTGACCGACCGGAGGTGATGAAGCGCCATTTCGGGGTGGAGAGTATGAACGAGGTGTTTCTCCACCTCGCCCGACCCAACAAAACCGGGTAGTCGCAGGGGCAACCAGACGTATCTTTGTTCTCTACGACCTTGTGCGAACAAAACCCTGAAAACGGAATGTTTTTTGTTATTTTTCCATTAAACATGTAGACTATAGACGATTGCTTGGTTTTGAACTATTAAGAAAACACCGTAGAATCCTAATTTCCCGAGCAAATTATGACGAGGCCATGTCTGGCACCTCAATCTTGAGCTCCTTGAGAATCTCTCTTTGTGCTTTGGTAAGCTCAGTGAGTATGTGCCCATATTTGCCAGTGTAGGTCACTTTGGTGAGCGTCTCCATTTCTCGCAGAAGCTCACGCACCGTGTATTTTTCAATCAGTCCAGATGTCCTCATTCTCTGACGTAGTTCGCTGATGAGAATCAGAGCGATGAACTGAATGAAAAGTCTGCCATCGGCAGTCGTTGATTTGTGCATCCGCAGTCGCTTCATGTCCAGCGAGTTTTTTAAATCATCGAAGCACTTCTCCACGGCATCCTTGTCGCGGTAAACCCTCATGGCCTCTAAGGGGTCTTTGATTCCAATGGAAAGTAGTGCCTGGAATCCCGCATACCGGTTTATGTGTTGGCTTATTGCTTCAGTGTTATACGTGACTGCCAGCCCGCGCTTGGGTGTTCTCCTCTGGATAAGAAAATCATCATAAGCCTTCTGGTGCTTTGCTACAGGCTTGCCCGATTCGAGTTCCTGTTTGTACTGAACCAATTCTTCGTT
>CAJAAV010000032.1 GCA_903937835.1 uncultured Chlorobiaceae bacterium | reverse complement strand
GTAATTCGGAAAGTAACCTGACGAGCGTTGGTTCCAGATGACTTTTTCTGTCGAGCACAAAGGTGTTTTCATTGGAAAACTTTCTTATGGCTTCGGGATTATGCGAGGTCACCAGAATTTGCCCACTCCCCTGAAATGATTGCCGCAGTGAGAGAAGAAAAAAGCCGACCTCAGAGAGTGCGAGGTAGTTGTCAGGTTCATCCCAAAAGCAAAAGAGCGGTCCATAATATCTGTTTGCAGCCACAACCAGCGCACACACAAAAAAGCATTTCTCTCCATCTGACAACTCATTGAACTCCACACTTAACGGTGCATGGTTCACAGTAAACCGGACAATCATATTTTTTGACTCTTTTCCGATTTGTTCATTCTGAATATCCTGGATATCAGGCATAATTTTCCGGATGTACTCATCCACCTGTGTGTAGGCGGCAGGATACCTGCTGAGAAATCCGGTAAACCACTCCGCAAAGTTAGAACCATCACGTTTCGGCATCAATGTTTCACCGCTGGACTCACCATCCATCAAGGCGGGAATTGGAGCCAGCAGAATCATAAGGGAGAGCCATCTCCTGAAAATATGGAGGGGGTCGGTCTCGGATTGCTCCTGTATAACCGGCAAGGCAACAAGATGCCAATCAACCAAAAACTGCGCTTCACGGTTTTGCTGGCTTTTGAAAAGAGTGACACTTGCCTCTTTCCGTGAATATATCGGCTCTCCAGCAACAAGCAATTGCTCTTCAAAAACCCTGAGTTCCCTGAATTTTTCGGGAAGATCCAACGCAAGCGTATAGGTAAAAAGTTTTCCCTCGAGCAGTACTTCGAGTTCAAAACGGATGGGGACATCAGCCTTTCCACGAGAGAAGTCTTTCGGGCTGACCAGGTTCAGCCTTGAAAGTTCGCTCATTCTGTTGACACCCTGGGCAATACTCTGGAAGAGTTCCAGGACTCGTGCTATGGTTGATTTACCGGAGCCGTTTTTTCCAATCAAAAGCGCCGAGGGTATCCCTTTTACGATCAGCTCAAAATTCTCAAGGCACCTGTAATTATGAACATATAATCGTTGCAGCATGGGTGTCGGGTTGGTTCGTTATGACCTATATCGGTTTAAAATACGTATTACAACAGTCACTTCCATTTTTTGGTTGCTGGAGGAGTTAATGGACTGGTTTCCAGTGCGTATTCTTCTTGCAGATCGCTTGCTTGATGTTGTTGCTTTTGAGCGGTTGCTGGAATTCTGAGGATATAGATTTACGTTTCTAAACCTCACAGGGCGTTGGCTAAAAGTTTTGAAGTATTACTACATTATGATTATCATGGCAGAGGTGGTGTCAAAAAATAGAAGATCATCATGTTCAGCAACAGGAGATCCAGATGACTACAGTAGAAAAACTTTATAAAACAGCAAGGGAGCTTCCTGAACCGGTAGTGGCTGAGATACTTGATTTTGCCGAGTTCCTGCAAAAAAAAATAGCGGGTGAGCGTGCATCAGGTAACGAGATGCTGATCGATATGGCAGGCGGTCTGGAGACATCTGCCACGTTTTCTGGCGATCCTTCAGAAATTCAGCAACGATTACGGGATGAATGGCAGTAACTATCTCCTTGATACCAATTTCATATTGGGTATACTCAAGTCGAATCCTGCCGTGATTGCGGAAATATCTTCTCGATCTGTTTATACATCAGAATGCTTTTACAGCGTTATCACACGAATGGAGTTATTGGGCTATCATGGGATTACGGCTGATGAGGAGTGTTTAATCAAAGAAAAGCTTGCTCATTTTACCTCTTGTTCATTGACCAGCGAGATTGAAGAGGCAGTTATTAATCTACGCAAAAAACGTAAATATCAAGTTACCGGATGCAATTATTGCCGCAACGGCACTTTGTTCAGACCTTAAGTTATTGTCATTGGACAGGCATCTTCTTTCTGTTGTGAATGCTGCACGAAAAGAGCATTAATCTATGGTTCCCTCCGACTTCAGCGTTTACCCGTACAACAGCGTTATTGTTGCCACCGGGAATCAATTGTTTCACTTCTTTTTCAATTATGTCTCCACCGCATACCGGGCATAGCTGAAAAGGGGCTGAGGAGATCAGGCTGCGCCTCGATGCGGTTGGAGAGCTGACAGAAAACCGGGCGTTGCGGGAGGGGCTCAGCGAGCAGATGTCGGCCATCAACGATCTTGAGCGCTCACTTGCCCGTATTGCTACGTTTCGCACCATTCCACGGGAGGTTCGCCAGCTTGGCCACTCGCTCTCTGCCATTCCGAAGATTCAGGAGCTGCTGCATCAGGCGGGTTCAGCGCGGCTGGGATCGCTGGCTTTTACGTTGCAACCGCTTCCGGAGCTTGCAGCCCGCATTGAGGAGGCGATTGATCCCGAATCAGGCGCCTCCATGCGTGATGGCGGCTACATTCGTGCTGGCTATAACGCTGAGCTTGATGATCTCCGCTCCGTTGCTTCGACTGCCAAAGACCGGCTCCTGCAGATTCAGCAGGAGGAGCGGGCTGCCACCACCATCTCGTCGCTCAAGGTGAGTTTCAACAAGGTGTT
>CAJAAV010000031.1 GCA_903937835.1 uncultured Chlorobiaceae bacterium | reverse complement strand
TGTTGTTACTGTTTCAGTATTCAGTACCTGCCTGTTTGTTTGCACTGTTTCGGCAGCAACTTATTGGCCAAAGTCCCTGAAGAGAACTCCTTCCCTGTGTTGCTGATATATTGCGTTTTATGGTATTGCCGATTTGCTCAGTATCCGTGTGGCGAGAGTATGCCGCCAGGAATAAAGAATTCATAACCAAAAACTTGTAACGACCATGGCTATAACCCGTGTATTCATCGATAGTCGCGTCAATGATCAGGATCTCCTGATCTCGCAGTTTGCTCCCGGCACGGAGTTCACGGTGCTTGATGCCAGTCGCGACGGCATTGAACAGATGGTGTCGGCTCTTGCCGGGCAAGGGGGGTATGATTCCATTCAGATTATCTCGCATGGGGCGATTGGCTCTCTTACCATTGGCAGCACAGTGCTGGATAGTTCCACTCTTGGCTCTTATGCTGCTGAGCTTGCGCTTCTTGGCAATGCTCTGCATGAAAACGGCGACCTGCTGCTCTATGGCTGCAATGTTGCCTCTGGCGATCAGGGGCGGCAATTTATCGACACGCTGTCGCAAATGACCGGTGCCGATGTGGCGGCTTCGGATGATGCTACTGGCGGCACGGCTGCCGGTGGCGACTGGGTGCTGGAGGTGAGCACGGGTGCGGTCGATCAGGCTGCGGTGTTTAGCGCTGCAGGGTATGGTGTACTGCTTGGGGATAGTACGAACACAGCTCCGACGCTGAACGATTCTACCAAAAGCAGCAACGAAGACACTACAATTACCTTTACAGCAAACGATTTCACGAGCCATTACAGTGATGCTGAAAATACCAGCCTCAGCACCATCAAGGTGACCTCTCTCCCAGGCCACGGCATACTGAAGCTCTCAGGTGCGGACGTTACCCTGGACAAGGAGATAACTTCTGTCGATCTGGCCAACCTGACCTATGTGCCAACAGCCCATTGGTATGGCAGCGACAGCTTTGGCTGGCAGGCGAGCGATGGCACAGCTTATTCGGCGGCATCGGCGACGGTGAATCTGGCTGTCAATGCTATCCCCGACATTCTTATTCCCCTATCGTTGTCTTTTGCTGATAAAGTTGATTATCCCACAGGCATAACCGCCTGGTTTGTTATCGCTCCAGATGTTAATTTAGACAGGAAGCCCGATGTGGTTGTGTCAAACTATACCAGCAGCACGGTGTCGGTGTTTAAAGGTAATGGAGATGGGACGTTTGCAGACAAAGTTGATTATACCACAGCGAAAGGCCCGACGGCTGTCACGAGTGCAGATGTAAATAGTGATGGCAAGGTAGATTTGATCACATCAAATCATGATAGTGGTAACGTATCGGTGCTGATAAACAAGGGAGATGGGACGTTTGCTGCCTCAGTCGATTATGCCGCAGGTTCATGGCCAATATTTATCGCAAGTGCTGATATTAATGGCGACAAAAAGGCTGATATTATTGTTCCGAATACATGGAGTAGTACGCTCTCATTTCTTACCAATAATGGTGATGGCACTTTCGCTTCAAGAGTCACCTACCCGACGGGCATAAGACCTTATACAGTTACCACTGCTGATGTTAATGGTGACGGGAAAGCTGATTTGATTGTTGGGTATCAGTCCGGCAATATGGTATCGGTGCTCACAAACGTTGGAGGGGGAGCGTTTACAAGGAAGGATTATCAAACGGTAGGAATGCCGGTGTCTGCCACCTGTGCTGACATCAATAACGATGGAAAGGTTGATCTTATTGTTACCAGTAATGATGGTAGTAATATGCTATCTGTACTGAAAAATAAGGGTGATGGTACGTTCGAAGCGAAAGTTGATTACCAGGCTACGGGTTCTATGTTTGTCACGGCTGCTGATGTCAATGGTGATGGATATGCGGATATTATTGTTACTGGTGAGGGTAATGTGGTGTCGGTGCTGAAAAACAATGGAGATGGTACCTTTGCTCCAAAAGTAACTTATGCTACCGGAAATTATTCATTGAGTGTTGCAAATGCTGATATTAATGGTGATGGCAAGGCTGATCTGCTCGTAACTAACTATCAGGGCAATTCTGTTTCGGTTTTGATAAACACTTCGCAGGTTGCCGTTACCTCATTTACCGAACAAACTTCGGTGAAGGAGCGGTATCGTCGTCAACGATTCTGATGGCAATGCAAGCTGGAATGGGGGTAATCTGAAGGTACAGATTACCGGCAATGCTGAAGCTGCTGACACGTTGAGCCTTGCAACAGTTAACCCGGGCGGCAGCGGTATCTGGTTGGACAGCGCTGCAGGTAACAAGCTGATGGCTGGCGCTACTGAAATTGGCACTGCTGATGCCGCTTCAGCAGGTAACGGTGTTGCCTGGAGCTTGAGCTTTAATGCCAGTGCAACCAATGCCCTGGCGCAGGATGTCGCCCGTGCGGTGATCTTCAATAACAGCAGGAACAATCCATCTGCGCTTGATCGCACAGTTACCTTCACGGTAATGGATGCACAGGGTGCAGCAGCATCAGTGGCTCAGAAGGTTTCGGTGACGACAGTGAACGATCCGCCTTCTCTGATCGATTTCACTGGAAGCGCCAACGAAGACACTACAATTACTTTTGTGGTAACCGATTTTACCAGCCATTTCACTGATGTCAATGGTGACAGCCTGAGCGCCATCAAGGTGACCTTGCTGCCTGGTCACGGCACATTGCAACTTTCGGCTAAGGATGTTACCCTGAATCAGGAGATCTCCGCTGCCGATTTGGCCAACCTGGCCTTTGTGCCGACAGCCCATTGGTATGGCAGCGACAGCTTTGGCTGGCAGGCGAGCGATGGTACGGCATATTCAGCAGCAGCGGCGACGGTTAATTTGACGGTGATTGACAATGTTGCTCCCACCCTCACCACCCCGCTTGATAACGCCACAGCCGTGGCCGTCAGCGACAATATCGTGCTGACCTTCAGCGAAGCGGTGAAGGCAGGAACTGGCAATATCATAATCAGTAATGGCAACGGGGATACTCGCACTATCGATATTGCTAATGCTAATGATATAGTAGGTAAGGTCACCATCAACGGCAGTACTGTTACTATTAATCCAGCGACAGACCTGAATCTTGGTAGCAGTTACAACGTGCAGATGGCGAGTGGTGTCATCAAAGATTTGGCCGATAATTCGTTTGCTGGTATCAGCGATGCAACGACGCTGAATTTTGCCGTTGCACCAAACGCGGTGTCAAGTAATGGTCAACCGATTTACACCTATAACGGTCATGCTTACCAATGGACAACAGCCGCAATGACGTGGGCAGAGGCTGAGGCAGAAGCTATAGCGCATGGTGGACATTTGATTAGTGTCAATAGTGTTGAAGAGGATCAGTTTTTATTTAATCATGTTGGAAATGCAGGCGTCTGGTTGGGTTTCAACGATATTCAAGAAGAAGGAAAATGGGTATGGACAGATGGAAGTGATGTCAGTTATGTGCACTGGTATTGGGGTGAACCGAATAATAGTGAAGGTGAAGATACAGGAGTGACGTGGGGTGATGAATGTTGGAATGATATACGTGGTACACTCCTTATATATGGTGTTATTGAATATCCGTCTCTTATTGCGGACACCACAGCCCCTACACTCACCAACAGCAACCCGGTCGATAACGCCACAGCCGTGGGAGTGAGCGACAATATCGTGCTGACGTTCAGCGAAGCGGTGAAGGCTGGAACGGGCAATATCACCTTCAGCAACGGTGTCGATGCTCCGCTGACGATGAGCGTTACTGACTACAGCCACGTCACCATCAACGAAAACACGATTACCATTAACCCTGCGGCTGACCTGCGTGCAGGCAGCAGTTACCATGTACAAATAGATAATGGTGCCATCAAGGATTTGGCGGAGAATCCGTATGCCGGTATCAGTGATGCAACAACGCTGAACTTTAATACATCCGATG
>CAJAAV010000030.1 GCA_903937835.1 uncultured Chlorobiaceae bacterium | reverse complement strand
CGGGTCGTGGAGATCAATATGGTCGAAGATGTCGCCCTTGTCGTTGCCGATAAAACGACCGCACTGAATCCATGCATCATCAAAATAAAAGCGTCTCTCCTTTCCGTAAAGCAGGATGCCTCCCTGGCTTGGAACCAGTCGATCCTGATGACGTACCAAAATTTTAAGGCTTTGCAGCATCCGTTCATCCGGGGTTTTATCAGCAAAGTCAGACCGAATGGCAGGCAGGTCAAGCGCTTCGATAACCAGGTTGGGCATGGGTAAGGCATCAAAACTAATCCCCGCTACACCTCGCTGCAGTTCGACGATCAACTGGGCATCGGCTTGACGGTTGGTGGAACCAAGGCGCACATAAACGCCGGTATCAATGCCTTCGGCTTTGAAATAATGGGGGCGCGTACCGCTAAGAAAAACCTCAACCATCAGCAACGTCTTACCCTCAACGGTTACCATCTCGACGTTTGGAACCAAACGGGGAGCAATAGAATCAGCAATCAAACTGCAAAGCCGCTCCTCTTCGTCAAGAGGTGACTCTACGCCAATAATCTGTCGGTCGTCTGTAACTCCAATAATTAACCGCCCGCCCGCCGTATTGGCAAACGCCACAAGAGTTTTCAAGAACGGTTTTGACGAAGAGCTATCCCGTTTGAACTCAAGTGTTTTGCCTTCTGGTTGGGTAAGGAGGTTCTTCAAAAAATCGCTCATTGTATTGCCTCCTTCAGCATACGCTCTTTTTCAGCTTCACTTTTACCATCAACAAGGCGAACAAACGCACCTTTGTAGTCTGGAATATATCCGTTTCCCAGAACAAACGCTGTCGTTGAAACAACCTCGCCATCAATGCTGTCAAAGCCACGTGCACCTATATGAGCCATAGAGAGAATGGTGGCGTTGTCGAGCAATTTTTCACGAAGCTTTTCAAAACTTGAGAGAAACATCCAGCTCTGCATGGTTATCATCCCTACAGCTCCATGCTTTTGAGCCAAATCGAGGTTGCGCTCAATAAACATGGCAAAGAGGTCGGATTTACTGTCAGGATAGTTCTCTTTTACCCATGCGGCAAGCCTTGGATTCATACCCTTCCCGCCCATATACGGTGGATTGGCAAGCACCACATGATACTTAGGGCTGAGGTAATCAGCCTGCTGCAGGGTTTGCAAAACCTTCTGATGGATTGAGCTGAGAAAAAGTTCACCAGAAACGTTCTTTGCCTCCAATATCTTCTGCATAACCTCCACATCGGTCACTTCTGGACGAATCAGTGAACCAAAGTTGTCGGCCTCTTCAAATTGCTTGAGGGTGGTCTGCAACGGTGCGGTAAACAGGTCACGCCCGATGAAGTCCATGTAGTTTTCGAGCTCACTCTCATCAAACCGAATGTTCCGCAACACGCAGATGTTTGGCTGTATCGGCTTTCGAAAGAAACTGCGCTGCCGGGCACGCGCCTTCATGGTCAGGGCAAATGCCGCCAACTCCCCCGCTCGTTCATCGATCTCAATCCCATAAAGGTTATGCGTCAAAATCTTTTCCGGGATTTCCGAGGGTTCATATCCCTCCTCCTCATAAATGGCATAAAGGAGGTCGAAAGCATACGTGAGAATATGGCCTGAACCACACGCAGGATCGCAGATCTTGATCTCTTCCGGTTTGGTGATATGCAAAAAGTCAGATTCCGGCTGTTCAGGCTTGATGTAATACTCCATCACCTCAATCAGCTTCGAGTTGGGACGGTTGAGCATCCAGAGACGGCCAAGTGAGTTCTCTACCAGATATCGCACAATCCAGTGGGGGGTGAAGAGCTGGGTTGCGGCAGGGATATTTTCAGGCGTGATCTTCTTGTTCTTCTTCAGCCCGTCGAACACCTTGTCCTTCTTCTCAGAGATGTAGAATTGGTAGAGCCAGCCGATCACCTCAACATCCCCGCAAACATCCGGGGTCATCGCCTCACGGGTATAGGCAAGAATTGAGTTGCCGGAGAGAAGATCATCGGGCATCAGCAATTCGGTAAAATCGGCAATGCGCTCAAAGAGGTAGGGCATCACCCTGTGGTAATCGTTACATGCTGCTACCACAAGCAGGCGATAGGCTTCAGCCTGCGGGTCACGACTTGGGACAGTGCCAGCAAGCAAAGCAAAAATCTGCTGGCGAATCTTTTCAGGCACCATCTCTTCATCGATATGGCCCATCTTGGCCTCGGCCAGAATTTCAGGCTGGAACTGACCTTCGGCGGGCGAGACCACCCCAATCCGAGTGTAGCGGTTTACATCCATAAAGCGCAAAGCACAAATGCGGTTGAACCAGGTGTATGCTACCCGCTCAACAAGCAGCTCCCGGTCATGCTCATGAAGCTGCTTTTCAAGCTCTGCTATTGCCTTCGGTTGTTCACGTCGTGCGGCACTTCCATCGGCCAGCACCAGATTGAGTTTGGCTGAGACCTGCTCTATCAGACTGCGACGGGAAAACTGTGCGAATTTTTTAAGTTTTGCAGTTTCCATTAATGATTTTTTATGGTAGAGTATTCCATCTTAAGAATTAAACTCAGACGCCTGCGGAGGAAACTGAGTTATGTGATACCCGCCCAGATAAGAACAATAACTCCCTTTAAAATTAATTGCCGTCAAAAAGAACCGAACAACAATCTCTCGTATAACAGTAACATGTTCCCATAGATCGTCACTTTTATCTTCTCCCTCTTCGTAATAGTTTCCTCGATGCACAATAAGGTCTCTGGCTCTCTTGGCAGATCGTATTTGTTTATCACTAATTCCGTCAAGAGGAACTGACCAAAGTTCAGCCAGTCGCTTAATCTTTTCAAAGATTGATCTTCGGTTCAAATCTGCAAGCTTTTCATTTAGAGCCTTTACAGCTTCTCCAACATTTTTCAAATCATCGTCTGACCACTTTTCAATACACTGTTTAATAACTTGACGAAGCACTCTTCTTGTTGTATTGAATTCACTCTTTGGTCGAATAAACGTATCGGAATCGGCAAGATTCGAGTCAACAAGGTTTTCGATTGCTGTCATAGCATTAACCAAACGAACTTCGGAGTATGAAGAGCCCATGGAAAACCATTCAATGGCAAAAAAAAGATTCTTGACTTGGATAGGAGGCTCAAAAAAAGATTTCACGGCCGCCTCGAAAAAAGGCTGCTGATCAAGGAAATGAATTACACGCATCCCACTTTGAGCATGCTCTGATTGAGACAAAACGGTAATTTTATATTTATTTTCAACGAAATACTCGATCACTGGCACTTGAAGAACTGCTGCTGACGCAACAGACATTACTCTCCGAATATGTTCAAGTAATTTATCAGCTTCATCGTGCCAAGAGGTGAAATCGACAGGGATTTTTTCCGGCTGTATTTCGATGGCACCTATGACTTTGTCGGGATTATCAATTGACGATGCCCCTACCATTACTATCAGACCCAAACGGCATGTTACTGTGAGCCGATGAAAATTTTGGAATCCTTTCAAATGAATTCGAAGTAACGGTTTCGGAAATATCTCATCTAAAGTACGATGAAGCTCGGCACAACGACAGTGGCCATCAGGTCGCATTAGACTTCCAGCCTTCTTACTCCACGAATCATTTAGGCAAGTAAAGTAAAGGTCTTTCGTTTTGAATTCAGTGCCATCATAAGATGTTCCTGAAAGTGTAAAATCTTCGAATTTTGGAGATTCTTTGAGAAATTGTTTTTTGATGTATACAGTGTCTTGTGTCAAGGGAATGACGCCAAAATCAAAAATAATTTTACCGGCATGTGATATAGATGCAGAAAAAGTTATAGGGGTACTATAACCACTGGCCTCAAGAGTGCCAGAAAATGATTTAATCTCCATCAAATCCTGATTTCCCACTATTACTCCTATATCTGAATTATTTTCCCGCAGCAAATCACTTTAAGTAAGAACTGCAACTGCGACATAGCATTTAAGCAACGTTGAGCAGAACAGCTTTCCAATTTGGCAACGGCCTGTTGCCAAATTGAATCATCACAATAATATCCAATAAATTCCCAACCGCATCCTAATCACTATGCACTAACCACGGGCCACTATTCACTCCTCCTCGCCACCAATGCCCTGCCTTTTGCGCTCAACCGGGGATACTTCTGCAACCTGCCGCCTTGAGCCATTCAAATCTGCTTTGTGGTTCTCCCACACAGAATCGCAACATACATAAAACCTGCCCACTAACTTGCTCACTGACTTGCTCACTGACTTACTCACTGACTTACTCACTGACTTGCTCACTCGCCCTTCCGCAGTATTAAACAAATGCTTTCGATTGTTCACACCGTGCGGCACTTCCATCGGCCAGTACGAGATCAAGTTTTGCTGACACCTGCTCAATCAAGCTGCGACGGACAAATTGAGCAAATTTTTTGAGTTTAGCTGTTTCCATTTACAAACCGTTCAAAACGCAGATGACAACGGATTAACATCAACGAAATAAAACGGTTCCAGACATTTCGGAATGCGTATGAATGAGCGCTTTATGAGCTGGCTCATTTCTTTATGAGCTGGCTCATAACTTATGGGTTGAAGTTATAGTAACTCCCCCTTCGATCACCGTGTTTGTGAATCTTTTTTTCGTGAGCCAGTTGAGTCAGCAGTTTTGCGGACTGGTCTTTGGTCAATCGACACAGTTCGATAACATCGGCACGTTTTATGACGCCATGAGTTGTAATAAACTTAAGCACCATCTGCTCCTGCTGGATGGAATCAAACCCTGCCTGACGGATATATTCTGCGCGCTGACCTGCGTTCTGGTACATCCATGCACTCAGCATGTATGATCTACCACGGCCGGTTCCATGTGGCTCCAGAAAACCGGTTTCGACCAGCTTTTCCAGTGTAGCCCGCACATTGGCTTCCGGCTTTTGCACGGATGGAGCAAGATCAGTTGTTGTCAAACGACGTTCTTCTCGAAGGCGCGACAGGATGATCAATGAATCGATCGACATGGTTCCAAGCTTATCCTCCTGTTCCACCACCATCTTGAGGAAATCGAGATCGGCGGACGCATTTGAAAGAAAAAGAGTGACGGTATAGGCGTTGGAAAGGAAATAATCGGGTGCCGGGCGACCATAGCGTAACATACCTTCGTAAATGCGGTCAATGCCTCGACCGGTCCGTTCAGCCAGACCAATCCGCTTGATAATATCGGCCAATAATGGATTACGCGAGCGCGGAGGTGCCACGAGCAGATTATTGAGATTCACTCCCTCTATAAATCCACCAGGGCCGCTGATGCTCAAACCATCATCGTCGAGTTTGATGTGAACCGCCCCAAGTGTACTGAAATCGCGGTGAACCAACGCATTCACAAAGGCTTCACGGAAGGCCCTGCGATCATAGTTCGGAACTGGTACACGAAACAATCCTACCTGAATTTCCTCTTCAACAATCCACGGCTTGAACTGCAATTCAACCTCTTCAAAGGTCTCAAGCACGGGCTTTCGGTAAAACTCGTTGACACGAACATCGGTGCCTCGCAGTACCTGAAATGCAACTTCATAAGCAGGCAAGTGTTGGCGCAGTAGCGTTTCATTTCCCAAAATAAGCAAGCCTGCAACAGTGGGGCATTTTCGCCCTTGATGCTCCATAACCAGCCCCAGGGCACCATCCAGCTCTTCGTCCGCCAGCGAAAACAGGGATTGTTCACCCCCGTATTTTTTGATGGCATTTCGAAGACGAAGGCGTTGAAGTGGATCCAATTGATCAACCGAAATCTGTTCCATCAACATGGCAGAGGGATCGACCAATCCCAGAGAAGACTGGCGCTGTATAAACTCATGAGGATAGAAAGGAACTGCCTCCGGTGTTCCGTCGAGCTTGAGACGACGTCGAAGCAAAAGCCCCTCAGAGGTTGAGACCAGTTGCCTCGACTTCGGCACACTGATCCGGGCGATTGATTTGCCTTGCAACTCGAGCCGCTCCACTCTGATGGAGAGAGCTGGATTTGTCTTGTTTGCAACCAGAGAAGGAATCCCCGAAACAATGAAATGATTCGCATGTAAACCAGTGATCCGGCCATCGTCCTCAACGCCAAGCAGGAGTTCACCTCCATCGGTATTGGCCAGAGAAACCACCGCCGCCAACAAATCACGATCAGGCAAACTTTTCAGATCGCTCTTGAATTCCACTGTCAGGGTTTCCCCCTGGCTGATCAGCTTACTGAGTTGTTGCACTGTCTCGCTCATAGCACTTGTTTCCATACCTATACCCCCGCGATTTCTCTGAACTGAATATTGTGGGGAGAGGATATTTTAATGAAAGTTTCTGGTGTATCATGCACTGGCGCTTTTTCTAAAAATCTGCTGGCGGATCTTTGCGGGCACCATTTCTTCATCAATATGTCTGCTCACCAGGCTCTACCTTTGGCAGCCTGCCGGATTGTTTTTCCAACTTTTTTTCATCAGACTTTACACGCCGTTCCAGCTTTTTAATATCCTCTTCGGGCGGTAGCTTTTCAGGTCTGATACCACGCTGTGACAACATATCCCGAACGCTGTTATTATTTTGGACATGCTCACGGGTAATCGCTTTTTCACCCTGAAGGTCGTCCTGCGAAACATTGTGATTGGTCATAGCATGAGGTCTTCAATAGGTCGTTCAGCACCACTGCCAAGTTTGACCATTTTCGTAACGTCACGAAAATGGTTTTCTGCATCGTAACCTGTTGTTTGACAAGACTCTATTGCCCGTTGAATGGTGGCAATAAAATTCTCCCAACGTGCATAGCCTAATAGCTCCTGCAAGTCGCGTGCAAACCAAAATTCAATTTCTTCGCCGGGAATATTTTGCACCAAGGCATCAAACTGACTTTGTAGCCGTTGTATCGCATCACTTTTCATATCAAATCTCTTTTAAATTTGAATCCTTTTCCCGCTGCGAATCTCTGAGAGCAATGCTTCCCGCATTGATGCCAGATAGCTGTCAACATCCGACTCATCGGCCAGCCATGCTTTTTCAAATACAACTTTGATTGACCGTCCGGGAATATACTCTACTTTTGGCTCCGCTATAGGAGGATAGACGCTTGTCTGTTGCTTTGCTGTTTCAGATGTCTGTGCCGGAGTCACACGTTGAGGTTTTGGCTGCGACAGGGCTGTCAATCGGGACAAGAGTTGCTGGTACTCTTTTTCCTCGAAGCGCCGCTGCATGTCGCGAATCACCGCAATAAGCTGTTTACGCTCTACTGATTGAATGAAATCTTTAAATGGCTGCGTTATCTCTGACTGCTGCTCCACAGAGAGAGAGCTGAATTCAGCCATACCGCAAAGGCGATCCTTAAGTGCATGGGATGTTGCCTTTGCACTGGATATCTCAGCTTCGATTTGCGCCTCGACCTTTTCCTGCAAGCTATCCACCAGGGTTTTCACTTGCTGCATGCGGTTCCCCTTGTAACATTCCGTATCCAGCAACGCCTCGGAGAGTAGCGCTGATTCAGCTCCCTGAATGTAGGCGAAATTCGGTTCCTGTGCCTGAACCATTTTCCGGGCAGAATCAAAAATGGTTTTTTGCGAGCCGCTCATGAACTTTCGGATCGGGTCGATAACCTGTTCCTTCAGGTCAAGCAGCAGATCAACCTCTTTGAGGAAATCCGTGAGGTACCATGTGTAGGGTTTTCCACCCACCGCTTTCAGCTTTTCAAGCACCGGATTCAATGCATTCAGGAACGGGTAAAGCGAGACTTGTGCTGCATAAGGGGCCAGTTCATGCATTGATTTCTGCAAAGCTTCACCTGTTTCCTTGCTAAGCGCCTTGGCTTCAGTGGCAACTGGAGTAGCGTCAAAAAACTCTTCATAAAATTCTTTCAGGTGGCGAACCTGTGATGCGGTAAAATCAGCCTGTGGCACCAGAATAACATTGCCATGTCCGTGCGTATTGCGCAATGCCCGTTCGAGTTCATCATCTTCAAGGGTATTGCTTTCTGAACGGACTTCAACCTTTCCACATGCACAGAGTTTGGCAAGAGTGCAGAGCACGGCGGCATAGGACCAGCCATTTGGTTTGCGTTCAAATTTTTCAAGCAGAAGCTTCAGTGTTGTGCGAACGCCACTCCGGTTATTGCTCTGGATAAAAGCAAGAACCTCCTGCTCTGATTCAGCCAATGAGGCAAGATCAGTTCCAAACAATGCCTCCTGAATCTGACGGAGGCAACCTGCAATATCGTTTTCGCTATAGGTAATTCCGCGAAGCATGCGGAGGTTGGGATATGCTTGGATGATCAGTTGATGAAAACCCCGAACAATCCTGCTTTGAGGATCTTCACCACCTATTTCAATCTCACTGCCACCCACATAAAGTTTGGCCCGGCCAAGGAGTGTTTGCAGCCGCAACTGCAATGAACTGTATCGATCCCGGTTCTGATCGCCTTTGTTGGTCAGTATGCGGGTAACAGCCTCTTGCTGGGTCGCGGTGATGTTTTGGCGGATATACTTCTCCGTCTGTTTGTACAGGAGGATATCCCGCATAAGTCGATCATCAGGAGGCATCAACACCAGAAGTTCATCACGCCCCATACTCTGCATTCGCAGGGTAGTCTCATTCTCGGCGTTTTCGTGGAATGGGGTGACAACATGAATAGCCAGTTCGTATTCACGACCGTGCAGACGATCATCAAGTTTTCTGGAATAGGGATAATCCGGCCCGTTGTTATCGTAGCGGATCTTCCTCTGCTTGATAACATGATCGAAAACAATCTTTTCCAGCTCTGCCGCAACTTCCGTGGATTCAACCTCCGTGTTCTTGATCTCCTTTTCAATATCTTTTTCCTCATCGGTGAGGTACTCATAGAGCTCACCATTCCGTTTGATGTAGGTCTGCTGTTCCAGATAGTTCAGCGCCTCTTCAACATGCTTGCGCAATTGGGGCAACTCCTGACTGAAGCCATCGAACATCAGAACGCACAGATTTCGGAGTGACGGCTTGAACTCCTTGACATATTTAACAAGGAAAAGGGCTTTCAGCACTTTTAAGGCGAAGTCATTGCCCAGTTGCCGCTCTGCTGCGAGAACTGCTTTTTGAGTCTGAGCCTTTAATGCCGTTTGAATACCTTCAAACATCAGGTCAAAAGAGGCCAGTTGACCAATTTCATAACCGCTGATCTGCATGGCAACCTGCTGGAAGACCCCAAGCATCGAACGCTCACCGACCGAACTGTGTTTGCCTTCAAAGGCATTGTGACGTGAAAGGTTCTCAATAGCCGACTGAAAGAGTTCAAATTGGTAGGGAACAAAGGGATAGCTCTGAATGAACTCCTCCCGGTCCTTATAGTTTTTGTAATCGCGTGATCCATCGGTGAAACTAAATAACGTCCCGAAGTTATTTGACTCCCGGTGGTAGAGGTCAGAAGCGAGTTCCGTACCCTCTTCTGTTTTGGCCAAAAGCCTTTTTTGAATGACCATAGCCACATTGGTACTGGTCAGTGGCATTTTGGTGGCAAAGCGAGCCATGATTTTCGAGAAATCGTTGCTTTGCTGACGGTTCATTTCACCAAGAACCGTGCTCATGTCGTTCTGGGATGTCACCATGATCCATGCGCGGCCTCTGCTTTTGGTGGCAAGACTTTCGGCAATGGTTTGCAGGTTGGTCATCAGCTTGACATTTTCGGCGATATACTGCCCCACCTCGTCAACAAAGAAGTTCAGCCGGAAACCGGGTGATTGCTTGTTGATATAGGCGTTAACCTGATCAGCGAAATCCTCAATGGAGACCCGGTACTGGCTCCGGTATTTATCAAGAATCCCGAGTGCGGTCGAATCTGACTCTCCGGTAGCCTCGGCGTAAGCTTTAGCAATATTCTGCGATTCGAGCAGCGCCTGTTCACGACCTTTTTGCCACTCTTTTCCGGCAAGAGATTGGTAGGCCGTTGTGAACTTTTCATAGAGGCCCCGGCTGTCGAGATCCCGTTCAAACTGCGCAATATGCCCCTGTTTTCCATAGTAGCCGCACATTTCATCAAACACCTTGACAAAGACAGCAAGCAGAGCATCGAACTGCGTTTTGCTGATTACATCGGCTTTCTGATCGATGTTGAAGAGAATGCTTTTGGAGGGAATGGCGACCGCACGCTTGAGATCGGCACGAAGAATTTCGTTATCGACACATTTTGTCAGAAACAGGTCAAGAGCCAAAGCACCGTCGATCTCTCGATTTTCAAGGAGCATGGCGAGGATCTTAAGCAGATGCGATTTACCCGAGCCAAAGAAGCCTGAGATCCAAACTCCGTTGGCTCCTTCGTAATTGTTGTAAGCATCAAGGAATAACTCCAGACGTTTTTCAACCTCATTGGTCAGGACATACTCTTCGATTTCAAGCCGAAGGCTCGCGTCATCATCAGCTTTAATAACGCCTTCAATCG
>CAJAAV010000029.1 GCA_903937835.1 uncultured Chlorobiaceae bacterium | reverse complement strand
TTTTTTTTAACTCATCAAGCTTAGCAATAGAAAGACTATGGAGTGCGATAGATTTTGTTAAATTTTTCAATACCGACTTTTTTTTCTCAATCGAGAGTGACGCTGCTAATATCTTCTTGGTCAAGTCAATAAGTTGATTTCTTTTATTTATATTTTCATCTTTATCTTCACTAACACTCCACTCTTCAGGAAACGATTCCAATATCGAGCCAAGCTTTGCACTAGCTGCTGCTCTTAAAAGATGTGATTTTGCCGATAATTCCTGCACAATTGACTGATATGCTGCATCGACATTTTTTCGACCTTCAAATTTCATACGGGAACGAGTTGCTCGATCTTCGAATTCCATACGTGAACGAGTTGCTTGTTTTTGCCCAACCAAATAACCGCCAACAGCACCTCCTACGGTAACAAATAACGCTATCAACTTTAACCAAAACAGGCTGCCACCAGTATCGCTTCGAATTTGGCGAATTTCCGAGTATATCTTGGCTATTTCATATTGTTCTTTTGTGTTTGTAATGGCGCTTTTTTGCGGCAAAGGGAAATTAATAAAAACATCTCTTTCGGCAATAATTTGTAACCCATAAGCACCAAAGCCGATAAAAAAAAGCAGTGACATCACAATACCAATAATTTTCCAATGGTCAGGAACAGGATTATTCAAAAAAATTTTTGCCATTTTCGGTATTATATGGTTGTTCAACAAGGCATTTCGATAAATTCATTTACAAAATGATGCGTTACTGTCAAATCAACAACATTAAGATGTATCCACGACTTGTTCAGTCGAACAACATTATCTACCGCATGACTCGTCCCGCAGATAGACATTGCCGGATAACCATCCCAAACAACCACAAGCAAATCGGACTGAGTGACAACTAAATTCATCGCATTTTTATATGCTTCATCTGAACGGGAAGTATGTGACAGCACAATCTCTCTGCACGAAGCCGCGCATAATGTGGAATAACGATTTCGGGCAGATACCGTAGCAAAATCAGAATAATACGACTGGTATGGCCTTATGATTTCAAGGGGCATCCCCAACGCAAGTGCCGCTTCAGCAAATATGGTATCTGCACCCTCTGCAATTGCAGACAATGCAATCAGATCTGGATACAGACCACAGAAACCATCCAAAATACTCGTAATTTCTTGAGTAACATGTCTCAAAACATTATCGTCGGGAATAAACCGGTGACCAACAATTCCAATCCTGTGCATAAACTTACATTTCTGTTAAAGGCAAGAACTTTCGCTCGTTAAAAGCAAGATAATCATGATAATGTTGAAACGTCGCACTCAGCTCATTTCAGACAATCGAATTATATCTCTCCAAATTACAATACCGCAATGAACAGAACTTACATTTTTTTCTGATTATTACAGCATGTTTGGTTACCACAGCCTCGGAACATCAAGCTGTTTCAGATGAGGGAATTCACTATTGACAGCCGCCAGAACCCCTGCACTTAATTCAGTGCGTCCTATGCCAAATCCCCGCTGACAACATCAGGTTCATGGGCTGTAACGTTCAGAAAAACACCGGCTGAAGATTCTGTTTATTCCCAATCCTGCTCAAATTTAATCTTCAACCTTCATCAAAGCCACCTCAAGCTCGGCCTTCCGGGCCTCCAGTTCTTTCAGTCTCTTCTTCAATGCCGTCATCTCTTTTTTGATCACCCGCAATTCAGTCAGGCGGTTTTGCTGTACCAAATAATCAGCGCCAAACTTTTCGGTGATTAACTGTTCCAACTGCCCTCTCAATACCTTCAAATAAGGATTGCCCCACATATTGCCTTCGCGGTATTCCAGCTTGCCTGCAGAAATACCATTGACAATGAAAGAATAGTCTACACCGTACTCTTTCTTCGCCGTAACATCGCTGAGAGTTGCGCCCTTACGATTCCACTCACCGTATTCTGCCATAGGTTATGATGGTTGAAGCTTTACTTGACAAGGCCTTACCCGATACCCCATTGCCTGATAGCCACGATAGCGTTTTTGCCACATTCGCGCAAGCTGCACATTATCATACTCGATGTAATCGTAAATGCGCACATCCTGCTTGGAGGCATGTTCCCTGTGCAGGCGCCCGGCATATTGCTGTAATGTTCCTTTCCAGGAGATCGGCATGGCGAGCACCATGGTATCAAGAGGGGGATGATCAAAACCCTCACCAATCAGGCGCCCAGTCGCCAGAATGATGCGTGGAGCTGAACCATCCAGTTCTGCCAGCTCAGAAAGAGTCGCTGAACGCTGCTTTTTGGTTAACCGTCCATGCAACAGAAAGATATTGGTGAGGTTTTCTCCAAGATGTTCACGCAAGAGTTGCAGTTGCTCAGTCCGCTCTGTCAACACAAGAATCTTGCGCCCTTCACGATATGCCGCCAAAATATCCTCTGCAATGCGCTGGTTTCGTGCAGCATCGTGAGCAAGAATCCGGAAAAGCTCCTGAATAGCTGATTCGGGTGGAATCGGAGGCGCTAACATGTTGAGCGGCCACACCTCAAGTCGAACAGGGGCATTTTCGGCCTGAAGCGCACGGTAGCGTACCGGGCCGCACTGCATGAAGATGATCGGCTGATGACCATCGCGGCGAATCGGCGTGGCCGTTAATCCAAGGACATATTTTGCTTTGGCTTGTTTCAGAATGGCCTCAAATGAGACGGCTGAGAGGTGATGGCACTCATCAACAATAATCTGGCCATAGCGGTCGAGAAGTTCTGCAAGATCATCACGCCTTGAAAGCGACTGCATGACGGCAATATCAATTGTGCCGGTCGGCTTTTTCTTGCCACCCCCAATCAGCCCGAGAGACATGCCTGAAAGATCAAGAAAAGTGGATAACCTCTCCTCCCACTGCCGGAGCAGTTCAGTACGATGAACAAGAATCAGGGTACTGAACTGTCGTCGGGCAATTATCGCTGCCGCCATGACTGTTTTGCCAAATGCCGTTGGGGCGGAGAGGATTCCTACCTCATGGTTCAACATCGCATTGACCGCAGCTTGTTGATCTTTTCTCAACGCACCGGCAAACTTGACCGTTATCTCAGAGCCTGTGATGCGCTCTTCCTGAATATTCACCCTGATATTGTGCTGTTTGAGCAGTCCAGTCACTGCATCAAGGCAGCCCCTCGGCAAACCGATATGCAACGCAAAATTTTCGGCGCAACCGATAACACGCGGTATGGCCCAGACCGAGCGACGCATGGCCTGGGCCTTGTAAAATTCGGGGTTCTGAAAAGCTGCCAGACGAATCAAGCTGTTGGCCAGCGCTCGCGGGAGATCATCCTTGGCGATAAAGATCTGATTGCCAAGCACCAGAGTGAGAGATTCCGGCAAAGGGCCTGATATCCCGCTGGTATGCTGTAACGAGCGCTTCCAGGGCTCCGTTTCATCCTCTTCCGCAATAAAGGCAATATCAAGCGGATGGCGACCACCACTGACACTCAAAAGAGTTGCTTCCAGTTCAAAGCGGGAGATTTTCTGAATTGATGCAAGATATTCCCATTGATCCGGGTATGGAACAAGGTGCTCATCAACAAAAACAGTGAACCCTTTTTTTCGGGGTTCTCCCTGCAATGGCAGCGCAATCAGGTTACCGAAACCACCCGTTGGCAAGGTATCCTGCAGGGGAATAAAGCGATCATAACTTCCCATGGCAAGCTGACGGGTGCGCTCGCAGGTGTGGCTGATCAGGGCCGCACCAAGTTGCCGAGCTTCACGTGCTGGCACCGGATCGGCGAAAAAGAACCAGACATGAGCGCCGTTTCCTGATCGGGATATCTCCAGCGCCACAGGAATATTGAACTCCCGGCACGATTGCATGAATGCGACGGCATCTTCTCGCCAACCATCATCATCAAAGTCTGCCACAAGAAAACAGCAGGTATCGTCCTTAAGCATCGGGAAAATGCCGACAGTATGCCGACCCTCAAGGTGGCGATAGATCACTTGATCATCAAGCGGCAATAACTGGCGGTTGCTGCAATCTCCGCATTTGATCCGGGGCTTCTGGCAAATACCCTGCCGCCATTCGTTCCCGCACGCCGGGGCATACCCGGATTTGCCTTTTGCTGACTCCCAGCGAAGTGGGTAAACGTCACTCCGTCCACGAAAAAAGCTGCGAAAGAGAGCGACCTTTTCAGATGCAGAACGTTGGGCTCTGGATGGAGGAGAGACTTCAGCGGAAGGTAAGAGAGTTTCAATTGAACAAGGTTCATCCGAAGGGATATTATGAAGTGTCAGGAGAGCTTTCAGACGCACGTTTTCTTCCTGCAACTGTTGCAACTCTACAGTAAGCTCGTTATTTCTGTTCAACTCCATATCTGAGTATGAGGTCGTTGTTTTGAGTGCTTGACAAGAACAATGCAACAGGTGCCTTCATTTCTGTAAAAAAACAAACTCTGGAGGGCGCTGCAAATATTCCGTTATTGATTCTCCATGCGTAAAAGAAAGAAAAGAGGGGGGTTCGGGTTATGCTGTGGTCTGCCAATATGCCATGCCCACGGCATTTAAGATAATGCTCTTTGTTTTCAAGCCCCGGAGGGGCGGCATGTTGGTAGCAAAAAAAAAGAAGTTACCCCTTCTTTTGTCAATCTCCGCAAGAAGAGTTCTAACCATTCAAAGCTATTCATTGTTACGCCGTCCACTTCATCCCAAGGCAATAAAACAAAATTTACTATTTTGGAGGCGGATTCTCTCTCACCACAACTGATATTCTTATGAGCAGCAATAAAAAGGAGTTACTCTGGCAGAGCCGATTTTCACTGCCTTTTGACCGCGATGCGCTTCTCTTTTCGTCATCGGTTCATGTCGACAAGAAGCTCTATCGTGAAGATATTCAGGGCTCGATTGCCCATGTCACCATGCTTGCTGAAGAGGGTATTGTGAGTGTTGGGGAGGCTGGAGAAATTATTGCCGGGCTCAGGGAGATTGAGGAGGAACTGTCGAGCGGCGCCCTTCTCCCCCACTGGGAGGATGAGGATATTCATACGGTTATTGAGAACCGGCTCAAGGAAAAAATTGGCACCACTGCTGGCAAACTGCACTCCGGCAGAAGCCGTAACGACCAGGTTGCAACCGATACCCGTCTCTATTTGCGCTGCCAGATTACCGAACTTCAGGAGACGCTCGGGGGAATGTTAAGGGTGCTCATAGAAAAAGCGGAAAACTACCAGAAAACCATCATCTTTGGTTATACACACTTGCAGCGGGCACAGCCGATTTCTGCGGGCCACTACTACATGGCTTATTTCAATATGTTCAACCGCGACCGTCAGCGCCTGCATGACCTTATGAAACGGGTGAATATCTCCCCTCTTGGCGCAGCCGCTTTTGCGGGCAGCACACTCCCGCTTAACCCCGAACGATCGGCTGTACTTCTTGGGTTTGACGATATGTTTGCCAACAGCATTGATGCCGTCAGTGATCGCGATATCATCATTGAGTTCATCTCGGCCTGTTCGGTGATTATGATGCATCTCTCGCGCTTTGCCGAGGATCTGATTCTCTGGAGTTCCTACGAGTTCGGCTATCTTGAGATCAGCGACGCTTTTGCCACAGGCTCTTCACTCATGCCGCAGAAGAAAAATGCCGATATTGCCGAGTTGGTGAGGGGAAAAACCGGAAGGGTGTATGGCAACCTGATGGCAATGCTGACCATCATGAAAGGGCTCCCCCTCTCCTACAACCGCGACATGCAGGAGGACAAACAGCCGCTGTTTGACAGCGCAGAAACAACTATCGGAAGTGTGAGCATCTTTGCAAAACTGCTTGAGCATACCACACTGAAGGAGGAGCGGCTAGCAAAACTGACGGCAGAGGATCTCAGCCTCGCCACTGAAATTGCCGAATATCTTGTCCGCAAGCAAATTCCCTTCCGCGATGCCCACCGCATTACCGGAAAAATTGTCACCTGGAGTATCGCTTCGGAGGTGAACCTGCCACACATCCCGGTTGAAAAGTTCAGGGAGTTCTCGGAGGTCATTGATGCAGATATTTACGACTGCCTCAAGGCTGACGCCAGTGTCAACTCAAAAAAAACACACGGCAGTTGTTCATTCGACTCCGTCGCTCTTCAAATCGAGAATGCCCGAAAACAGCTTTAACGTGATAACGGCAGCTTCCGGGAATCCGGTTGCACTGGTACTGTATTGATCTCTGCCAGATCGGCAACTACTGCTGCCGACTGGTTGAGCAACACATCTTTTTTCAGATCGTTGGTAGCATCCTGCTCAAGAACCCATCGTTTCTCAATCTGTTTTATTGTCTCTGTTTCCGATTTCACTTCTGAGTCCTGAAGGGATACCGACTTCTTTTTACGGATCTGGTCAAGTGTCTTCAGATCATCGAGATAGCTCTGGTAGAGGGGGTTCTTTGATGATTGTTCCTGAAATTTTTTGCAGAGAAGTTCAATTTTTTCGGGAGTGATCTCTGCAGTAGGCTTATAAAATGATGGCAAGATAGTGCTCCATGGTAAACTACTGGTATAAGTATCTTCACCAATCCTGGCGGTGTCGATCATGGATGGCATACTAATATCGGGTTCAACCCCTTTATGCTGCGTGCTGCCACCCGAAATCCGGTAAAACTTTGCAATCGTGATTTTTATCTCTCCAAGTTCAGGTTGCCCACCATGAACAGAAGCTGGCCTTGAAAGTGGGATAAGGCTTTGAACCGTTCCTTTCCCGAATGTTCTCTCGCCGATGATAACGCCACGTCCGTAATCCTGGATAGCTGCAGCAAAAATTTCGGATGCCGATGCGCTGTAACGGTTCACCAGAACAGCAAGTGGCCCCTCATATTGTTCGCGACTGTCCTCGTCCTTGAGTACCGTTGACCCTCCGGTTGAGTTGCTGATCTGGACGACAGGTCCGCCAGGAATAAACAGTCCGGTAACTTTCACCGATTCCTCAAGTGATCCACCCCCATTTTCGCGCAGATCAATAATAATTCCGTCAACATGCTCTGCATTCAGTTCCTCCAGAATACGTGATACATCGCGGCTTGTACTGTTATAGTTACCGATATTCTGCTGCTCGCCCTCAAAATCAAGGTAAAATAAGGGGATAGTTATAACGCCTATTTTATGTCCATTCTGCAGAATAATACGTTTCTTTGCAGACTGTTCCTGCAAATTGACTTTGTCACGCACAAGTGCGACTATTTTTGCTGCACCTCGTCCTCCCTGACTTGCAGGAAGTATTTTCAGGTGAACAAGAGTGCCTTTCTTTCCACGGATCAGCTTTACTACATCATTGATTCTCCAGCCCGACACATCAACAATCTCAACTTTTTTCCACTGACCGACACCGATAATTTTATCCCCTTTTTTCAAGAGACTACTTTTGAATGCCGGGCCTCCAGGAATAAGCTCATTGATGACGGTATACTCTCCTTCGGTTTGAAGTTTGGCGCCGATTCCCTCAAGCGAACGACTCATGTCGATCTGGAAGTTTTTATAATCATCCGGAGAGAAATAGCTTGTATGGGGATCGAACGAGGTTGTCAGTGCATAAATATATGCCTGAAAAGCATCATCGGACTTCTGGCGGTTCAGAAGGTTCAGTCTGCCTGTAAAGCTTTTTGCCAGACCTCTTCGAATGGCCGTTTTACTTTTTCCGGAATATTTAAGATTAAGCCATTGGTATTTCAGCTCTTTTCTCCACAAATCGATAAGCTGCTGCTGGTTGACAGGCCAAGAGTCGGCTTTGCGGTCAAGATCAAGGGTTTCTGGTGTTGAAAAGTTAAGATGTACCGTGTCGGCTGCGGCTTTCATATACCGCATTTTTTCTTTGGCCCTTTTTAAAAAGAGGTTATAGATATCAAACCCGGCCGTTGCTTTCCCGGCAAGAAATTCGTCATCAATCCTGTTTCCGTACATCTGCCTGAAGCGATCAATATCGCTTGCCACAAAATAGCTTTTACTGCCGTCAAGATTGTCGATATAACGATTAAATATCTGAAGTGACAGAGAATCGTTAACCGCCACCTTTCTATAGTGGTTTAGCAGAAGGTATTGACTGATATAGTTGCAAGCCTCTGTTTCCAAAGCAGTCGGTTTGAGAGTAATCACCGTCTGAGCCGAAGAGGGTTTTCCAGTATTTTCCGCAATAACAGGAAAAGCACATCCAAGCACCAAAATAATGAGAAGCAGACTTCTTCGAACCATTGTCGTGTATGATGATCTTATGAATAAACCCAGACTGATGCAGGTGGAATATTTTTCACGATAAACCTTCTCCTTACTTTGCTCTGAAAGTTAACTTCTCCGAGAGGATCATTGAGGCCATACGTATACATAACACACCACTTCAACAGGCCTTGACTGTAAAGAGTACTTATAATGGGAATAAATGATGATTTAAATGGATTGTTAATAAGAGGAATTGAAAGCACCAGTCCAAAACGCTCATCAACTTTTTGTAACTGTTCCAGTGCGCACGAATTAACAGTCGTCAGATGGGGATAGTTTTGACGGAGCAAGTCACAAAATTCCTGATCGATTTCAACCAATAATGGATTTAAACTTGATATATGCTTTGTGATTGCACCGGTTCCTGCACCAATCTCAATAATATTTGTTTGGTCTAATTCCTTGATTGATTTATAAATAGCCTTTCCTAAAAACTTTGAAGAGGGTATTACGGAACCAATACTTTGAGGATCTTGTAAATATTTTTTGAGAAATAATATTTTTTTATGCACTTAATCCTGTATAGACTTGTAGGTTCATAGGTTTTTTCCTGCCAGTAACTTTTTGTTCTTAGAATTCGCTCATACTTTGTTAAAGTACAAAAGCCAACATAGCAATATTTTCCTCTCTTTTTCGATTATTACGTGCGCCGCATGATTTTCTTTCAATAACATGTTAATCCAACGAAGGCAAGGTGCGGGTAACTGTTTGTCGCTGCACGGTCTTGAACTCTGCAATATCAGAAACAACTGATGCCGACTGGTTG
>CAJAAV010000028.1 GCA_903937835.1 uncultured Chlorobiaceae bacterium | reverse complement strand
TGCCTGAGACCAGCATCATATCGGCCTGACGCGGAGTGGGGCTTGTTATCGGTGTTGGTCTGCTTTTCAGTGAAGATATTACCAGGATTGCTGCGGAATTTCCCTATAAAAAATTTGTCTGCATTGATTATATCAGCCAGCCGAACATTATTATACCAGCAAATCTCCAGGGAATTGTTTTTGAAGAAAAGAAGGGCTCTTATCTTGCCGGTGCTTTGGCTGGAATGATGACCAAAACAAAGACTGTTGGTTTTATCGGAGGAATGGAATCAAGCGTTATTAAAAAATTTGAGACTGGCTTTATTAAAGGAGTTCGCTCAATCAATCCTGAAATCAGAGTGATTTCAGGCTATGTAGGTATGACCGGTTCTGCATTTGCCAATCCAGCCAAGGGCAGGGAGCTTGCGCTTGGACAGTATGGAAAGGGAGCGGATATTATCTACCAGGCTGCTGGAGCGAGTGGACTTGGTGTCATTGAAGCAGCAAGGGAAAGTAAAGCTCTTGTTATCTGCACTGATCGGGATCAGGAGTCCGAAGCTCCAGGATTTGTGCTATCAAGTATGACCAAGGCTGTCGACAGGGCTGTTCTGAAAACGGTTGAAAATGTGCTGAATGGGAATTTCAATGGGGGTGGAGTTGCTGTCTTTGGTCTTGCCGACCGCTATACGGACTATGTTTACAATGAAAAAAACGCATCATTGATCGGCACTAAAAACCATGAGCAACTGGAGGATATTCGTAAAAAGATAGTAGAAGGGAAAATTGTTCTCGATGAGACCGCCATTGTACAATGATTATAGCAGGGCCTTTCAGTAACCACTGATGGTCTTTTTGGAGAGCGGAAAAAAGGAAGGATTGTTAATAGATAGATGTACAATACTGGTGAATAAAAAAATCCTTGTAACAGGGGCAACAGGTTTTATTGGTTCGAGTCTTGTGAAAAAGCTGGCTTCCACTGACGATGAAGTCTTTATTCTTGTTCGTAAAAGTTCGGATCTATCCTCTCTTTCTGATGTTTTGCATAAGGTGCATCTTGTTTATGGGGATATCACCGATCGGGCTTCGCTTGATTCGGCACTTCAGGGGATAGATCTGGTCTATCACTCTGCCGGACTTACCTATATGGGGGATAAAAAAAATGCCTTGCTCTATAAAATCAATGTTGATGGTACTCGAAATATTTTAGATGCCGCCACCTTGGCTGGTGTTAAAAGAGTTGTACACGTCAGTTCAATAACTGCAGTAGGAATTGCCTTTGATAAAAAACCGGTTGACGAATCCGTTGTCTGGAATTTCCATTCTATCAGCCTTGAATATGCCAGAACAAAACACCTCTCAGAAATCGAGGTTGCTAACGCCATAAAGAGAGGACTGGACTGTGTTATTGTCAACCCCGCTTTTGTGTTTGGTGCTGGCGACATAAATTTCAATGCTGGACGGATCATCAAGGATATCTATAATAAAAGGCTTCCTTTTTATCCCCTTGGCGGCATCTGCGTTGTCGATGTTGAGATCGTTGCAGATACCATAATTACTGCCATGGAAAAAGGAAAAACTGGGGAACGCTACATCCTTGGCGGTGAAAATGTCTCCTACAAGCAGCTTGCTGACACGATTTCTCGTATTACCGGAGCGCCAAAGGTTCATTTCCCTCTTCCATTCTGGTCGGCAAGAATATTGAAATCGGCACTTGATCTCTACAAGAACAAGAACCGGATATCGAAACTTTTCAACATGTCAATGTTTAGAGTTGCATCCCATTTCCTCTATTTTGATTCGTCCAAGGCAACCCGTGAACTGAACATGCAATACCAGCCACATGAACACAGCATAAGGAATGCCTACGAGTGGTACCGCGACCGCGACATGCTTAACTGATATTTTTCTTATCCGTTGCGACTGAAAATCATCATTCGGGGTGAGTCATTTGGTGTGAATGGCTCACCCTGGTAGTTTCCGACAATACTTGCCACAGTAAATCCCTCGTTCTGAAGCATAGCACGAATCTCCTCTTCACTGTAAAGCCGAACTGATTCATTGAAGGTAATTGTTTCGCCGAAGAGGGGAGTAATGCTCATGCTTTTGGTAATCCTGTTGCCACTAAACGCACGTTCCTCAATAATGGAAAGCTTGCCTGAATTTCGTCGGGAGTAAGGGGCCAGATTTTTTGCAAGATAGAGGGGATTAAGAAGGTCAAGCACATACCAGCCATCACTTTTCAGCAACCCGTGAGCATTCTTGATGACCAGTTGATCATCTTCTTTCAAGTCAAAATAACCAAAACTGGTAAAAAGCTGAACAACCAGATCATAAAGATCGTTGGTAGCCATCAGCCTCATGTCGTAACAGGAAAGTTTCAGTGGTAAATGGCTTTTCAATGCTGCTTTTCTTGCCTCCTCAAGCAGATATGGCGAAAGGTCATTTCCTGTGACTATATAGCCGAGTCGGGCCAGCTCAAGGGCGTGGCGGCCAGCTCCGCAGGCAATATCGAGCACTGACAGAGATGCCGGTTTTTTCAGATCAAGACCAGATAAGGAGAGAATAGTATGAATGCAGCGTGCCGCTTCATCATTATCCCTGTGGCTGTAGAGCTCAAGGTAGAGCGGATGGTTAAACCACGTTTCATACCAAATGGGTGATGACTCATTTCCTGAAGAATGGAGGTTTTTTGCCATATCTATGGGAGGAAAGAGGCGGTGAGGTAACAGGGAAAATTCAGGGCATCCTGTGTGATACCCTGAGGAAATATCCCGGATGATTATTTAGCGTAGTCGGTGATCGCTTTTGCAAGAATTACCTGATCATTTTCCCCATTCGGGATCCGGACGTTTTTCTCAATGAATTTCCAGGCATTCGTTTTTTCTGACTTCACGGAAAAAATAAGTTTGGCACACTTGAAATCACTGGTACCTGTTTTTTTGCCTTTATCTGCAAATGATTGTTTCTTTGCCATGACTTGTAAGGTAGTTCTTTTTGTTAAGACGTTCTCCTGTCGTTTTTACTCAAAATCAAACGGAGTTTAATAAAATTATAACCGATAACCAAGTTTTCTGCAGAATGAATTACTTCTTTACAAGGTTTCCGCTTCAAGAAGTTTTCCCTTATGGAATATTCCTCTTGCTTTTCCTTTCAGGGAGCGGTTGAGAAATGGAGTGTTTGATGATTTTGATTTCAATGAGTTTGAGGTAACGTTCCATACAACGTCAGGGTCAATGATTGAGAAATTTGCCTGTTCTCCTGGTACAAAGAGAATGGGTTTGAGGTTCATGATTTTTCTTGGATTAACCGACAGGAGTTCAATAGCGCGAGACATGGTAATAATTTTTTTCTCAACCAGTTCGGTAATGGTCAAACCTAGGGCAGTTTCAAGGCCGATAATACCAAAAGCCGTCTGATCGGGCGGACACTCTTTTTCATGGGAGGCATGGGGAGCATGGTCTGTCGCTATGGCATCAATAGTCCCGTCGGCAAGACCCTCAAGCAGAGCTTCACGGTTTTCCCTTGATGAGAGCGGTGGCTTCATGATATAGTTTCCTTTCTGTTCAGCCTTAAAAAGGTCTTCATCACAGAGAGTGAAATGGTGGGGCGTTACTTCGCAGGAAACCTGAAGCCCATCCTGTTTTGCCCTGCGTACAAGATCAAGCGCTGCTTTGGTACTGATATGAGCGACATGGTAACGCGGTCTTATAAGCGGGTCATGCAGTTTATGCTGTTCAAGATAGTGCATCAGAAGCAGATCCCTGCCAAGCATAATAGCTTCGGAAATATCAGGGATTCCTTTCAGTCCGAGTTTGGTGGAATATAGCCCTTCATTCATAACGGCACCCTCGGTAAGCGATCGCTCTTCACAGTGCTGAATAATGAGAAGATCAAAATTTGAAGCGTACTCAAAGGCCAGTCGCATGATTTGACTGTTTTGAATGGCCGAACCATCATCCGAAACAGCCGTGACTCCATAGGAGCTGAACTTTCCGAATGGTGCCAGATGTTCACCTTTGCTTTCAACAGTCATTGCTCCGATCACTTCAAGATCAACAGGAAGCATTGATGCGTGATGGCGGATGTAAGCAACACCGAGTGGACTGTCTATAACCGGTTTGGTGTTTGGCATGAGTGCAACGCCTGTAAAGCCGCCATACGCCGCCGCATTAGCCCCGCTTTCGAGAGTTTCCTTATATTCCTGACCCGGTTCTCTGAAATGGCAGTGCATATCGAAAAGCCCTGGAGCCACTATTTGACCTCGAAGATCAATTACTCTATCCTCCGGCGATGTTTCAAGAGTTTCATTATTGTAAATAACAGCTTCGATGATTCCATCGTTACTTACTTTTATCGTTCCGGTAAGATCAACTTTTTCAAGCGGATTGAGGATGCGTGCCTGCTGAAAAATAAAGCTCATGGCCTAGCTTCAATTTTAGATGTTTATAACAATTCGTGCCTGCAGTTCCACAGGATCTCTTCCTGCATCTATTTTAAAGGTACTACAATTATTGAACTATGCATGAGTTGACGATGCAGAGAACTTCGATATATAAGGTTTTCCATTGCTTTACCAATATTGATTATCATGATATGATTTGTCGCCTTAAAAGGAGGCTTTTATAGGTGGCAAAAGCTCTATTTTATTATTTTACTTTCAAAAGGTACCGGAGATGTCCAGGAGCATTGTCCAATATTTCTTTATGGATCGTAACGCAAACATAGCCATAGAAAAAAAGGCTTTCCGGGCAATAATGATTGCCAGGCGCCGGTCGATCACTGAAACTTCGCGGATTGCGATGAGTCGGTCTATTGCAGGGCATGTTATCGGGCTGCCTGAGGTTCTCAATGCCTTCTCTATTCATCTCTACCTTTCAATGCCTGTTTTGGCAGAAGTATCTACAGCTCCAATTATTGATGAGCTTTCGGTCCATGATAAAAAGCTTTCGGTTCCGGTTATTCGAAACGGGGAGCTTATTTCTGCCGCTTATAAAAAAGGCGATTCTCTCAGGAAGGCCCAATTCGGCCAACCTGAACCTGAAGTGCTCTCTTTTGTGGATGAATCGCATCTTGATGTTGTACTGCTTCCCCTTTTAGCCTTTGATGAAAAAGGCTGTCGCCTCGGGTATGGGAAAGGATTTTATGACCGTTTTTTAAAGCGGCTCTCAGAAAGGGGAGTTAACCCCTGCAGGATTGGGCTCTCCTTTTTCCAGCAGAGGGTTGATAAGCTTCCCTCCGACCCTTGGGATGAACCGCTTGACGCAGTCGTTCACGAACAGGGAATCATTCGATACACTTAATTTTTATTGTCTGGTATGCTTAAAGACCCTTTTCCAAATTTTTTTGATGCCTCCTTATATGTCAACAGGGAGCTGAGCTGGATTTACTTCAATCAGCGAGTGCTTGAAGAGGCGTTCAATCCTGAGTTGCATCCTCTTCTGGAACGGGTAAAATTCATCTCGATTTTCAGTTCAAACCTGGATGAATATTTCATGATCCGTGTTGCAGGTATTGAGGAGCAGTATCAGGCGGGCATTCAGGATCGGACGATTGATGGCTATACACCCTCAGAACAACTCGACAAGATCCGCTCGATGGTTTTGAAGCAGCTCAGTGAAAGAAATGAATGTTTTTATCACGATCTGGTGCCAGCGCTGCAAAAGGAGGGGATAGAGTTTCTTCGGATTTCAGAATTGTCGGCAACACAGCAGCGTGCCTTGAGTCACTATTTTCGCAAGGAGATTTTTCCTGTACTGACTCCCCTTGCTTTCGATACAGGTCATCCGTTTCCGTTTATGTCGAACCTCTCCCTGAACCTTGCCATTGAGCTGGAAGATGAGGAGAGCAGGTCACTGAAGTTTGCCCGCGTGAAAGTGCCGAGCATTCTTCCCCGACTTCTTCTGCTTAATAATATCAAGGGATTTCATGATGATGATGGAATCATAAGGTTAATCTGGATAGAAGATTTTGTTGAAAGCAATCTGGCGCACCTGTTTCCGAAAATGAGGATTATACAATCGCATCTTTTCAGATTGATCCGGGATGCTGACATTGAAATTGAGGAGGATGAAGCGGGTGATTTGTTGAAGACTATCGAACAGGGACTCCGCTCAAGCCGTTATGGAAAAGTTGTTCGCCTCGACATCACGCCTGCAATGCCTCTTTCTGTACGAAAACTGCTTATAAAAAATCTTGAGGTCGCTGAAAGAAATGTTTATGAAATAAATGGTGCGCTTGGACTAGGCTGTCTGATTGATCTTCTGAAGATAGAACGGCCCGATTTGAAAGACGAGCCTTTTGTTCCATATAACCGGATTGAGGGGGAGTTCAGTACAAATATCTTTAAGTTGATAAGAGCTAAAGATATTCTGCTCTACCATCCATACGATTCGTTTCAGCCAGTCGTCGATTTTCTTTATCAGGCAGCTCTTGATCCTGATGTATTGTCGATAAAGCAGACTCTGTACAGGGTCGGCAGCAATTCGCCAATTGTTGAGGCATTGATGAAGGCGGCAGAAGAGGGTAAACAGGTTGCTGTTCTTGTGGAACTCAAGGCAAGATTTGACGAAGAGAACAATATTGTCTGGGCTCGGGCGCTTGAGGACGTCGGCGTACATGTCGTCTATGGCCTGCCTCGACTGAAAACCCACGCAAAGCTTACCCTGATTGTACGACGTGAACAACACAAGCTGAAACGATACCTTCATCTTGGCACCGGTAACTACAATCCGGCAACAGGGAAGATCTATACTGATTACAGCCTGTTTACAACTAATGAACAGCTTGCCAACGATGTGGCAGAACTTTTCAACGCACTGACCGGGTATTCCAAACACACCGGATACAGAAAACTCCTTGTTTCGCCGATCAATACCAGGAAAAGAATTATCGAGATGATCGAGAGGGAAGTCGAGTGGATCGGTAAAGAGAACAAGGGAAGAATAATCATGAAAATGAATGCCCTTGTGGATGCTCAAACCATTCGGGCGCTCTACAGGGCATCCTGTGAAGGTGTGAAAATCGATCTTGCTGTTCGTGGAATTTGCTCCCTGAAGCCCGGCATTCCAGGAGTCAGTGAACATATCCGGGTTACAAGTGTCATAGGACGTTTTCTTGAGCACAGCAGAGCATACTACTTTTATAACGGAGGAAAAGAGGAGCTGTATCTTGGAAGTGCCGATATCATGCCAAGAAACCTCGACGATCGGGTTGAGGCGATTTTTCCGGTGTTCGACAAAATTTTAATTCAGACCGTCAAATCAGATCTTGAGCTGATTTTGAGCGATAATGTCAAGGCCTGGCAGATGAATGCCGATGGCACCTACTCACGGATTATCAATGATGCCCCTCAAATAAATAGTCAGGCCCTTTTTCTATCCAAGTCTGTCCAGAAAAAAACTTCATCTAAATTTAACGTCAATGAATTATGAAAATAGCAGTTGGAAGTGATCATGCCGGGTTTGAATTCAAAAAAACAGTCCTTTTCTGGCTTGAACGAAACGGCTATGAGATCATCGATATGGGGCCGCATAATGAAGAGTCGGTAGACTATCCTGATTTTGCCCGCAAAGTTGCCTTTGCCGTGGCGGATGGGCAGTGTGATTCCGGCATTCTGCTTTGTGGCACAGGCATTGGAGTCTCAATTGCAGCAAATAAGGTCAAGGGGATTCGTGCAGCTCTTGCCTGCAACCCTGAGTTTGCAATACTTGCCCGTCAGCATAATAATGCCAATATTATATGTTTACCCGCACGCTTTACTGATGCTGTTACTATTGAAAAAACCCTTCACAACTGGTTTAGTACCGATTTTGAAGGTGGGAGGCATGAAAAAAGAGTGAATAAAATTGAACCATGCTGTTAAATAAGTGTATAGAGGATAGTCTTGATACAAGCTTTCCGTTTTTTTTAGGTGATGACCTGGTTGCGGATGTCCTTTCCCTCATGCAGAAGAAAGGAGTTGAATGTGCTCCACTCCTGCATGAGGGAAAGGTTGCGGCAATGGTGACTATCCTTGATCTGCTTCCTGCACAGCAGTCAAGAAAGCGGCTTATGGAGCTGAAGCTTGAACATGCTTGCAGCGTTGGACTCCATGAGCATCTTTTTGAGATAGTTGTGAGAATGGATTCATTCCCTTACCAGCTCATTCCTGTATCGGGGGAGGGTGGAGACTATGTTGGTGTCATACAAAAGGCGGCTCTTTTTGAACATATTGCCACTGTTTTTCATTTACGAGAAGAGTGCATTACCCTTGAACTGGATGTACCATCGTATGACCTCAAGCTTTCCGAGATTATTGCCACTCTCGAAAAAAACGACGCTACGGTGTTGAGTTGTGGCATCTATCCTGCTGCTCCGGATGGTGAAGGCCTCGTTCTGACATTCAGGCTTCAGATCCATGATTTCTATCGTCTGGTATCAAATCTGAAAAAATATGGCTATATGATCCGCTACACGTCACCTTTTTCTGAAAAAGATGATGAGATGAGAGAAAAGGCGCTTGAGTTTATCAGGTTTATGGATATGTAACGGAGCATGAAAAGAGCTATAATCGTAACCTATTGCAAAATATGATGATTGCATGAAAACAGAACACTCTGTCGAGCTTGTTGACCTGATTCGGGAAAATTCAGCAGAAATTTTTTCGGAAGTTGTTTCATTGCGCAGGGATATTCATCGTCACCCCGAACTTGCTTATGAAGAGGTGAGAACCACCAAGCTCATAAAGGACTATCTCCTTGGTCTCGGCATCACGCCTGAGCCATCTCTGCTTGACACTGGCGTTGTTGCAGTCATTCGAGGCGGCAGTAACGCTGCCGGAAACAATCTTGTCGCATTACGTGCGGATATTGATGCTCTTCCTCTTCTTGAAGAGAACCTGCATGGATTCTGTTCCCTTGAGTCCGGAAAAATGCACGCCTGTGGCCATGACATGCATACTGCCATGCTTCTTGGTGCAGCCAATATTCTGTCGAGGATGAAGAATGAGCTTGCGGGTGATGTGCTTCTCGTGTTTCAGCCAGCCGAAGAGAAAGCCCCTGGAGGTGCAAAGCCATTGCTTGATGCAGGCCTCTTCAGACAGTTTAAGCCTTCAGCAATTATCGGTCAGCACTGCTTTCCAAGTGTTGAGAGCGGGAAAGTAGCGCTGTGTAAAGGGAGCTTTATGGCGGCGGCTGATGAACTGTACTTCACGGTGACAGGCCAGGGAGGTCATGCCTCTGCACCACATAAAGCGGCTGATCCTGTTATTGCCGCTGCTCATATCATTACCGCAGTTCAGCATCTTGTCAGCCGGGTCGCCCCTCCGCATGAACAGGCAGTTGTTTCGATAGCATCCATTCATGGCGGCAATGCGACAAATGTTATTCCCCGGCAGGTGACGATGTCTGGCACAATGAGAACCATGAATGAGGAGTTAAGATCAGTACTCCATGAGCGGTTGCGCCAGACGGTCACTCATATCGCCATAGCGCTTGGTGTAGAGGCGGAACTTGAGATCCGACAAGGGTATCCTGTACTTTACAACAATCCGGCTGTGACCGAAAAAGCGGAGAAAATCTGCACCGAATATCTTGGCCGTGAGAATGTTCTTACTTGTGAGCCGATAATGACCGCAGAAGATTTTGCCTACTATCTTCAGGAGTGTCCCGGGACATTCTGGCAAATTGGAACGGGCATGGGGAATAACGATAACAGCAATACTCTCCATTCACCGACCTTCGATCCTGAAGAAGGTGTTCTCGAAACCGGAAGCGGGTTGCTTGCTTATGCAGCCTTTCGCATTCTTGAGTCAGCATGACGAAGCGTCTCTTGCTCCAGTAACAGAAAAAGGCATCAAAAGACACCTTTTTCTGCTGCAGACTGAGTAAATTATGCCTTTCCGTCAGATCCGAGAACATTAATGATCTTGTGGGCATAGAGCTTTTTAAGAGCATCACGAGCCGGGCCAAGATATTTTCTTGGATCAAACTCTTCAGGTTTTTCGTCAAAGACTTTGCGGATTGCTGCGGTCATGGCAAGGCGGCCATCAGAGTCGATATTGATTTTACAGACTGCAGATTTGGCGGCAAGACGAAGCTGATCTTCACTGATACCAATGGCATCTTTCAATTTTCCACCATGTTCATTGATCATCTTTACCAGCTCTTGTGGGACGGAAGATGAGCCGTGCAGCACAATAGGAAATCCGGGAATACGATGTTCAATTTCAGTCAGAATATCAAGACGGATTTTTGGATCTTCACCTGGTTTGAACTTGAAGGCGCCATGTGAGGTGCCAATGGAGATAGCAAGACTGTCAACCCCGGTTTTTGCAACAAAATCTTCAACCTCTTCCGGCTGAGTATAAGTGTGATGTGCAGCAGAGACTTCGTCTTCAATGCCGGCAAGTACTCCGAGTTCCCCCTCTACAGTGACATCAAATTGGTGGGCAAACTCAACAACTTTTTTTGTGAGTGCAACGTTCTCTTCATAAGGGAGATGAGAGCCATCAATCATGACCGAGGAGAACCCTGATTCAATGCAGTCAACGCAGAGTTCAAAGCTGTCGCCGTGATCAAGATGCAACACAATTGGAACAGGAGAGCCAAGTTCAGCGGCATAAGCAACAGCACCCTGAGCCAGGTAGCGGAGCAAGGTTTCATTGGCGTAGCTTCTTGCACCTTTGGAAACCTGGAGAATTACGGGAGATTTTGTCTCAACACAGGCCTGTATGATTGCCTGCATCTGTTCGAGATTATTGAAATTGTATGCAGGAATAGCATATCCTCCCGATACCGCTTTACTGAAAAGTTCCCGACTGTTGACCAATCCGAGTTCTTTATAACTGACTTTTTTCTTTTGCATTGAACGCTCTCCTTTTATTTATTATTATGTGCGGTGATTTTTCGCAGGATGATGTTAATCGATATGGTTTATCATGCGTTCCTCAATATATGTATATTTGGATTCTCATTCAAAAATTGCTTTAACACTCTCGTCGAACCTTTGATCATTGTACCATTAACATGAGTAGAAAAAGTCTGCTTCTCATTATTGTAGTTTTGGGAAGCGCTGTTCCGGTATTTGCCGGAAATACTGAAAAATCTGCTCCAGCGGTAACCATTGTTACCCTCCGGCCAACTGCGGCCGAGGAGGAGGTCGGTAAATATATCAGTCAGTCCCTTCTTCAGAAACACTATAGGAAAATATCTGTCAATGACTCTCTTTCCCAGCAGATATTCAATCGCTATATCGACAATCTTGACGGGAGCAAAAGCTATTTTGTAGCAAGTGAGATTGAACGTCTGCGGAAATATTATGGGAGCCGCATTGAAGGTGAATTTCTTTCCGGCAAATCAGATGCCGGTTTTTGTATTTATAATTTTTTTCTGAAACGGGCTAAAGAAAAAATGCGGTATATGAAGGCAACAGTCGATACCGTGCGCTTTAACTTCTCAATACCAGAAACCCTTGACCTTGATCGCAAGACAGATCCCTGGCCTGCAGACAGGCGTCAGCTTACCGATCTGTGGAAAAAAGAGCTGAAATACCGGTGGATCAATCAGAAATATTCCGGAGAAAATAGCAAGACTATTCGGGAAGTTCTTGCAAAAAGCTTTACCAATCGGCTGAATCTTCTTAACCACCAAAAGCCGGAAGATGCTTTTCAAGCATATAGTTATGCGCTGACAACCTCGTTCGATCCTCACACAAATTATCTCTCTGCGGATGAGTACGAAAATTTTCAGATCGACATGAGCCGTTCACTTCAAGGAATTGGTGCCAAACTTCAGGTCGAAAGCGAGTATACTGTAGTCAGTGAGATTATTCCGGGAGGACCTGCATTCAAAAGCAGTTTACTAAAAAAAGGAGATAAAATTATCGGTGTTGGCCAGGGAAAAACATCTGAGATTGTTGATGTTACCGGATGGCGAATCAATGATGTTGTAAAATTGATCCGCGGCAAGAAAGACACTTTTATTCGCCTGAAAATTCTTCCGGCAAGTCAGGGAGGCAGGGGCCCAGCAAAAATAGTTCAACTCATTCGGAAAAAGATCGATCTGGAGGAACAGGAGGCCAAAAAAAGCGTCATTACAAAAAATGGTCAGAAAATCGGTGTGGTTACCATCCCGTCATTTTACCTTGATTTTGAAGGTCAGCAACAGAATACCGGCAATTATAACAGTACAAGCCGTGATGTAACCCGGATTCTGAACGAACTGAATGCTGAACATGTTGATGGCATTGTCATTGATCTCCGTGATAACGGTGGCGGTTCCCTTGAAGAGTCTGTGAACGTCACAGGACTTTTTATTCCAACTGGTCCAGTGGTGCAGATAAGCAATTCAACTGGAGGAAAAATGGTACTCAGGGATGAAGATCGACGGGTACTCTATAATGGCCCACTTGCGGTACTTGTCAACCGCTACAGCGCGTCGGCATCCGAAATTTTTGCGGCGGCAATTCAGGATTACGGTCGTGGTGTTATCATAGGCGAAAGAACATTTGGCAAGGGAACCGTTCAAAGTATCATCAAACTTTCACGTCCGTTCAGTTTTTTTGGAACGCCTGAACTGGGAGAGATAAAACTTACTATTGCAAAGTTTTACCGTATTTCCGGAGGAAGCACTCAGCATAAAGGTGTTGTGCCAGATATTGAGATGCCCTCCATGATTGATACATCCATTGTTGGTGAGGATACCTATACCAGCAGCCTGCCCTGGAGTACCATCTCTCCGTCGTTTTATCGCCCGACAGCCGAGATCAGCCAGGAAGATCTTGTCATTCTGCGGCAAAAACAGCAAGAACGGTCTTCGAAGAACCGCCAGTACCAAGCTTATTTACATGATCTGAATACCCTTAACCGGATTCGAAAAAAAAGGATGGTATCGCTCCAGGATTCATCCTTTAAATCGGAAATAGAAACGATCAAACATATTGAGGGACTATGGGCTTACGAGCAAGATTCAACTAGAAATGTAAGCAAGGATCTGCTTCTCAACCAGTCGGCATCAGTTGTTTCTGATATTGCAGAGTTCAAGACCGTGCAGCGACAAACAGTTACCCGCACCTTGCCTTCGTTGGATTAACATGTTATT
>CAJAAV010000027.1 GCA_903937835.1 uncultured Chlorobiaceae bacterium | reverse complement strand
CTTTTCATGCTACCACCTCGTATCTTGACTGGTCCCCAGTAGGGGTCGTAACTTCTCTGCGATTATTTCACGAGCACGAAATATTCGTGATCGCACTGTGCCGATGGGGCAGTTCATGATGGTTGCAATCTCTTCATAACTAATACCCTCTATCTCTCTCAAGGTGATTGCCTTGCGTAATTCCTCTGGCAACTCTTGTAGAGTTTGGTTCACCGTCTCAGCGATTTGTTTACTCATCAGTTCGCTTTCAGGTGTATTCATTTCTCGTAACTGACTACCCTCCTCAAAGTTCTCTGCATCCTCACTGTCGAACCCGGCGCTCGTCATGGTGGGGGCACGTCGACCCTGTGTCACCAGGAAATTCTTGGCAGTATTGATTCCTATACGGTATAGCCACGTATAGAACGCGCTATCACCCCGGAATGACGGTAATGCACGGTAGGCCTTGATGAATGTCTCCTGAGCGACATCCTCTACCTCGGCCGCATCTCGGATGAACTGAGACAGCAAGCGAGCCAACTTACGTTGGTACTTGATCACGAGTAGATCGAAGGCTTGCTTATCCCCGCGCTGTACGCGCTCTACCAACTGCTGATCAATCTCCCGGTCACTCATACTGCCTGTTCCCTGAACATTATGATTTGTACTTGTAAATACCACCGCATTCTGCGGCGGCAGATCAAGTATAGCCGTTCAAGGGCCCATCCGAGAACTGAAAGTAGCTTAACATGCAGAATCTGAAGTAACAGACATCGGATACCCAGGATTAGTTCACTGGTTAAAGTGGTTATTCTAAAAAATCAGGATCGGAATACCAAGTCTGTTATGATTTTCTTTTGATGGCTTCACGGGCCAGTGTGTCGCAGCGGTTGTTGTAGGGGTTGTCGCTGTGGCCCTTTACCTTATGAAATGTGATGTCGTGAAAGGTAACCAACTTCAGGATTTTTTGCCAAAGATCGATATTTTCAACACTTTTTTTTGCTGCTGTTTGCCAGTTATTGGTTGTCCAGCGTTTCAGCCATCCATTGTTGATGGCGTTGACCAGGTAGCTTGAGTCGCTGAAAAGGTCAACTTTGCACCTCTCCTTGAGTGCTTCGAGCGCTTCAATTGCAGCACTGAGCTCCATCCGGTTATTGGTCGTGGCTGGCGAATATCCCGAAATTTCACGGGTCGAAGAGCCGTACATCAATAATGCTCCCCAGCCGCCCGGGCCAGGATTGCCGCTGCATGCGCCGTCGGTGTAAATGATCACTTTTTTTTCCATCGACAAAAAAAGCTCAACCATGTAAGGGTTGAGCTTTTACAACATATTGAAAACTTTTTTATAAACGCGAAGTCTGGCTTTACTTTATCAGTTTGGCGAGCTCGGCGGTGCCGGTTTTAGCAATAATTTTCATGGCTTTTGCAGAAAGCTTCACCTTCACAAATCGCTTTTCTTCTTCAATCCAGATTCTTTTTGTGTGGAGATTTGGCTCAAAACGGGTGCGGACATGGTTATTTGCATGTGATACCGTATTGCCGTAAACGGGCCTTTTGCCAGTCAGTAAACAAACTTTGGACATGGTGCGATCAATTGTGTTAAAAAATGAACCGGAATATAATAATAGTTTCGTAAACCGGAAACGTATTGTTTCAGGGTCGTATCCCTACAGCGCAGACCATCATTGATAAAACATAGAGCAGGGTTCCGAATGCGTTGTACCAGACTGCTTTTTCTTCTGGATGTGCAATCAGAATTTTTTGCATGGGAAGTTGGGCGGCAAGCAAAAGAGCAGCGATTACAGTCATCGTCATCGACCCTTTGACTACCAGGATAGTAATGGCGGCAACCTGCGCGACATCCATGATAATAGCGGCCAGGATAGCGGCCCTCTTTTCACCGAGCTGTACCGGGATTGAAGCAACCTTGCGGATATTGTCGCCAACAATTGATTTGAAGTCGTTCAGCGTCATGATGCCGTGCGCACCAAGTGAAAAAATAATGGCCAGGGCAATAGTCTTGCCCGAGGGAATGCCCTGAGTTATTGAAAAACTGCCTGTCAGCCATGCGACCCCTTCGTAGGCAAGTCCTACAATAAGATTACCGAACCAGCCGTTTCTTTTCGCTCTGATTGGTGGGCCGGAATAGGCGTGTGACATCAGCACTCCGACAAAAGCGATGATGACGACATAAGGGTGAATGGAGAGTGCTACGAGAAATCCTGTAACAATAAGACCGAAGGTAATAAGCCAACTCGCCGATTTTGATATTTTACCTGAGGGAATAGGGCGGTCAGGCTCATTGATGGCATCAACTTCCCGATCAAAGTAGTCGTTCATGGTTTGCGACATGGCACACATGAGCGGCCCCGCAAGAAGGACGCCTCGCACGAGAATAAACCAGTTGTCGGCAATATTTTCGCCAGTTGATACCACGCCGCAGGCAAAGGCCCACATGGGCGGAAACCAGGTGACAGGTTTCATGAGCGGAAGAATAGCAGATGGCTCAATCCTGAATCCAGGCTTGTTGACATTTTCAAGAGCCTTTTCAATGATTTTTCGCCTTGCATCGCCAACTCCTGACTGGAGAAGCTGTTCGGCGAGGCCTTGCTGCTTTTCAGTGGTTAGAGTGTCGCGTCCGTTCATGGGTATGATGATTCTCCTTTCGGCTTAAAACAAGGCAGACAGTATACAAGTTTTTTGGTAAAAAGATAAGGATTTAGTTGATGATCGGTCTATACTTCATAGAGAGTTCCGCGTTTATTTTCAGGATCTCATTAAATTTTTTCTCCGAACGGCCGCTTTCCAGAGCATTTTTTGCCATAATAAAACCATCATTAATACAGACAGCTTTTCCTGACACGTAGCAAGCCATGGCGGTGGTGAACAGTGCAGCATCGAGGTGTGCTGCGGGAGCACTTCCGTCAAGGATTCTGCGGATAATGAGTGCGTTTTCATCTTTTCCGCCCCCCTGGATTTCCGACAGGGCGCGCCTTGTCAGTCCGAATTCTTCGGGATACAAGGTGTGATGGGTTACATCCCCATTCAAAATTTCGATAACATGTGTTGGCCCGTTGAGGCTCGGCTCGTCAAGAGCTATCCCCTCTTCAGTCATTGAATGAACAATCAGGGCATGGCGGGCTCCTGTCTGTACCAGCACTTTTGCATAGAGTTCCATCAGTTCCCGGTTGAAAACACCCACAAGTTGCCTTTTTGCTCGTGCAGGATTGATCAGAGGACCGAGAATGTTGAATATTGTTCTGATGCCCAGTTCCCTGCGAATATGGGCAACTCTTTTCATGGACGGATGGTACAGGGGAGCAAACAGAAAGGCAAATCCTGTCTGCTGAAACAGCTCTTTTGTTGCTTCCGGCGGAAGATCGATAGCAAAGCCGAGGGCTTCAAGAACATCGGCACTTCCGCAACTGCTTGTTACCGAACGGTTTCCATGTTTGGCAATAAGGACGTCGGCACTGTTTGCTATAATTGATGCGGTTGTTGAAATATTAAAAGTACCGGCATGATCCCCACCGGTACCACAGGTATCAACGGCATCATCATCAAGTGTGATAATGTTGGCTTTTTCTATCAGGCTGAAGTATGCGCCTGTGGCTTCCGCTGAAGTCACTCCTTTTTTTTGCAGGAGAGCAAGTATTGCGGCTATGACAATCTCGGAAAAAAGACCATCCATAATGCTGTTCATGCAGAACGTCATCTCTTTTTGTGAAAAATGTTCTCCTGCAAGCAGCTTTTGAAGTAATTTTTTTTGTGGCATGACGCTGATAGGTTGGCAAATGATTGCAAATTGTGTAAATCTTGATAGTATCCAAGGATAGATGTAAATGTAAATAAATAATGAGGATTGATTGCCTTTTGAGCGTGGCAGTATGGGACGATACGGATATTTATATCAATCAGAGTGTATGAATCTAATGGATAACAAGCAGATAATATTGTGCAGGGAAGAGGCTTTGCGGATGGTTTTGAGAAAAATGATGTGTCGGGCTATAGATGCAACTATAGTGACCGATCGTTCTGCTATCCGGTGGCTGACTGGCTTCAGCGGTTCAAGTGCGAGGTTACTGATTACAAGGGAAAAAAGCTGGCTGTTTACTGATTTTCGCTACAAAGAGCAGGCCGCCGGAGAGGTGTCGGTGGCTGAAACAGTTATTGCCTCTGACGGGTTTGCTGCTGAGCTTGGTTCCGGGCGTTATCCTCTCGGAGAAACCGTTGCACTTCAGTCTGATAATGTCACCTGGCACGAGGCAACAAAGCTTATCGAACAGGTTCTTGGAAAACAGCGTGTAATACCTGTAGACTCATTTTTTGATGAGTTCAGAATGCTGAAGAATGAGATTGAGCTTACAAAGATGCGGCGTGCAGCAGAAATCAGCGAACTTGTGCTTGAAAGAGTTCTTCCCTTGATCTCGCCATCAGTGACTGAGCTTGATATTGCTGCGGAGATCACGTATCAGCAAAAAAAACTTGGTGCAGAAAAAGACTCTTTTGATCCTATTGTGGCAGGAGGAGAGCGTTCAGCCATGCCTCATGCAACTCCGTCAAAAGCCCGGTTCAAAGCGGGTGAACTGATTGTGATCGATATTGGGTGTGTCTATGAAGGGTATGCGTCCGACCAGACGCGAACGGTTGCGCTCGGCCATGTTTCAGGTGAAGCTCGCCAGGTCTACCGTATTGTGCAGGAGGCGCAGCAGCTTGGTATTGCATCGGCTCGGTGTGGTATGATGGCAAAAGAACTTGACGCTGAGGTTCGCCGTTTCATTGCCGCTCATGGCTATGCTGATGAGTTTGGCCACGGTCTCGGTCACGGTGTTGGCCTCGATGTGCATGAGGAGCCCCGGATCAGCCTGAAAGGAGAGTATGAGTTGCAGGAGCACATGGTATTTACTATTGAACCAGGCATTTACCTGCCAGGCAAATTCGGTGTACGCATTGAGGATACGGTAGTGATGGCCCGGCATGGCGCGACTCCCTTGCAGCAATTCAGCAAAGAGCTTATTGAGTTGTAATGTTATCAGAATGAGAGTATGAAAAGCAGCTATTGCATGGTTATGACCACTGCTCCAGATCGGGAAACAGCCGAAAAGCTTGCGGAAGGCATTCTTGACAATCATCTTGCCGCCTGTATCCAGATGGCCGATATCCGGAGCTTTTTTCTATGGGAAGGGGCGTTGCTGAAAGAGAAGGAAGTTGCACTGTACATCAAAACTACAGAGGCCCGCTACAGCGACCTTGAAGTCTATATTGAAGAGTATCACCCTTACGATGTGCCCGAAATCATCAAATTGCCTGTAACTGACGGATTGCCCGGCTACCTTGACTGGCTTGATTCAACAACAGGCCCTCTTTCTTCAGGTTGAAATGCACAAGAAGGAGTTGGGCAAAGGAGAGCGATCCCTTATCTCTTCTGTCGTTAACGGGATTTTACAGGAAATAGTCAATTGCTATTTGGAATAAGGAAAAAGAAATGATAAATTTTTTAGCTAGCCTGCTAGACAAGAATCCTTGCTTTTGGCCATACGCTTTCGCTAAAAATATGCTACAATGATTGAAAAAAAAGAATTACTTAAAAAGATCAGTGCTATCGAGCAAAGCGAAGAGTCTGTTATTGCTATTTACTCGAACCATATTCAGCATGTTCTGAGATATTCAACACTTGGAAAGGATGTTCAGGGTGAGATACTGCGCATGCTTCAAGAGTTGAATTCGGATCTGGAAGGCCATAAATCCACGACTAAGCAGCTTATTGAATCTATTGTAAAGAGCGGAAAAAATGTCTTTTAATAAAAAGTTACGTGGATTCTTTGGTCCCATTACAGAAACTAAAAAACAGAAGAGTAATATTCTCACGACGCTCATTGCAGATGTTGCTAATGTTGCTGATACGGGCATTGAAGCTTTGACGATCACAGGCTTGGGTGCTGAGCCAAGCGTTGATCAGATTCAGCAAAGTCCCGAGCATGTTGAAGAGGTTCCAGATCAAGACTCTGCCCCTCATTTTCTATCTACCACTTTGCAAACTGTTCATACTATGAATATGCTTAAGCATCCATTAGGGGAGGTTTTTGGTTTTACGACAACTGACCAGTCACCGAAGGCACAACGTTACCGGTCGCACCGCCACTGTCCATTCAATAACAAGGTACCTAACTGTACCAATGAACAGAGCAAGAATCCTCTCGGAGTCTGCAGTGTTTTATACCATAATAAACCGGTCATCACCTGTCCTGTCCGGCTTCGTGAAGACTGGATGATTACTGACGATGCCGCTGCTTTCTTTTTTGAAGAGGGCATTCGCTGGAGTTCATTAACAGAGGTTAATCTGAATGATGCTGGCGGGACATCAGCAGGAAATATTGATGTTATGCTTGTTGCTTATGATGAGCGAGGCAAAATGATTGACTTTGGAGCACTGGAGGTTCATGCCGCATGTATTACCGGAAATTTACGTGAGCCCTTTGAGTATTACATGCAAGATCCAAACTCTAATGCATTAATGGACTGGACCGCACAACCAAACTATTCGCAGCCGGATTTTCTTTCTGCGGCAAGGAACAGTCTTGTTCCGCAGCTCTTGTTTAAAGGCAGAATTTTGCATTCATGGAACAAGAAAATGGCTGTGGCTATTGATAAAAGCTTATTCGACACCCTTCCCTCTTTGAATCGCGTTGAAAAAGAGGACGCTGATATTGCATGGCTTATTTATGATCTTGAACTGATAAATGATGGCGGTAAAGATCGCTATCAGCTTAAAAAAGTTGATGTTGTATATACGCAATTCATGCCTGCACTTTCTGCTTTAACGGCGATTGCTCCAGGCAATGTTGGAGATTTTGTTAGATTTATTCCAGAATTAGCCGGTTAACAATGGTATAACAAACCTCGGGGAGTTGTGTAAAACTGGCACGCAATCATTCAACCCCCCGAGACTCTATCAACAAGATTTTCTGCGACATCAAGGTAGTACAATGAAATAAGTAAACAGTGACTTCAATTCATCTTTCCCAGTGCTCAGATGCAGGAAGCCCGGCTGTATAATGACTCATCATCAAATTCCATTCTACCTTTCTGATCTCGCCTAATGTACATGAAAACCCTGCATCCGCAATGAATGTAGTCAAGCGCTCCTTGAGATCAAAATCCGTTTCCAGTTGTTCGATAAACTTTTTTGCTTGCTCTTCTGACATAATAAGCTCCCTTTGTTATAGTTATATAGTTGGAGTAAAACAAGTTGCGTATAACCCCGCCATTGCTTTGCGTAAAACAACAGCGTAATGTGCTGATAACTATCATTTCTCGATAAAAGTTCTTTGTTCGGTTGCACTATTCTATACCGATCGAAAAAAGTACTGGTATCATCAGCTACTGGGGGGAATGCCAATCACATATCCCCAGTACGGCATAAAAAAACTTCGACAAACTTTTTTACGTGGTACTGGTGGGATGATGGTTCTGCGACAAACTTTTTTTATTAACTGTCCAGTTCGGGAATAAATTTTACAAAATCCTCAACATTGCTTGCAGAGATTGCTGTGATGGACGACAGTGTCGATTGGAATTGCGTGTATACAACATCCACTTTTTTAAGCTGATAGCGTTCTTTATCTCCTTCAGTTATCAGTTCAAGATTGTAAATAAACCAGGCGATATCAGCGTCCTCTTTTTTAACGCGATTCAACGAGGGAAGAGTGTCGAACAAGCTTTTATCAATAGCCACAGCTATTTTCTTGTTCCATGAATGCAAAATTCCGCCTTTAAACAAGAGTTGCGGTACAAGACTTTTTCTTGCCGCAGAAAGAAAATCCGGATGCGGATAGTTCGGTTGTGCGGTCCAGTCCATTAATGCATTAGAGTTTGGATCTTGCATATAAGATTCAAAAGGCTCGCGTAAATTTCCGGAAACGTATGCAGCGTGAACCTCCACCGCACCGAAGTCTATGATTTTGCCTTGCTCATCGTAGGCGACAAGCATAACATCAATGTTTCCTGCTGATTTTCCATTGGCGTCATTCAGGTGAACCTCTGTTAATGAACTCCAGCGCGTCCCCTCTTCAAAAAAGAAGTCGGCGGCATCGTCGGTAATCATCCAGTCTTCACGAAACCGGACAGGACAGGTGATGACCGGTTTGTCGTTGTGTAAAACACTGCATACTCCCAGGGGATTTTTCAACTGGTCGTTGGTACAGTTAGGAACCTTGTTGTTGAAAGGACAGTGGCGGTGCGAACGGTACCGTTGTGCCTTCGGTGACTGGTCTGTTGCCGTAAAACCAAAGACCTCTCCTAGTGGATGCTTAAACGTATTCATACTGTGAACGGTTTGCGAAGTGATAGATTGAAGATGAGTGATCGAATCGGGAGTCTGAACATCGGTAACAAGCGTAATAATCGGATAAAGTTGATCGACGTCTTGCTGCTCATCCTTGTCTGTGCCTGGTAAAATAGTTTGCGCAATAACAGGCTGGAAATGAGCGATTGTATCATGAGTCGGGATTTCGTCAACAAGCTCAAGAATTTGCGTAACCTCTTTTACGGGTTGCTGTTCTTCGTTGTCCGGGGCTTGCAAAGTAGTTTGCAGGATGGCCGGTTGAGCAGAGCTGGTGGTACCGAGGTATTCCACTCCGTTAACAAGATCAATACTTTGCTGAAGATGATCAACGTGCCGTTGTTCATCCATACCTATGCGAAGCAAAGTCTCTTTAATGTCTGAATCATCAACATCAGCAGCCAGAGAATTGAAAATATCACGCTTCTGTTTTTTTATCTCCATCATGGAGCCAAAAAATTCGAGCAAATCTTTATTAATAAACATCTTTTGAGCTTGTTATAATGGATTCTATGAGCTGCTTTGTCTTGGATTGAATCGCTATAGGACATATTCCTCGAAGCTCTGCTTCGTAATGGAATTCTTAAACATGAACTCATACTCCGTAGCTTTGCTGCGGGGTAGTTGATATGCTGGCAATATGTCGGGTATTTGAAACTGCCTGTTTCCACCACCATTAACAGTATTATTCATCAAAAGCACACCATCAAAACCAGTAAGTATATATTTTGAGTTGAGCAGGATATATACGGGAAAGTTATCATTTCTTTTTTCTTATTCCAAATTGTAATCCGTAGTACTACGAATAAAAGGTAGTTCCATGTAATGTCTGAAGATATGAGGTGATTTTTAGCCTAACGTGTCAAGAACTGCGATGAACTGTTCAGAAGTAAAGCCTTGATGTTGGCAGTGAAAGAGGCCATGACAAGGAGTGGATTGGCGTTGCGATCAATGGCACGGATAGCATCTTCAGTGACTGTTGAGATCTGGAAAAAATCCGGTTTTGGGAAGTTTTTTGTGAAACGGTCTATTGCATTGGTAATGTCTGGATTATTCAACTCCTGAAAGTCTGGTTTGATGCTGCGGTGGTTAGCGTCCTGAAAAAAGAGGAGGAGTGAGGCAAGAAAGAGTGTGAGGTCGCCGCGTGAAAGGTTTTTAGCGTTTTGCTCGCATGAGCTTACAGCTTCATGGAAGCGGCTTGGTGTGAGTACGTTACGCAAGTAGTCGAGCGCTTTATCGCGGAGCACAATCGTGGCTGTTTCTGATGGGTTGCTGTCGCGATTGTTGATAAGTTCCCATGCCAGTCGGAGGTTACCTCTCGAAAAACTGGCAATTAAGCTGCGCTCGTTGTCCATGATTTCCGGGCGATTTTCTTTTAGCCAACATTGCAGTTCCTGGGTAGTTACTCGTGAAAACCTTACGGCCTGGCATCGCGAACGGATTGTGGGGAGTAGTGCTTCGGGTCTTGATGAAACAAGAATAAAGAGCACGTGCGGTGGTGGCTCTTCGAGAAGTTTCAGCAGCTTGTTTGCTGCTGAAGGGTGCAGCCTTTCTGCCTGTGAAATAATGAAAATCTTTTTACTTCCCTTGTTCGGCATAAACATGGCTTTATGCTGGAGGGTGATGATCTGTTCAGTAAGAATGCCCATGGATCGTTCCATGGCAGGGGTGAAGTAGGGGTTTTGTTTTTTTTGCTCAATGAGCGCATCGTAGCGCTCCCTGGCTTCGGTAAAGCGCTTGTTTTCCTTTTTGGAAATGTCGGCTGCATCAAGCAGGGCTGATTCTACAGGAAAAATATACTCAACGTTTGGGTGTATGAACGAGCGGACTTGCATGCAGTCAGGGCATGACTCGCATGATCCTGCCTGAGGGTTGGCTGGCGTCTCGCGGCAGTTGAGAATTGAGGCGATTTCAAAGGCTACAGATTCTTTTCCTGATCCATCCGGCCCGGTGAAGAGGTAGGCATGAGCAAAACGCCCTGTTTCAAGTGCGTTCTGTAAAACGCGGATTTGCTGTTTTTTGCCGATAATGTTTTTCCAGCTCATGCCTGCCTTGCTGTGCTTAAATAAATGTTAGCCAGTTGTAGGGGTCTTCGCCGGTCTGGACTATTTTCAGGTATTCGTGTTGCAGTACTTCAGTAATCGGTCCGCGTTTTTCATTGCCGATCGGGTATTTGTCGATGCTTCTCACCGGAGTGATCTCTGCCGCAGTGCCGGTCAGGAAAACTTCGTCAGCAATATAGAGCGCTTCGCGGGGAATCAGTGTTTCACGGACGTCATAGCCATGCAGTTTGGCAATGTGCATGATGGCATATCGTGTGAATCCCGGCAGTATCGACTGGGCCGACATGGGGGTGTAGATAACACCGTCGCGGATAACAAAAATATTCTCACCGCTTCCTTCAGAGACATAACCGTTGACATCAAGCGCAAGGCCTTCAGCGTAGTCGTCCATCAAGGCTTCCATTTTGATGAGCTGTGAGTTAAGGTAGTTTCCGCCAGCTTTTGCCAAAGTTGGCAGAGTATTTGGGGCAGGCCTGTTCCATGAGGATATGCAGACGTCAACACCGTTTTCCAGAACATCTTCACCCAGATAAGAGCCCCATTCCCAGGTAGCAATCGCAACTTCTATGGATGCCCTGTGCGGGTTGACTCCCAAGGCTCCCTGTCCGCGATAAACCAGAGGACGGATATAGCAGGATTTGTGATTGTTTGCCCGGATAGTACTGATTATCGCCTCTTTCAGCTCTTTTTCTGAGTAGGGAATTTCGATACGGTATATTTTTGATGAGTCTCTGAGGCGTTTGATGTGTTCGTCCAGAAAGAGAACGGCCGAGCCCTTGAGGGTTTCGTAGCAGCGTATTCCTTCAAAAATAGATGAGCCGTAATGGACAACATGCGACAGAATGTGGATTTTTGCGTCAATCCAGTCAATCAGTTCACCGTTCATCCAGATTTTTGCAGACTTGTTCATGATGCAGGCTTTGGGTGTTAAAACATTACCAGTCGTAAGCTCCAAGATATAAAAACCCCGTATTCTGTTGCGGGGTTTTTATGTCAAAATATTGAAAAAGTCAGTAAATTCTTTCGTAAACACCGTCTACTTCGCGCAGAATCGGTTCATAAACGGCGGGTTTGCGACCGAAGCAGATGCCGAGTGATTCATACATGGCGACATGGTCAAGATCGACATGGCGTTGTACAATTGCCTTGCCTGATTCAATGAACTCTATCTTGCGTCCCTTGACTTTTGATATTGTGACGCCGGTTTTGCCGTCGAGCAGAAGCAGTATGGATGCTGCCCCGGCTTCAAAGCCGAAGTTGATGTCATAAGCTGAAGAGTTCCCTGAACGAACAAGATGACCGGGATGGATTTCACGTACCTCTGGAATTTCATAGACACCTTCGACGAACATGCCGGTCTCTTTCATAAATAACGGCATTGCAGGATCGGCTTTCATTCTCTTCTGAATCTGCTGACAGGTGAATTTACCGGCGCCAGCAAGCTTTTTATGACCGAAGGCGTCAATGCCAGCCGATTCATCAACAATATCGGTGCCATCGGCATTTTTCAACCCTTCAGCAACAACAACGGTATAGGTGCCGCTATGCACGTCGCTTTCCCTGATCCTGCGGGTAAAGCGTTCAGCGAGGTGTTCGTATACAATATCCCAGTCGGCTGGAATTTCTGGTATAAGAATACAGTCAGCCTCTGCGGCAATGCCACTGCGGAAAGCTGTATGGCCAGCATAACGCCCGAATACTTCGGTGACGAGCACCCTGTTGTGGGTTTTACCAGTTGTTTTAAGGTCGTGCACAAACTGTGCGATGCGGTTGACGGTCGAGTCGCCGCCGACCGAGTAGGTCTGCAGGTCGAGATCCATGGTTTTTGGCGCGTGGATGCACTGAATCCCTTGCAGGTTGAGATCAACCATAACGCTGCCTGAATCGTCACCTCCGCTGATAATGAGTGCATCAATGCCGAATTTCTTCATACCAGCCTTGATGCGGTTGTACTTTTCAGGATTGCTTATGGCCTTGATTTTAACTCTTGAATGGCCAGCTTCGGAGCCAGCAAAACTTGCGTCAAACCGGTCAAGGCGAACCAGCTCAAGCCGTACAATATTTTCCTGATCCACAAGGTTGTATAAACCGGCGTAACCATTAGGAATGATATAAAGTTCAAGATTTTTTGACAGAGCCATCATTGCAGCGCCTTTCAGCACCGCATTAAGCCCGCCACAATCCCCGCCGCTGGTAAGGATACCGATTTTTTTCACAGTTATGCTCTCCTTTCAATGCCAAGGTTAGTATTTAATGGCCGAATTTTTTTATTTGTAAGGAAATAATATTTTCCGCTTCTGGCAATCAAGATAGATTTTTTGTGTGATTTTTCAACGATAAGTCTCAAAATTTAAATAACTGCTTACGCATCAGAAGATGATCGAACTACAAAATTTTTCATGAACTACAGAGATCAGGCGAGGATCGCTTTTGTGCATCTCAGGGAGAGGAAACGCCAAACCCTTCTCACGGCACTTGGTGTGGCTGTCGGCTCTGCCATGCTTGTGACGACCATCTCTGTTTCTCGTGGTTCATCATCAAATGTTATCGCCAAGGTGATTGACACTGCTCCTCATGTGTTGATCAGCGCCGAAAGACTTGTTCCGCTGGTACCCGATAATATTGTGTTTCCGTTCGGGGGGAGGGTTTCGATGGTGACCAAAAACATCAATCTGGATGAGCAGGAGGTTATCAAAAACTATTCTCAGGTTGTCCAGAGCATCCGGCCTGTTGAGGAACTTCGCAGTATATCACCCTTTGTGCTCAGTAAGCTGATTGCCCGCAATAAAACTCGCTTTACACCCTGCGTTGCTCGTGGTATTATTCCTCATCTTGAAGCCAATATTGCCGGGTTGAAAAAGAACCTGATCGAAAAAAATGCCATCGAAGAGTTGGCTGCAACTCCGAATGGCATTCTTGTTGGAGATCTTCTGGCCAAAAAACTTGACGTGAGTTACCGCGGACGGATCGTACTGGTGACCAAAAAAAGTGAAGAGTTTCCCGTAACGGTTGTAGGGCGTTTCAGCAGCGGATTTAATGCAAAGGATGAGCGAGAGGCCTATATTAATCTCTCTCTCGCCCAGAGAATGGAGGGGATTGCATCAAATTCGGTGACTGGTATTGGTTTGAGAACAGCGCATGTTGAGAGTGCTCGCCAGACTGCCAGCCAGGTTGAAGCTCTCAGTGGCTATAAAAGTGAGAGTTGGGATGAAACTAACCGCAATATCATCGAGTTCTATAACCGCAATGCACTTATTACGCTGGTGCTCGTTGGTTTTGTTTTTGTCGTTGCTGGTCTCGGTGTTTCATCGGTCATGACCACAGTGATTCTGCAAAAGGTTAAAGATATAGCCATCATGCGATCAATGGGTATGCCGGGCAGAAACATCACCAGTATTTTCATGCTTGAAGGGCTGATGATCGGTATTCTCGGGGTGCTTGTTGGCAGTCCGCTGGGACATCTGATTTGCCATTTGGTAGCATCTATCCGTTTCGAGGCAAGTACCGCAGGAGTGCTGAAGAGTGATCGGATCAACATCATTGAACTGCCGGATGCTCATCTGATTGTGATTGTTTTCGGCATCCTGATTGCCGTACTCTCTTCCTGGAGTCCGGCAAGAAAGGCGACACGCTATGTGCCTGTCAGCATTCTCAGGGGTGAAGTCGGAGCTTAGGTTAGCCGGATCATGCAGACCGCATGGGCTGCGGCACCCTCTTCCCGTCCTATGTAACCAAGTTTTTCGTTCGTTGTTGCCTTGACCGAGACGGCCCCGATCTCAATGCCGAGACAGTGTGCAATGTTTTTACGCATTTCGGTAATGAAGGTGGCGATTTTAGGCGCTTCCAGAAGAAGCATGGCATCGACATTTACGATTTCGTAGCCGTGCTTTTCAAGCAGTTTCCTGACCTGCTTGAGCAGGATCATGCTATCGATATCCTTGAATTCCTGGCTTGTATTCGGAAAGTGCAAACCTATGTCCCCGAGTGCTGCTGCTCCAAGAAGGGCGTCACTGATGGCATGAAGCAGGACATCTGCATCGCTGTGGCCGTCAAGTCCGTTGTGTTCAGGAATATAAACACCACCAATCACAAGCCTCCGGCCTTCTGCAAAAGGGTGTACATCAATACCGATTCCAATACGCATGAGAAAAGAGGTTTAAGGGTTATAGCCGCAGGCATCAAAGATAAAATAAATTATGAATATTCGGAATCTGCTGATTTGTCGGAAGGTGAAAAATTATGAAAAAAATGCTAACTTTCTTCGAATCACACTGAGTTTAGCCGGGTGTCGGAAGTTTTGGTAATAGCAGTGAGTAATTGGTTGTCCTATGATCTTTTCTCAAGTACAACGTTTTTTCTGGATTTGTGCCGGTACACCGGTATCAGTGATTGAAAAGTACCCTACAGAGCACAGCAAATATCTTGGTATTGGGGCGACAATTTTTTTTACGGCGCTTTTTGCAGGCTTGTCTGGTGGCTATGCGCTGTATTTTGTTTTTTCAGGGAGTTCTTTTGCAGAATTATGGGCATTGCTCTTTGGATTGATTTGGGGTGTCGCAATTTTCAATCTCGACCGTTATATCGTTTCAAGCATCAAAAAGAGTTCTAAAGTGCTGAAACAGTTCTACCAGGCCTCTCCAAGGCTTATTCTTGCAGTTTTGATTGCGGTGGTTATTGCTCGTCCTCTTGAACTGAAAATATTTGACAAGGAGATTCGTGAACAGCTCCGGACTCGCTATTTATCTGACCAGCAACAACGCATCGTCAAGGTACAGCATTCGTTCAGGGAAAAATATGCTCAGGAGCTTGGCCAGGTTACGACGTATCAGAAAGAGTATGATGCTTTGAGCAGTGAGGTGAGCCGGTTGCGTGAAGAGCTGAAAGCGGAAGTGTTTGGTTCGCGTACATCAACGACTTCCGGTGTACAGGGATATGGGCTCTATGCAAGGAACAAGGAGCTTGTTGTGTTGGCCAAGCAGACACGGCTTGAATTTCTTGCTGCTCAACTCGCAGCGCAGCAGGAGTACATGAATCGGCAGAAAACTATTGAAGGGATTAATAATCAGTTGATGCTGACCGATGAAATGCTTGACAAAAAGGCTGCCAATGCAGGTTTTGCCGACAGGAACTGGGCATTGGGAGAGCTGACTCATTCACAAAATGATGTCAGCCGCTCTTCGGCTAATGCAGTTTATTTTATTACACTGCTTTTTATTACATTCGAATGTGCTCCGCTTATTGTAAAGCTGCTTTCTGATGTTGGGCCTTCAGATGTTGATATCAGGGAGTCAGAATCCCGAATTTTTTCCTGGTTGACCAAGACCTCTTTTTTGTCGCGCAATCGTACTGTCCGTGAATATCGCCGGCCTGGCCTGAAAATCGGCGAACGCCGCAGAAGGAAATATCTGTCGAACAAAAGGATTGGTGGACGTTAGTGTTAGCCTGTGATCAGACTTCCGCAGTATTTACTGAAGGGGAGGGCTTCGGGAGCCGAGAAGAACTCTTCAATGGCTGTGGAAACTTTTTCGCCGATATCTGGATAGACAAAGTTCATGGTGCCGATCTGTATTGCTTGTGATCCGGCAAGGAAAAACTCCATAGCATCCTCAAATCCGGCAATACCACCCATGCCGACAACCGGAATTTTAACGGCATTGTACACTTCCCATACTTTTGCAAGGGCTATCGGCTTGATGGCTGGCCCGGACAATCCTCCGGTAATGTTTTTCAAAAGAGGTCTGCGGGTTTTATAGTTAATTGCCATACCGACAACGGTGTTGATGAGGGAAACAGAATCAGCGCCAGCCTCTTCGGCTGCCATGGCTATTGAGCTGATAGAGGTGACGTTTGGTGTCAGCTTGATCATGAGGTGCCGGGCCGTTATCTTGCGCAACTCCGAAACAATTTCAAAAGTCGCCTCCCTGCTTACTCCCATAATCATGCACTCATCCTTGACATTTGGACAGGAGAGATTGATTTCATAGCCGTTGAGACCCTCAACGTCATCAAGCTTTGAGACCACCTTACAGTAGTCATCGATTGAGCGTCCGGCAATATTGACAATGACGGCAGTGTTGAGCTGGCGGAGAAATGGTACTTTTTCTGCAATAAATCGCTCCAATCCAACATTGGCCAGTCCGATAGCATTGAGTACTCCTGAAGGGGTTTCGGCTATACGCTGCGGAGAATTGCCGATCCTGGGCTCAAGGGAAATTGCTTTGGTTACCAGACCACCGATTTTGGATAGATCGCAGAGCTGGCTCAGTTCTTCACCATAAGAGACAGTGCCTGATGCAAGGAGTACAGGTGATTTCAAATTAAGTCCACGGCCGAGAGATACTGCTGCGCTGGTTGTCGATTTGGCGGTTTCGTGTAGACTCATGGTTGAGGTGCTTGAAGGGGATGAAAGCAAAAAATTTATTCCTGACTGGTTTTGTCCAGTCAGGAATAATAACAGACAGCATTGCTGTTCAGTTTAGTTCTCTTTCCTGTTCAGATAGTAGCGGGTTGCATAGTCACGTACCATTCGATGGGTGTTGTATTCAGGCGCTATGGTTGCAATGGCGTTCCGAATTTTTTTAATCCATTTAACAGGAATGTTATCCTCGTTGCGATCGTAAAATGATGGAACGATCTGGGTTTCCAGAGTGGTGTACATTTTTTCGCCATCGAAATTATCCTGCTCCTGATGATTTTCAAAACATTCACCGTTGCCGATAGAAAAACCGTTTTCACCGTTGTAAGCTTCAGGCCACCATCCGTCGAGGACACTGAAATTCAGTCCGCCATGCAATACAGTTTTTTCGCCTGATGTACCGCTTGCCTCCATTGGTCTTACCGGGGTGTTCAGCCAGACATCAACGCCAGAGACCATCCGTTTTGCAACGCCAAGGTTGTAGTTTTCCAGGAAAATAACCTTTCCGGCAAATTGTGGCCTGCGGGAGTACTCGATGATTTGGCGGATATAATCTTTTCCTGCGTCATCATGTGGATGGGCTTTTCCGGCAAAAACAATCTGCATTGGCCTGATCGGATGATTGATGATTCTGTTAAGGCGATCAAGATCCCTGAAAATCAGTGGAGCACGCTTGTAGGTAGCAAAACGTCTTGCAAACCCTATGGTCAGCACGTCGGGTGAGAAGGTGTTTTTACCTGCATCCATGGTATCGTGCTGGAACATGACCATATTCTGATGCTGGTGAAACAGTTGGTTGGCCAGATACCTGTCGATGAAGTCGATAAAGTTACGCTTCAGGTTGTAACGGAGCGACCAGAGATCTTCATCGGTGATTTTAGCAAGTACGGCCTCAGTTGCTTCACGCGAAAAGGTCATTTCGTCAATACTGTCAGTGAATTTTTTCCAGAAAAGTTCAGTATATCCGCATGCCCAGGTACTGGCGTGCACACCGTTGGTGATATGTCCGATTGGAACCTCTGAAACAGTTTTTTCAGGGAAGAGGTGTTGCCACATATTGCGTGAAACTTCTCCGTGCAGTTTTGAGACGCCATTTGCCGATCTTGACAGGTTGAGCGCAAGAACAGTCATGGTGAACAGTCCATGGGTATTCTCCTTGTCTTCGGAGCCGAGCAGCATCAGTTCATCGAACTTCATGTTGACATTGGCAAGGTACTTGTCAAAAGTGTAGTGCATCATCTCTCTTGAGAAGCGGTCATGACCGGCGGGAACCGGTGTGTGCGTTGTGAAGACGCAGCGTGATCTGACATTGGCTATTGCCTCTTGTTCTGATACTCCTTTGGCACGTTCATGGGCGAGCAACTCGAGCGTCAGAAATGCGGAGTGGCCTTCGTTCATGTGATAGACTGCAGGCTCTATATTGAGCTGATTGAGAAGTTTTACGCCTCCTATACCAAGAAGTATCTCCTGGTTGATGCGCGTATTTTGGTCACCGCCATAAACTCTGGAACAGATGTCGCGATAGTGCGATTCATTTGCGTTAATATTGGTGTCAAGGAGGAAGAGTGTCGCCCGGCCAACCTTGAGTTTCCATACCTGCGCAAAAACTTCACTTTGAGCTATATCCACGGAGATGATCATATTCTTGCCGTCAGGACGGCTCACTTTTTCTATAGGAAGATGATCAGTGTGTTGCAGGGGGTAGTCTTCAATCTGCCATCCGTCCCGGTTGAGGTGCTGGCGGAAGTAACCCTCAGAGTATAACAGTGTAATACCTATAAAATTTAGCCCCAAATCGCTGGCCGATTTCAGGTGGTCTCCAGCAAGAACACCCAGTCCTCCAGAATATATTCTTACGCTTTCATGAATACCGAACTCTGCACTGAAATAGGCAACTGGATTTTTGACAAGTTCAGGCGTGTTGATTGCTGCCCAGGTATTTTTCTCGTTGAGGTAGGCTGTAAATCGCGAATAGACACGATCTATTTTTTCGCCAAATTTGGAATCGTGGCGGGCAACAAGTTCATCATCAGATATCTGCCGTAAAATTTCAACAGGATTATGATTGTTTTGTTCCCAGAGGAGGGGTGAGAGTTCGTCAAAAATTTGTTTTGCTTCTGTATCCCATGACCACCAGAGATTTTTTGACAGTTCTTGAAGCGCAATTATTTTTTTTTTCATAGTTGATCAGTATAGTAGATTGCGTTTATACTGCAGGTTGAATCGTAACGACATATTCTCATTGCATTAGGGCTTTTACTGTGTATTGTTAATGCTCGATGCATAAAATAGGGCTCAATTTACTGTTTTAGAATTGAAAACCCCAAGTCTAATTTTAATTGATTAAAGATGTGGTGAAAATAGCGCATATATCAGATCTTCATATTTCAGGCAACCATGAACGCCGTCAGCTTGGCTGTCTTGATCGGCTGCTTGATCATTTCAATACCGAAGGTTTTGATCACCTTGTCATTTCAGGTGATCTGAGCAATAACGCTGACCCGGAAGAGTGGCGCATCGTCAGGGAAAAACTTGAAAGTCACGGTTTTTACCACTGGGATAAGGCTACCGTTGTTGCCGGTAATCACGATTTGATCAATCTTGAAGAGGAGATGCGATTTTATAATGCGCTGAATCCTCTTCCTTTGATCAGAAAAAAGGCTTTTGACCGCAAGTTGAAAGAATTTTGCGTTTTTTTTCAAGAGCTGATAACCGGTGAAGAACGGGGCAATAACGCATTCCCTTTTATCAAGATCATAAACTATCCATCGCTGAAGATTGCCTTCGCAGCGCTTAACTCGGTCTATCCGTGGTATCCTGCAGATAATCCTCTCGGAGCCAGAGGATCAATTAGTCCGGGGCAGTTGCGCCCTTTGAGGATGGAACGAGTTCTTTCCTCTGTGAAAGAGTGTGTTGTGATTGGTCTTTGCCATCATGCGTATAAAGTTTATGGGACTGATTCATTGATCGACCAGGCTTTTGACTGGACTATGGAGCTGAAAAACCGTGAAGAGTTCCTCGGTCTTATGAAAGTTATGCATGCAAAATTGGTGCTGCATGGCCATTTTCACCGTTTTCAGAGCTACACGGTCGATGGTATAACCTTTATCAATGGGGGAAGTT
>CAJAAV010000026.1 GCA_903937835.1 uncultured Chlorobiaceae bacterium | reverse complement strand
TCGGTGGCTGCACGATCAATATTGAGCTGTAACGTTTCTCCCTCAGCAACATCCACACGGTAATAGACAGCTCCTCCAGTCGCAAAAGATGCGGGATCAGGCGTATCAAGGGCAAGCACTTCAACATCTATATGGGTGGTATCGAGCGAAACAGTGAGGTTATTGACCTCGCTGCTTTCCGGAATCTGATTATAAATGTCGCTGCGCACAATCACGTAGTAATCGCCGCCAATTATGCCCGGCAAGGTGCCTGTCGCTGTCTGGGTATAACTGGCATTACCAGCAAGTGGACCGTTGATAGCCACCCTGCTGAAGAGTGCATCGCCCAAATCCCATACCGCATCAGTAGAGATGTAGATGCTGTCACTCCACTGCCCGGTAACCGCCTCTTCACTCAGGTTGGAAACCGTATAGCTTATGCTTGTCTGCGCTCCGGGAATACCGTTTTCAGGAACAGTAATAACGCCCACAACCAAGTCCGCTGGTTTCGGTAGGGTTATCTGTACCGCCGTAGCATCAAGGGCGGTATTGTTTCCCTCGGCACCACGCTCATAGATTGCATTGTTGCTGTCAACAACACCAAAGAGATAATATTTGCCACTGAGACCCTTCGGTATTTGGAAAGAGTGGCTGAAGAGTTCATCAGCGTTGGCAGACAACGCCGTCTGACTATCAGTGAAGCCCAGATAGAGATCGGTAGCCCTGTCAAGAATTCCATCACGCGACAGGTAAAAAACCTGACGCCACCCAGCACCAGTTGCCGCGCCATTGTTATGAACTGTCCAGTCCACCTGCAGATTCTGCCCACTGGTGCCTTGATCGGCAGCTTGCAAAGCGCTTATAACCAAATCTGGAGTCGGAGTAAGGCTGATCGTCGTTATTCCTGCCGCAACCCTCTGGTTGTTGTTCTCACCGCCCAACTCGGCAACATATCCTTTAGAATCAGTGTAAACCCAGACTTGATAGTCACCCTGCAAATCAATAGGTAGCTCGAACGAACCTGCCCCCTGGTAGCTCTGACCCGGAGCAAGTTCGTTACTGTGATAAAGAGTTCCAAGATTTACATCATCGCTATTGCCAATGATATCATCTTTACTCAAAATCACTGCATCCCGCCAATTCCAAGTGTTAGTGCTGCCAAGTCCAGCATTGAGAACGGTGTAATTCACGGTAAACCAGTCGCCAGAAGCGGCGCTCGCATCTGCGGTGACCGAGGTGACCTGCAAATCAGGCGGCAACTTCACCTGTATCGGAGGATTAGATGGTGTTGGTGTAATCGGCGGTGTAACCGGAAGTATTTGTATACCAGACAGCAATTTGCTGTTATTGTTTTCCTGACTGGCTTCATAAACTTGATGAGCAACATCTGTTACCACAAAGAGCTGGTATTGCCCGGATAAATATGAGGGCAACGAAACCAACTCACTCTGCGAGGAGGTTTCTCCAACATTCAAAAGACCGGTGTGTGTAAAATAGCCCAGTGTAATATCATCCCCATTGCCTAACACGGCATCCCGTGAAAGCATGACACTATCTCTCCATTGTGTCATGCTGCTGTAACCAACGCCTTGATTCTTGATAGTCCATGAAACACGGAGGCTGTTTCCTGCTTGAGCTGCCATCGGAGCACTCCCGTCCGTAACAACCAGATCAGCAGGTCGGGATTCAATGATAATTGGCTCGGCACTTGCACCAATATTGTCCACATTGTCGAGTTCAAAAACATCGTTGCTACTATCGGTGGAAGCAAGCAGGTAGAAAGATCCCTGCAATCCATCTGGCAACTGGACGGTGACGGTATTGACATAATAACCGTCCGCAGAACCAGCATTGTAAAGAGCGATGGCTTCGTTCAATGGCAATGTGGTCGTGGTGCCTGTGGGTTCAAGGTTGCCGGAATGCCAGACATCCGCCAGCTTTGCATCACTTTCATTAAAGGTAGTGTCGCTCGATAGATAGAGAGAGTCATTCCAGCCAGAATTTGGTGTTGTGGTCAAACCGGTGTTGATCACCCTGTACGTAATGGTCAGGTCGTGGCCTGCGATTGCTGGGGACGATACTGAAAGACCTGACACTTCCAAATCGGGAGGCGGAGTTAAATTAACTTTTGTCGGCGTGGCATCATAAGCTATGTCGTTTGACTGAAAGGCGTTGGTTACTGGTGATACCGGAGAGACCG
>CAJAAV010000025.1 GCA_903937835.1 uncultured Chlorobiaceae bacterium | reverse complement strand
GCGCTCATTGAACAATGGCTAAAAAACAAGGACACCGTCCTGTTTCTCGGTGCATGGGAGCGGCTCAATAACCCCGATTTTAATTCCATCGAATTCGAGGGAATTAAAAATGAAGCAGGGCGGAACAGTTTTTTTCTGTCAGCAAAGAAATTGATTGCACTAACTGGTGCAAAAGGATTGATCGCAAGTGCAGGTCGCTATGGTGGCACGTATGGTCACCGTGATATTGCTTTTGAATTCGGTTCATGGCTCAGTCCGGAATTCAAACTCTACCTGATAAAGGAGTTCCAGCGCCTCAAAGAGGACGAAAACGACCGTCTCAAACTCGGCTGGAATCTCCAGCGCACCCTGTCCAAGATCAATTACCACATCCACACGGATGCCATCCGCGATACACTCATACCGGCGACCATCACCAAGTTGCAGATATCGCTGGTCTATGCCAACGAAGCGGACTTGCTCAATGTCGCCCTGTTTGGCCAGACCGCAAAAGAATGGCGCGAAGCCAACCCCGATGCACGGGGCAACGTCCGCGACAATGCACTGCTGGAACAACTGGTGGTACTGACCAATCTGGAAAGCCTCAACGCAGTCCTCATTCGTCAGGGTCTGACGCAGGCGGATCGCCTGAACAAGCTCAATGAAATCGCCATCTCCCAGATGCGCACCCTCCTGGCTGACAACAGCATGAAACGCTTGAAGTAATGCACAACACCGACACCAAACGGACGCATCGGCTGGGACTTCAAGCCCCTATGTATCGCGGGATGCTACCGTATTGAGCTACGTTGAGGGCAGGGTTACATGGGAAGTGGTAGACCTTTATCCTCCATGTTTGATAACTGTCCGATAAGCAAGCTGCTGGAGGTCAAAGCTGGAGCAGGCAGAAGTGTATCAAGCGAATGGTCAAACAGGGCACTCCTGAATTGGCGTTCAAGTTCTCTCTTGCTCCATCTTTTTCGTATTGCCATTTGCAGATAAAACTCTCGCTCTTCGTGACGCTTAATCTGCCCGAGGATAATCAAAAATTATGAGTCCAGGACAATTGTCGCACCAGTGGTGAGACTTTTTCATCATTACAATATGTCTCACAAAACTGTCGCAGACGAAACAAGTATGCACGTGCAAATCCTCTCAAACCAGGCTGGGTACTCCGTGTTCTTGGCTTCGGTCAAGCCGTTCTCAATTTCCTGAAGGAACCAATTGTCGTATTCGGCCACTTCATGGTTTTTGGCGGGAGATACTGGTGTGGGCGTCAACATTATTTTCTCTTTCCAATCACAAACAGGTCATAATTTTCTTATTGGCTGGTAGCGTGCAATGCTGAGAGGAGAATAACTTCAAGAGAATTGCTTGATTTGATCCCTTTATCATTTGTTATTATAGACATGCATCCGGCCCGAATTGCCGTAGCACAGTGCAGAGCATCAATAAATTTCCGGTTGTCCTTTGCTCTTAATTGAGCCGTCAAGTCAAATGTTTCAGCATCATGGGGAGAAATCGTCAGAAAATTTTCCATTCTGAAAAAGGCCTTGATACTTGCAACCAGCTTCAGATTTCCGGATTGACAGGGTTGGACCAATATTTAAGCAATGGTAACGTCTCCTGTGCAGCCGATGATTAATCCTGACTCGACAGCATCAATGACTGGGGCTACAAGTCGAAAAAAGTCAGGATTACGATCCAGAAAGTAGATGAAAACATTGGTGTCCAGATAGACCCTGTGCCCCTGTAACCGCTTGAGTGTTTCCTCTATTGTTCCCATGAATCACGGCTTTTATGTAATTCAGTATCAATGTCGAGAGTGGTTTTTCCCCAAGTACCTTGTGCGATTCCAGCATAATTCATCGCAGATTCTTTCCGCTTTTTGCGTGATATCGGTATCAGTGTCACAACCCCATTATTATAGGCAGCCTCAAGCAAGTCGTCTGGCTTGATGTTAGCCGATGCTGCGATGCGTGCGGGTATGGTGATCTGGTGTTTATTTCTGACGCGGACTTGTGTCATCGTTCCGGGTGTTTGTGAGAGTGAAAGTACGACTTGATGAAGATAATCTAACTATTTTTGCAAAAGCTCTCTTGCTGAGAGAGAAGATTTGATCAGTTCAGTCAGCTTTTTTTCCCAACTGCGGTTAGCTTCGTCATCCGATACCCACCGGGTCTCTGGATCGTTGGCTTCGGTCAAGCCGTTCTCAATTTCCTGAAGGAACCAATTGTCGTATTCGGCCACTTCATGGGTTTTGGCGGGAGATACTGGTGTGCCGGTAACTGGGTTTCCTCCCAATTCCGTTGTTGGAATTACCGCTGTTGCGCTTCTTCTGTTTGTTATCATGATCTTTTTCACCATCCAGTTATCAAGCTATTCGTGGATTATGCGTATTATTTGTCGAAGTAAAAAAAATGGGTCACGGTATAATGCAGCAACCGCAATTTGTCCCACAGGCTGTGGGACTTTTCAACATGCAACTATGGAGATGGCTATGCATGAAAATGATCGGAGTCTCTCGGTGAATATCGATGTGTTGCTTGCTCAGTTGCGTACTCTGATTGCTGATGCTCGCAAAGAGGCAAAGCGGACAGTGGATGTCGTTCAGGTGCGTACCTGTTGGGAAATTGGTCGCCCATATCGTGGAGTTTGAGCAAGTCGGGCTGCCACGCGCTGCTTATGGCAAAAAGCTGCTGTTGCGACTGGCTGAATCATTGACTGGTGAGTTTGGCAAGGGGTTTGATGCCACTAAGCAGGTGCTTGATGGACACGCGGCAAGCTTTTTTGCTTTCAATCGAGAAGCAGCCACTCGCTGGCGAGTGTGATGGTTATTTCTGGAGGAAATTCAACTCTTGGAGGTGCTTCCAGTGTTATCACCTGTAACCGTACATTCCGAAACTCGGGCGCTGCGTCAAGGAGCGCTCTTACCTCCCGTTCTCTTGTACTTGATTGCGTGAGGTCAGTGCAGACCTGAATCAGCTCATCTCCCTTCGTCATATCTTTGGCAAGAAAATCCACCTCGTAGCCTGAAGTGGTATGAACATACCCTGTTTCATAACCTCGTCTTGCCAGTTCAAGAAAAACAGCAGTTTCGAGAGCATGACCGCTGTTTTCTTTTCCTGATCGATCAAAAAGAGGGATAAGACCGGTATCAACAGGATAGACTTTTCGGGGATTAACCATACGGCGACGCTCCGAATCGGTTGCAAGGCAGAGTGTCTGGAGGAGAAACGAGTCTTCAAGATAACCGAGATAGGTGTGCAGCGTATCTTTTGCTACAGAAAATCCCTGAGATTTTAAATCGGCGTAAAAACGGTTAATGCTGAATGAACCTGCTGCATTTCCAAGCAGTTGACGCACCATCCAGCGCAATGCGACCGGGTTTGTCACGGCGTAACGCTCAATAACGTCACGCAGGAGCGCAACATCGACATAGCCCCGAAGCAACTCCTGGCGGTCACGCCCTGTGATGCCGGTCGTTTCCGGAAATCCGCCAAACGCAAGATAGTTGCGAAGTTCACCCTCAATGGTTGAGCGATCAGATGTTGTCCACTCTTCTACTGGCTTTGACGGTTCAACCCCTTTGTGGCGGAGATACTCCCTGAAACTGAAAGGATAGACAACTGCTTCCATTGCACGACCTCTCATGCTCGTGGCCACTTCACGCGACAGCAGACGGGAAGAAGAGCCTGAAATAAAAATCTCTGCATTTTCGGTATCAAGTAAACGGCGTATGAAAAGTTCCCAGCCGGGCACCACCTGTATTTCATCGAAAAAGAGCACCACTCTCTCTTGACCTCTTAATTGCGGATACAGACGATAGAACTCCTCGACAACAATATCCAGGTCACTGCTCTCCATACCAGCGAGCCGTTCATCCTCAAAACTGAAATAGAGCATTCCTTCACGAGGTACTCCCTGCTTCACCCGTTCAGAGATGATTTGCTTCAGCAATGTTGTTTTTCCTGAGCGCCTCATCCCGATGACAGCAATAGCTTTACCCTTCACTTCAGGCACTCTCGTATCCCTGAAGGTGAATTCCGGCAGAGGCGCTGCCTGGGCATCAACAATCTTTTGGCGGATTATGCCTCTCAGATAGCCTTTCATAAAGGATGATTTATTGCTATAGTGTTCGTTTTAAAAGGACAATATAGGTGATTGTTTTCTCTTTTCCGATCCATAGACAGCTTCTTATTCAGCGTTTGACTGGCACCATCCCTTCGATTGCCATCCGCCGCACCAGGGTTGTTTTGCCTGCCTGGCGTGGCCCCGCAACCAAAACAACAGACGTGTCGGCCACCGCTTCAGCTATGCGCATTGCAATCAGTCGTTGGTAGAGAGAGCCTTTATTTATATGCAGCGATCAGTGTAAAATATGGAATGAATCCGGTGAATTATGCTGTCGAATTGTGGTTGGTTTTTGTAGTAGAGTCAGCTCAAAGGCGAAGTCTATTTTCTGCAATCCATACAGGCAGTGTATGATCCAATAATCTTTTTCAACCAGTGCAGGAGCAATCGACATGTTGTTGGCGACAATGCTTGGCATTGTTCACTGATGATGTTTCAAATTTTTTTGTGCTCTTGCCCCTCCATACTCACGGATAGCTCTGGCAAGTTTTATTTTATCCATGGAGTGCGCTTTTTCTTTGACATGAGAGAGCACCAGCTCTTCGTCTTCAGCCAGCTCTTTGATGTTGTTGACAAGATCAACCAACAAAAATTCAGGGAAGGGTTTCAGGGGGAAAAAAGCTTTTTTTCGAAAGTCGAACGTGCGTTCGCCTAATTTGAACTTGCCGTGCCTTTTGTGGTTGTAAACAACAGCTCCTGGGATTCAAGCGCACCCACTTTCCCTGGCTTTACGAAGTGCCTGCCGAGTTTGCCGGAAAAATCAAAGTGCCGCATATCGATCTTGATTTGTACCCCAGGATTGAAGCGATGAACTCGAAAGCTAACGGCAGCGTTCTTCAGGAAGCGGTCAGCCGCCACACGGGCAAGATTGCTGCTGCAACCATGGCACTGTTTGATTTCGACCGGATTTATCTGGCGCTTCAGAAGTTCAAGCAAGAACGCAGTTGGAGCAATATGCGTCTTGATCGTCTGCGGTTGGAGGATTTCTGCCTGAAGCACAATGAGTGGTACACCCTTTATATCCCGCCAGCAGAGTTGACCATTCGGAGTATCGCAGACATTGGCAAACAGGAAGAGATTCTCATTCGCCTCCTTCAGGATTATACCGACCGCTTTTACAGGTCACTGAAAACCGCTTATGAAGGCCAGTTCTACGATCCCGGTTCTTGAGTCCCGGTTTCGCCGCCTGCTCCAGTTGTTTCAGGACTATGGCATCAAGCAGACTGAACAATTCGTACACCAGAAAATGGTTGATGAGAACGAGGAGTGGGAGCTTGTTGAGAACTGCGTGGCGCTGTGGGCCGAGGTAAAGTTTCGTGCGCAGTTCGACACCTGCATCAAGGCCTTCTTCGACAGTCTTGACCTGCTCAATGCTTCAATGGCAAAAGAGTACTCTGTGCCCGCCAAACGGATGGGATACCTCTTGATGCGTATGCGCGACCGGTACAAGGATGAGACGCATGGGCCGGTGCGAAGGTGAGGAAACTGATTGACAAATATCTGGAATCACAAGGAATAAACCCCAGGATTCCTCCGGTCATGCTCTTGTCGGATAATTTCCCCAAGACTCTTGGTGCACACAATAAATCAGGCAAAGCCAGGGCGTCAGAGATGGAACATGCTATCCGCTGGCATATTAAAGTCAATATGGACAAAGGCCCGGCACTCTACATCCTGTTCAATGAGTTTTATCGAAAACGTGGCAACAAGTTTATCCCCCCTCGTGTTCACCAATACGCCAGCATGATGGGGCTCACCATTGAAGAGATTGCAGTGCTGGAATTAAAGAGCCGCTGGGCCTCCTGCTCGGATAAAAAGCGGAAAGTCAATTTCCACTGGAAGGTGATGATGGCTCCCGCAAGCGTCATTGATTACCTGATTGT
>CAJAAV010000024.1 GCA_903937835.1 uncultured Chlorobiaceae bacterium | reverse complement strand
TTTTTGTTCAACTAACTCTACGTTGTGCGCACGATCACAATCGTTGATGGTCATGGTCAAGGCAAAAAAAAAGGCGTAACGTATTTAGCCAGATATATGAGCTCTTGAGAGATGAATTCTTTTTCCGGGAAAGAGCTAAGCTCCTTTATATATAATAGTGGTAATCGCTGGTTATAAAGCGCCAACCAATTTCAAGAAGATCCTTGAAACCAAAAAAAGGCGTGATACTTGGGGTTAGAGCCTCATCTGAATATGCGTGAATTGGTTACAGGGAATAAAAGAGAAGTCCAGAGTCTGGAGAGGCAATGTTTTGGGGTGTGGTGCTGGTTCAGAAGAGAGGTAATGGCAGGTGTAAATTATTTTCCATCACGAAGGGAAATATATTAATATATGGTTTGTTTTTTTTTATAATTCGCTTACATTGTCTGTCCTTATGGATTTTTAAGCATTTGTGTTTTTAGTAATCAGAGGTTTTTAAAAAGAAGAGAGTTTAAGTATGCCGACGATTCAGCAGCTCATCAGGCTCGGAAGAAGTGTAAAAGTGTCAAAGACAGCGTCACCGGCGCTTGAGAAATGCCCGCAGAAGCGTGGGGTTTGTACGCGTGTCTATACGACTACCCCAAAAAAGCCTAACTCCGCGTTACGGAAGGTTGCGCGTGTCAGGTTGTCCAACAAAATTGAAGTAACAGCATATATCCCGGGAGAGGGTCACAATCTGCAGGAGCACTCAATTGTTCTTATTCGTGGCGGCAGGGTAAAGGATCTTCCTGGTGTGCGGTATCATATTGTACGTGGCTCGCTGGATACGTCCGGTGTTGCTGATCGTAAGCAGAGTCGCTCGAAGTACGGGGCCAAGCAGCCTAAAGCTGGTGTTGCCGCTCCTGTCAAGGGTAAGGGTAAGAGATAGATAAGTCGAATCATAAACTCAGAGAAGAACATGCCCAAAAAAGTTGGCTATAAAAGAATCGGTGTTGATTTCCGTTACGGGGATGAAAGTGTTGCCCGTTTTATCAATGCTGTGATGCTTGATGGTAAAAAGGCTGTTGCTACAAAGATAGTCTATGATGCGTTTGCTATCATTGCTGAAAAATTGAGTGGCGAGGATCCGCTGGAGGTTTATCGCAAGGCTATGTCGCATATTGCGCCGGTCGTTGAGGTTCGCAGTAAAAGGGTTGGTGGTGCTACGTATCAGATTCCTATGGAGGTCAAAGCATCAAGGCGTGGTGCGCTTGCATTCCGCTGGCTCAAAATGTATGCTGCAAGACGTGGTGGTAAATCCATGGCTGAGAAGCTTGCGGCTGAGTTGATGGATGCTGCTAATGAGCAGGGCGCTTCGGTTAAAAAGCGGGATGAGGTACACAGGATGGCAGATGCAAACAAGGCGTTTGCGCATTTCAGGTTCTGAGAGTTTGTTCAAGTGTGGATAAAAGGTCTAATATTTTGTTATGGCAAGGCTGGTTGATTTAGATAAAGTACGGAACATCGGTATCATGGCTCACATTGATGCTGGCAAGACGACGACAACAGAGAGGATTCTCTATTATACTGGTCGTCTGCATCGGATGGGTGAGGTGCATGATGGTGGAGCGACGATGGACTGGATGGATCAGGAGAAGGAGCGCGGTATTACTATCACTTCTGCGGCGACGACCTGTTTCTGGGTACCGAAGTTTGGTAATTATATTGGCGTTAATCACAGAATAAATATTATTGATACGCCGGGCCATGTCGATTTTACGGTTGAGGTTGAGCGTTCTTTGCGTGTGCTTGATGGTGCTGTAGCGTTGTTTTGCGCTGTTGGCGGAGTGGAGCCGCAGTCTGAAACAGTGTGGCGGCAAGCGAATAAGTATGGAGTGCCGAGGATTGCCTATATCAACAAGATGGACAGAACTGGCGCGAACTTTTTTGAAACCGTCAAGGCTATCAGGGAAAGGCTTAATGCCAATCCGGTACCTCTTCAGATACCGATTGGCGAAGGTGAGATTTTTGCTGGTTTCGTTGATCTTATCAGAATGAAGGGTGTCATCTACAATAAAGAAGATGGCAGTACCTTTGATGAAGTCGAGATTCCGCATGACCTGCAGAATGAGGCGCGGACATGGCGAATCAATATGCTTGAGGCGGTTTCAGAGCATGATGATACGCTTCTGGAAAAATATTTGAACGGCGAGGAGATCACCGAGGAAGAGGTAAGAAATGTGTTACGCCAGGCGACGCTCAAGGTCACTATTATTCCCGTGCTTTGTGGATCATCCTTTAAGAACAAGGGTGTTCAGTTTATGCTTGATGCAGTTGTCGAGTATCTTGCATCTCCGGTTGATGTCGGCGCTGTCGAGGGGCATCACCCCCGTACAGAGGAATCTGTAACTCGTGAGCCGAATGACGAAGAGCCATTTGCAGCGCTTGCATTCAAGATTGCAACTGATCCGTTTGTTGGAAAGCTTACCTTTTTCAGGGTTTATTCCGGTTTCCTCAAGGCTGGCAGTTATGTGCTCAATACCATGACTGGCAAAAAAGAGCGTATCGGTCGGGTGCTTCAGATGCATTCAAACAAGAGAGAGGATATAGATTGTGTTTATTGCGGTGATATCGCTGCGGCTGTTGGTTTGAAAGATGTGAGGACTGGCGATACAATTTGTGATGAAAACCATCCTGTTGTGCTTGAGAAAATGGTTTTTCCTGAGCCGGTTATACAGATTGCTATCGAGCCGAAAACCAAGAGTGATTCTGACAGGCTCGGTATGTCGCTTGCCAAGCTCGCTGAGGAGGATCCTACCTTCAAGGTAAAGACTGATGATGAGACTGGTCAGACGCTGATTGCTGGTATGGGTGAACTTCATCTGGAGATTCTGGTGGATCGTCTCAAACGTGAGTTCAAGGTAGAGGCCAATGTGGGCAAACCGCAGGTAGCTTACCGTGAAACGATCAGAGAGACTGTGGAGTTTGAGGGCAAATTTGTCCGTCAGTCAGGCGGTAAGGGTCAGTTCGGTCTGGTTGTTCTCCGTGTTGAGCCGCTTGAGGAGGGCAAGGGATATGAGTTTGTCGATGCAGTCAAGGGGGGAGTTATCCCGAGAGAGTATATTCCGGCAGTTAATGTTGGTGTACAGCAGGCGATGAAAGGCGGTGTTGTTGCAGGTTATCCGATGCAGGATATAAAAGTTACCCTTTTGGATGGCAAGTATCATGAGGTTGACTCTTCAGAAATGGCATTCAAGATTGCTGGCTCAATTGGTTTCAAGGGTGCAGCTAAAAAGGCTAATCCGGTTTTGCTTGAGCCGATCATGAAGGTTGAGGTTGTTACTCCCGAAGAGTATCTCGGAGATGTTATGGGTGATCTGTCAAGTCGTCGCGGCCATATCGAAGGTATGGGGCAAAGGGCGGGAGCTCAGTTTGTTAACGCCAAGGTTCCGCTTTCGGCGATGTTCGGTTACTCAACCGACCTTCGTTCGATGAGTCAGGGAAGGGCGAATTATTCGATGGAGTTTGACTGTTATCGCGAAGTTCCTCGCAGTATTGCGGAGGCTTTGCAGGAGAAAAGGGTGAGTAAGGATTCGGAATAGGCAAGCACAAGCTGTATCAGTTTTAATTATTACAAACAATAACAGATAACCGACACGGAGATAAGTTATGGCAAAAGAGACCTACAAAAGGGATAAACCCCACGTAAATATAGGAACCATTGGTCACGTTGATCATGGTAAAACGACATTGACCGCTGCAATTACTTCGGTTCTTGCAAAGCAGGGTCTTGCTGCAGTGCGTGACTTCGGCAGTATTGACAAGGCTCCTGAAGAGAGAGAACGTGGTATTACTATTTCAACTGCGCATGTTGAGTACCAGACAAAAAAGCGCCACTATGCGCACATTGACTGTCCTGGGCACGCTGATTACA
>CAJAAV010000023.1 GCA_903937835.1 uncultured Chlorobiaceae bacterium | reverse complement strand
TGTATCGGCCGGTTCCGCTGACTGAACAGCGGGTCCGTTCTACCGGACAATTCCAATACGCGACTTCACGTCGCACTGAATTATTCAGGTTAAAGGGTGTGAGATTTTTTATAAAGCTTATGAAACTCATTTTATGAAGAATGACCGGACGTTTGAAAAGGTAAAAGAGAGCCTCAAAAAACAAAAATCGGTTAAAGTGAAGAATAGGGGAAGTTTGAGGGATGCTTGAGGGGTGTAAGATGTTTTAAAGTAATGGCTTAACAGAAAACTTGTGCTTACATTGATGGTAGTCAAGGAATAACCCTTGCCTATAAATCAAATAGAAGCATGAGTATTGAAACCCTTTCCCCCCAGCTCTCCCCAGCGATTCAGCAGTGGCAGCAAAAAACGCTATCCACCGAGGGCGCAATTGAGTATTTCAAGAAAGTTCACGGGCTGAAAATCGCAAAGCGCACTCTGTATAAAAAGCATTGCACCCAGCCCGACACCTTCCCCGGCTGTCGCTCCCCTTTCGGGCGGCTTGTATTCACCCCTGAAGAGATTGATTTGTACATGTTGACAGGAAGCGCAAGGGCAGCCGTTCAAGCTGAAGGGGTACAAGCATGAGACCAGACAAGAAAAAAGCCGGTGACGGGCAAGCCACCGACAATAATGGGCATTCATTGGGCAAGAACAATGGGCATTGTTCACAGCTCCAATATAAGGGAGGTTACAGAGATTCCCAACCTTTTAATCTTGATACTTTTTCCCGGAAAATACAGCGGGCAATGGGTGATTGTTATGTTTCGTTGGAGGGGTGGCCCGCCATCCGGTACAACTATTTCATTACCAGTAATGGCAAGCTGATTACCAGAGGGGAGCGGAGGGCCGGAGCTTGAGCACAACAAAGCACAAAGGGATATTTCCGGCAATGCTTCAGCAGGTTGGCAGGGTTGATTTTCAGCTCTTAGCATTCCCTGAAATTACCGAGCTTCGAGATGACCTGAAGGCGGCTGAAGTGAGTGGAGCCGTTGAGGCAGCGAAGGCGATTCAAAAGCAGATCGACAGGTGCAAACCAACACAGAAGCATTTTGTTGTTTATGGCGTTGACCACCTGTTGAACCTTTGCAAGGCTAATCAATGGCAGCTTGCAGCCCAGCACGGGCGCGTCTATGTTTACAATGGGGCGTTCTGGCAGGCAGTTGAAGAAGGCGATTTGGAACAGTTTCTTGGGCAGGCACTTGAGAGAATGGGAGTTCGTTTTGTTGATGCAAAACATTTCCGGTTCCGTGAAGACCTGACAAAGCAGTTTTACACAAGTGCACACCTTCCAGCCCCGGAGCGAGAGAGGGAAACGGTTTGCATAAACCTGAAAAATGGAACGTTGAGCGTTGGCACGGATGGCGTTCAGCTTCGGGGGTTCAACCCGGAAGATTTCCTTCGTTATCAGCTTGCCTTCGATTATGACCCGTCAGCGACAGCCACGAAATGGCAGGCTTATCTTGATGACGTTCAGCCAGACCCGGAGGTACAGAGGGTATTGGCAGAGGCGGCAGCATTGGCGTTTCTCCCTTCCAGCATCCTGAAGCTTGAAAAGATTCCTGTTCTTTATGGTTCCGGTTCCAATGGGAAGAGCGTGTTCCAAGATACCTTCAGGGCCGTTCTTGGCAGGGAGAATGTTTCGGGCCATAGCTTGAAGCAGTTGACCGGCAGCGAGAACGCACGGGCAGACCTGCAAGACAGGTTAATCAATATCGCTTCAGAGATCGGCGGTATTGCAGACTCTGAAGTGTTCAAGTTGCTTGCCAGCGGGGAGCCGGTTTCAGCCAAAATCCTCTATCAGGATGTTTTCACGATGGAAGATTACGGGCGGCTTGTCTGCAATGCGAACAAGTTACCGGCAGAGGTGGAGAACTCACCTGCTTTTTTCCGACGGTTCCTGATTATTCCGTTCAGTGTGACGATTGACCCGGCGAAGAAAGACACCAACCTTTCAAAGAAGATCGTTGAAACAGAGTTACCGGGCGTTCTGAATTGGATTCTTGAAGGGTTGGAGCGGTTGTTGAAGCAGAACGATTTTTCACCATGCGCGGCGGCAGATCAGGCATTGCAGCTATACCGGCATGAAAGCGACAATATTTCTCTGTGGCTTGAAGATTCCAGTTATCAGGTTTCAAAAGCAGGGCATGAACAGCCAGCAAAAACACTCTTTCAGGAATACCGGGATTATTGCAAAGACGAGGGATTTCGAGCAGTAAGCAGCAAGACCTTTGGCCAGAGGATGCAGGCGAAAGGTTTTGAGAAGCACCGGAAGAGCGCAGGCTTTGTTTATTTCGTGGTTAAAGTTTGTTCAGTCGGTGAGGGGGTGCAAGATGGGCCATTCTGACGACCCCGGCAGCCGGTTGATATCGGCGTTCAGCAATGCTTTTCAGCAGACCCCCAGCGGAACCATGAGCGTTGAAACCTTTCTGCATGGTGTTCAATCAGGGCAATGGCGGCAGCAGGTTGAAGCGGTTCGAGCCTTGAGCGACCCCTGCCAGATCAAGGAAGCGAAGAGACGAGTTCCGGCAGTCAGCCCCAGCGCACTGTTTAACGGCAGGCGCGGCATGGCATACGTTCAGCAGCATTCAGGGTTTATCAATCTTGACCTTGACAATAAGGAGAACCCTGGCATTGCAGAACCGGCGGCAAGGGCGCGTGTTTATGCAGACCAGTTCACGTATGCAGGGCATGTAAGCGTTTCAGGGCATGGCTTGAGCATTTATGTTCAGATCGACCCGGCGCAGCATGAAGCGGCGTTCTTGCAGCTTGCAGCCTATTTTCTTGCGGCATGGGGTGTTCACGTTGACCCGGCATGTAAGGACGTTTCCCGCCTTCGCTTTGTGAGTTATGACCCGGCAATGTACCTGAACCCGGAGGCGAGGCTTTTCAAGATTCGGCGGCAGCGTTTCACCCCAGCCCAGCGACCGGCACGGCAGCCAGTTGACCGGGCAGCGGTTCAGGATTCAGGCCGGTATTTTGAGGCAGTACTAAGCCAGATATTGGCGGCAGGGCATGACCTTACGGGCGCTTATGATGAATGGCTGAAGATCGGTTTTGCCATTGCTTCGGAGTATGGCGAGGCAGGGCGGCAATACTTCCATGAAATCAGCCAGTTCCACCCCGGATATAAACCGGCAGAGGCAGACCGGCAGTATTGCCGTTGCCTTCAGGCCGGGCGAACAGGGGTTACAATCAGTTCATTTTTTCACATAGCAAAACAAGCAGGATTCACTTTCAAATAACAATAAACTATTGAGAGCATGACAGACAACAAAGCGATGGCCGGGAGGCTTGCAGATTACTTTCTGAACCATAGCAGGGATGCTATCAGAGATGCCGCAAAGGAGGCACTGCACCGAGAGCCGACAGCCGCAGAGCTTGCTCTCACTTCAGCGGGCTTTGTGATGGGCGCTGGCGCGGCGGCGCAGCATTTACTTGAGAAGATAGAGCTTATGAATGTGGCTAAAAATTGAGGCCAAAGAGCTGAAAAGTATTGTAAACATTGACGAAGCGGAGAGAAGCAATTATGAGGAAAAAAGCTGTACCAACGAAGGGGGAAGAGGTAAAAAATCCGGATAAACTTAATCTTGAGAAGGATGTAAACGACAAGCGCACCAACGCTGAATTTATAGCTGATGCGATTCTGGGAGGTGGTAACGTATCCAATGCGGGCCTGATTAAGCTCTTTCACTCAAACGGCAAAGAGCTTGATTTGGATGCTTGTGTGAGAACCTTGAAAGCAACAGCAAAGAAGGTGAGCAACGGCGACAATTCCGACCTTGAGGGGATACTTTCAGCGCAGGTAATGGCATTGAACTCTGTGTTTGCCAACTTGGCAACCAGTGCCAATAACACGAATCACCTGCAGCAATTGGAAACCTTCATGAGGTTGGCATTGAAGGCACAAAATCAGTGTAGAGCCACCATAGACACCCTTGTACAGATCAAGAACCCACGCCATACAGTGATAACGAAGCAGGCCAATATCAGTACAGGACCGCAGCAAGTGAACAACACTCTGAACCAGATTACCGAGCCGGAAACCAAGATTTCAAAAAATTCAGAATCAGGGAAAAACCAACTATTAAGCCATGAGCAAGCAGAGAGGCCGTACATGGACGCCAGAGCAGCGAGCCAGACAAGCGGAGATTATCCAGCAATGGCAACCTTGGGGAAAGTCAACAGGGCCGACAACACCCGCCGGGAAAGCGATAGCTGCGCGTAATGCGGACAAGGGCGGGGAGTGGCGGAAGATGAGGAATTGCACAAAGATTCTGAACCAGCTCTTGAGAGAACAACGGGAATATCTTCAAGATGGAATGAAGCAATGAACAGGGAATGGATTGCGTTTCAGTTCCATGGATATTTGATTGTAGTTATAGCCATTAGAACCCCTATTAAATCGCCCCAATTGCAGGATGATTCCGTTGACAAAAATGAATACCTTGCGCCGGGGTCTTTGTTGAAATCAGTCCCCCTGAAGGTTGATGCTGTCTTTATTTGCATAAGGCGCGTAAGGCTATTTAGTGCACTAAATAATAATGGGATACATAGCATAAAGAAAGAGAAGTTGACACCGAATAGTCGGCATATATAGGGTATTGATACGATCGAAACATACATTGATATACCATATACGATGGCTATTGGGTTTATTACCTTAGCGAGGAAGCTTTTTTGAAGAAAAATAACAAACCGCATAAAAGGCAATGATAAAACGTCTTTTCCTGCGATGATAACACAAGAAAGGATGTACACCGCAACGGTCTTCATAAGTTGCCCCTGTTTGTCTTAGAAATCAAAAGGTACAAAAAAATCCCCGCAACCCCTGCGGAGAGAACTATTTTTTCCCTCACCTCTCCTTGATCTTCTTCACCAGTTCTATGGCCCGTCGCCAATCTCCCAGCTCCTTTCTTCCATCAATGTGATTGCGATTTTGCGCCGATTGATACCTCACTCTCTCAAAATTTGAAACCATGATGCGCCGTTGAGTAGGATTATAAATATAAAACTATACAAAGAGCATGAGTTAATTAAGGATTTTTAATTTCATATATATCTATTTAAATGCTCAATAATAGCACACTTCCAGTTCATCAATACATTGCACAAATTCATTGAAAAGCCTTTTAAAGATTGTCTTTAATACTATTCCATTGATATGGAATGATGATGGTAAACGTATTGTTTCAATGATGAAAAACGTATCAATATTTGATGATGGTCGAGTGAGAAACGCTGTTTAGTGATGCGGTTTATAGTTTTGTAACTCAATTTAATGCGTTCTGATCGTCGCCTGCATGGTGATGGGCTTAAAATTGAGCTGATTTGATTGGTACACTATCAAGGGCCGGGCAATGCCTTTTTTAATGTCCCTCGAATGATGGGTTATTGTGCCTTGTAACGGTATGTTCACAGCACATTGATACAATCTGCTGGCAGGCGGTAAAAGCCTTTTTTGGCGTTGCTTTGATGCTATTCTGTTTGTTTTGGTTGATGATGGTAAGCGTATCGTTTCAATGATGAGAAACACATCAACAAAAGGCAGTTTTTCGAGTGAAAACAGCTCTTCCCCGGCGGCACGAAAAAGGGCGGACAGTCGAGAGTTCGACACCCCACAGACGGGAGGTTCAGGAGTCCCCAATTTTGGGGAGATCGGCAGCACAGGAGGCCGAAGATTTGCGGGTTCATCTTCCCCAGAGTGATGGCGCAAAATTGCGCTCTCATGCAGATCAGGCGGACAGCTCAAAAAAGAGCCTTCAGGCATGGTAAGCAGAGGGCTGAATTTTCAGCCTTCAGGCAGGCCAGACGGAGCGGGGCGAGTTGGTACCGTGTAGGATGTGCAGGATATGTACCTCTGAAACAGAAACAAATATTTTGCACTTTGAAGCCGGTACATTTATTTATCTTCTGTAACTTTTCTACATATTTCTCAAGCTTGCAAAAAGGCCAAAAAAGGGAAATATTGAGCGATTTGTAAAGTTTTGGTAAAGTTTTGGCTGTTTTTTATACTTTTTTTTCTCCCTATGTTGTTTAAAAATAAACAAATACAAGCCTTTTGTAAAAATATATATATGAAAGACACCCTTTTAAGCCTGCTTGAACAGCGCATTCTTGTGCTCGATGGTGCTATGGGCACCATGATCCAGCG
>CAJAAV010000022.1 GCA_903937835.1 uncultured Chlorobiaceae bacterium | reverse complement strand
CTGCCGTTACCACAGTCAATTCAACCGGCTGTTCGGGGGAAATATAAGAACCAACAGCAGGCTTTTGGCTGATAACAGTATTGGGAACAAGAAGAGCCGAGTATTCAGTAGTCACCTTTCCCATCGTAAGACCTGCAGCGGCGATAACCTGCTGTGCCTGCGCAAGAGACATGCCAAGAACATCCGGCAGAGCAATTTTTTTCGTTCCCTGAGTTGATGCTTCATACCTGCCAACAATAATGGAGGCAGAAGTACCTGACTTCACCATAGTCTGTGGTGGAATCGACTGGCTCAGCACCCTTCCGTTCTCTTCAGGATTGGTGACCGTGCTGATCTGTACACCAATAAGCGCTATATCCACACGGGCAGCAGCCTGGCGGGCATCAAATTCTGGTCTTCCTACAAGATCAGGCATCGGAACACTGGGCTTTTCACGCCGGTTGACTACCAGATAAACATTTCTGCCTGGCTTAACCTGCATTTTTGCCTGAGGCATCTGCGAAATAACAATATTGGAATCAACATTGCTGAGGTATCTGACATGGTAGCTTTTTATTGCCTCGAACCCAGCCAAACGCAACTTCTGCGAAGCATCGTCATAGTCCATATTAGTCACATCAGGAACAACCTTGAAGCTTCCCTGTGAAATATACAAGGGCATTATCAGCTTGTCGAACAACACCAAAAACCCTAAAAGTATAAGAAAAATAACACCTTTTTTTTTCATCTCGACTGTAACGGTTATTTCTTTTCAATGACAACACCTCCGCCTGACGGAGCAAGTGAAATCAATATTGTCTTATCATGACAAAATCCACAAGCCGCAGCAATGAGGTTTTTGCGGAACTATCAGGAAAAGAGCTGATTGAGTCAACAGCTTTTAAAGCAAACCCTTCAGCAATTTTGGCGGCATAGTCGAGCCCCCCTTTGCCGGTAACAAAAGCGATAACCTCCTCGCTTTTCATAGCCCTTTTGCGTGAACTCTTCAAAATGGAGCGAATTTTTTTCTGCTCGGCGGCAGGAGCATGACGAAGCGCGTAAATCAAAGGAAGGGTTATCTTCTTGTCCTTGATATCAATACCCATCTGCTTGCCTGTTTTTTTCGAATCCCCGGTATAGTCAAGCAGGTCATCTCGTATCTGGAACGCAAGACCGAGATACTCACCATAACTTTTCATTGCGTCAATTCTGCTCTCATCGGATGTTGCACTCATTGCCCCCATACCGCAAGAGGAAGAAATCAGTGAAGCCGTCTTGTCTGAAATGACGCTCAGATAATCCTCTTCAGAAATATCAAGACTGCGGGTTTTCTGTATCTGAAGGATCTCTCCTTCACTCATCCTGCGTACCGCTTCCGAAACCAGATGGAGAAAACCATAGTCTTTATGTTCAAGAGAATAAAGGAGACCCCTGGAAAGAAGATAATCGCCCATCAGTACCGATATCTTATTTTTCCACAAGGCGTTAATCGAGGGCAATCCACGTCTCATTTCAGCCCCGTCCACCACATCATCATGAATCAGTGTTGCTGAGTGCAGCAGTTCAACCATGATAGCTGCCCGATAACTCGACTCAGTTACCCCGCCACATAACTTGGCAGAAAGCAGAACCATTGCAGGACGAATCTGCTTGCCCTGTTGCTTGAGTACATAACGGGAAACCTTGTCAACCAGCGTATTTCGGGCATAAAGCACCTGTTTGTACTTCTGCTGAAACAATACAATTTCATCGGTTACCGATGCAGTAACATCCTTGATATTCACCAATTCCCCGGACTTTTACATGACAAGCTCTACCAAACGACTTAAAGTATAACATTTCAGTGAGCAAAAAAAATGAGCCAACTATATATAATAAAACGGTGTAAAACATTTACTTGCGCAGGTGCGGCTTTGTTGCTATTATTAGAGCCAAGATAATCATTTTCATCCCGAACCACG
>CAJAAV010000021.1 GCA_903937835.1 uncultured Chlorobiaceae bacterium | reverse complement strand
CCGCCACCTCAATTTGCCGAGTCTCAAGAGTTAAGGGTAATCCATGTTCAGCCCTTGCCTGAAGGCACTCGTGGATTGCATCTGCAATATTTGCAAGTGCTCCGTCCTTGGTGTTACCCTGACTGACACAACCTGGAATAGATGGGCACTCCACAATCCAGATGCCATCTTCGTCACGGTCAATTGTTACATTGAATTTCATGTTTTTCTCAAAGTATTATTTTATCAGAAATCTGATGGTGTCAATCGGTTCCGGCATATCAACAGGAAAGTGCTCCTCTTCATAGTGCTCAATCAACATTGCCAAAATTTCCAGTTCATAACCCTCTTTTGTGCATGGCTTCGCCAAAAATATCTCTTCAACACGCAGCAGCGCCTGCTGGTAGTCACTTTCGCTCTTTATGGGTTTGATCTTGATTAACTGCTCACAGTCTATTACAGATGATATACGGCATAATATAACATTTTACGCATTCAATATTCCAATATCAAACTCTTTTGATGATCAGTGTTCACGCACGGACAAAACGTGAAGAGCTGTGAACTCCAAAAGGAAATTGCTGCTTGACAACGTGTTCGTTCTTTTGAGTAAAATTACTCAACGCACTGAGTAAAACGTTTATAATTATCGGGCGCTCTCAATAAAGAAGCCTGACACAACAGATAGAATCAAAAGCTGCCACACACAACACGCTTCTGGCATGACCAAGAAATCAATACCCGTTACACCTGCAACACTGAATGTGGCCCGCCGCGTTGTATGGTTCAAGACGCCAGAGGAGGCGCTTGCCGATCCGGTGCATTTTCTTGCGCATGTTATGACGTTTGGCACCATTGAGGATTTGATCGCGCTGCAGGGTATCGTGGGAAATGATGAGTTCAATGAGGTTTTGGAACATGCTCCACCCGGTATTTTTGACGCACGTTCGTGGGCTTACTGGAATCTGAAATGCGGGCGGCAACCGGCCCCACCGATGCCAACTCGTGGCGGTCTTTTTATAGGGATCATGGATTTTCTGATAAAGAGAAACATGTTTTATATATTCAGGTAGCTGATAATAAGAGAGGAGAAAGGAGATGCATCTAAAAGACATTCCACAGATTGTTCAACTCAGTATCCCCGAAAAGATGCTTCTGGTAGAGGAGCTTTTGGAAAGTATCTATGCTGCAGAAGTTGATGTTGTGATTCCCCATGACCATATTTCTGAGCTTGAGAACCGGCTGACCAGGCATAGGTCTCATCCCGATGACCTCTTATCTTTTGAGAATCTTTGCAAAAGAATAGAATCAAGAAAATGACCTGGTCTCTCCAGTTTCTCCCCCACTCTATAAAGATGGCGCTTCAAAACAGAGAGAAAGAATAATCTCTTTCCCTGACGATAAACCTTATAGTGAACACTGAAAATCACAACATCCCATGATTATCAAGCAACTCTCGGTTTTTCTCGAAAACAGGACTGGCCGGCTGACCGAACTGACCGGTATCCTTGCCACCAACGACATCAACATCTCGGCATTCAGCATTGCCGATACTGCCGACTATGGTATTCTGCGCATGATTGTCGGACGACCGGATGCGGCAGCAGAGATACTGCGCAAGGCGGGATTTGCCGTCAAAATCACCGATGTGGTCGGGATGATTATCCCCCACATACCCGGCGGGCTGCACAAGGCGCTGCAGCTCATTTCAGATAATAACGTCGCTATTGATTATATGTACGCTTTCGCTTCGGGCGAATGTAAGGCCACCGTGGTTATCAGAGCGGAATCGTTGCAGAAACTCATTGATGTCCTGCAGGAGCACAAGATGGAGCTGCTGCAGGAAGGGGATGTCTATCAGGTTTAACCAATTACCAACATGCCAAGATTTTCCAAAGCCGTTTCATCACTTCGCTCTTCAGAAATAAGGGATCTTATGACTCTGGCCTCAAGACCGGACATCATCTCCTTTGCGGGCGGAATGCCCGGCAACGATCTCTTTCCCGTTCAGGAGATTGAAGATCTTTTCAAAGGGCTCGACATCAAAAAAAAGCGCATCGCATTTCAGTACGGCCCAACACCCGGCCTTCCCTCACTGCTTGAGTCATTGAGCGGCTTCCTCGAAAAAAAGGGGTTGCCGGTACACACGAACCGGCTGCTCATCACCACCGGCTCACAACAGGGGCTCAATCTGCTCGGCAAAGCCTTTATTGACCCTCACGACCCTGTCCTTGTTGAAAATCCCTGCTTTATCGGGGCACTTTCAGCTTTCCGCTCCTATGATGCTGAATTGAGAGGAGTCCCCGTTGACCGTGACGGCATCATCATGGAGGCGCTGCAACAGGAGATCGACCAAAAAGAGAAGCCTAAATTCCTCTACATCACCCCCTATTTCCACAACCCGGCAGGGCTGCTCTACAGTATGGAACGCAAAGCGCAACTTATAACAGCGCTTCAGGGGCGCGATATCCCGCTGATTGAGGATGATGCCTACGGCGACCTCTACTTTTACGAAGAGGATCGGGAACAACTCAAGCCCATCAAGGCGATCAATCCTGAAGGAATTGAGATCTGCTATACCGGCTCATTCTCCAAAATTCTCGGTCCCGGTCTGCGGCTCGGATGGATGCTGGCGCCCGAAGAGATCTACCAAAAATGCGAACTGATCAAGCAATCCGCCGACGCCTGTTCGCCAAGCTTTACCCAGGTACTGGCAGATGAGTTTATCCGCTCCGGCCAGATTTACAGCTATATCTCCACGGTTCGGCAGGAGTACAAGAGAAGGGCGAACGCCATGGTTGCCGCTCTCCGGGAACACCTGCCGGACTACGTCCAGTGGAACGAACCACGCGGCGGCTTCTACCTCTGGCTCACGCTGCCGGAAGAGACGGATGCCACAAAAATCGTGCAACTTGCCATAGAGGGCGGCGCGGTGTTTGTGATTGGGAAGACGTTCGATCCGGCTGGAAAGCGCAACAACTCCCTGCGCCTCTCCTATTGCAACAACACTCCGGCGCAAATCGCAGAGGGAATTCCGATTGTGGCACGGGCTATACGGCAGGTGTGCGGATGAAACAGTAACAATCTGCCCAGCCCTCCCTTTACCGGCAAAACTTGAACAAAAACAGCAGCCCCATGGCATCAAGCACACATCAAGATCTCGCAGGATTTATCTGGAACATCGCCAACAAGCTGAGGGGGCCATACCGCCCGCCACAGTACCGACACGTCATGCTGCCCATGACCATCCTCCGCCGCCTTGATCTGGTGCTTGAACCAACCAAAGAGTCGGTGCTTGCCGAACTGAAACGGCTGCAAGCCAAAGGGATGACCGGCCCGGCGCTCGAAGCCGCCCTCTCAAGAGTTGCCAACGGCGGCAACCGCAAACAGGCGCTCTACAACACCAGCCCCTTCACCTTCCAGAAACTGCTTGGGGATGCTCCCAATATTGCCGACAACCTCATCTCCTATATCAGAGGCTTTTCACCCCGTGTTCGCGACATCTTCGAAAAATTCGAGTTTGAAAAGGAGATTGAAAAACTTGACGACAGCAACCGACTCTTCCTCATTGTCAAAGAGTTCTGCAGCTCAGAAATCGATCTCTCCCCGGCCAAACTCTCGAACCTCCAGATGGGCTACCTCTTTGAGGAGCTGGTACGAAAATTCAACGAACAGGCCAACGAGGAGGCCGGAGACCACTTTACCCCGCGCGAAGTTATCCGGCTCATGGTTGAGCTGATGTTTGTCTACGAAGATGAAGTATTCAAGGCCGGAAAATACAGCTCCATCTACGATCCGACGGCAGGAACCGGCGGTATGCTCTCCGTTGCCGAAGAGTACATCAAACGCAAAAACCGGGACGCCAACATTGAACTCTTCGGGCAGGAGTACAACCCGGAATCCTACGCTATCTGCTGCTCCGACCTGCTCATCAAGGACGAGGAGATCAGCAACCTTGTCTATGGCGATACGCTCGGCATCAAGGATGCAAAAAGCCGCGCCTACAACTTTTTACCGCAGGATGGCCACCCCGACAAACAGTTTCACTTCATGCTCTCCAATCCCCCTTTCGGTGTGGAGTGGAAACCTGAAAAAAGTTTTGTGGATGATGAAGCCGCCCAGGGGTTCAGTGGACGATTCGGAGCCGGAGTACCGCGCATCAACGACGGTTCGCTGCTCTTTTTGCAACACATGATCTCCAAATTCCACCCCTCACCCTCCAGCGGAGGCGACGGGTCGCGCATTGCCATTGTCTTCAACGGCTCGCCCCTTTTCACCGGCGACGCAGGAAGCGGTGAGAGCAACATCCGGCGTTGGATCATCGAAAACGACTGGCTCGATGCCGTCATCGCCCTACCCGACCAGATGTTCTACAACACCGGCATCTACACCTACCTATGGATTGTCACCAACAAAAAGCCAAAAGAGCGCAAAGGGTATGTGCAGCTCATTGACGGCACCCGCCTCTTCCGCAAGATGAAAAAGAGCATGGGCAACAAGCGCAACGAGCTCTCCAATGAGCATATCAGCGAACTGGTTCGTCTCTACGGCAACTTCCGCCAGAACGCCCAGTGCACGACAGGGAACAACGGCAGTGAAGAGCAGCCCATAAACTCAAAGATATTCCGAAACTTCGACTTTGGCTACCTAAAAATAACCGTTGAGCGCCCGCTGCGCCTGAACTTTCAGGCAAGTGCAGAGCGCATTGAACGCCTTGCAAACGAAACCGCATTCCAGAACCTGATACTGAGTAAAAAGAAGTCTGTTGAAGCACAGGCAGATGATTTCCGAAGCGGCAAAGCCATGCAAGAGGCTCTGCTTGAAGCCCTACGCGGCATGAAGAGTGACACACTCTACCGCAACCGCCCTGCCTTTCTGAAAGTGCTCGATGCCGCACTGAAAAGCGCCGATATAAAAATTGATGCTCCGCTGAAAAAAGCGATTTTCAGCGCACTCAGCCTGCGCGACGAAACAGCAGAGATCTGCCGCGACAGCAAAGGCAGCCCGGAACCCGATCCCGAACTACGCGACACTGAACTGCTCCCGCTGCCTGACGACACCTTTCTTCCCCTGCCAATCGGCTACGAAAAAGATGCCGATAACAGCAAGCTCCTCAAGCTGGTGCAGAGCCACTGCGAAGCGTATCTCCAGAGAGAGGTTCTGCCGCACGTCAGCGATGCCTGGATAGACCACACCAAAACAAAGGTTGGCTACGAGATTCCCCTCAACCGGCACTTCTACGTCTACAAACCTCCGCGCCCGCTTGAAGAGATTGAGAGCGACATCAAAGCGCTCGAAACCAGCATCCTCAACCTGCTCAGGGAGGTTGTTGAATGAGCCGCTATGAAAAATATCCGGCGTACAGGGATTCGGGAGTGGAGTGGATCGGGGAGATCCCGGGGCATTGGGAGTGCATAAAAATAAAACATCTCTCGCAAGTACAAAGAGGTGCCTCTCCTCGACCTATTGATGATCAAAAATATTTTGATGATGAGGGAGAATATTCTTGGGTAAGAATTTCCGATGTGACGGCAAGCAATAAATATCTTGAATGTACTGAACAGCGATTATCAGAAATTGGCAAAACATTGAGTATACCATTACAACCTGGGCAACTATTTTTAAGTATTGCTGGTTCGGTAGGAAAACCGATTATCACAAAAATCAACTGCTGCATTCATGATGGATTTGTATACTTCCCGTACCTGAAAGAATGTACTGATTTCTTGTACTACATTTTTACGAGTGGGCAACCGTTTCTTGGTCTTGGGAAAATGGGAACCCAACTCAATCTTAATACCGACACCGTTGGAAGCATTTCGATTCCAGTCCCCCCGCTCGAAGAACAGCAAGCCATTGCAAGCTTCCTTGACCGAAAAACAGCAGAAATAGACGAACTGATTACAAAAAAAGAGGATCTGCTCAAAAAGCTCGATGAAAAACGCACCGCCCTCATCACCCGGACCGTCACCAAAGGTCTCGACCCGTCAGCGCCGATGAAAGAGTCTGGTGTAGAGTGGCTTGGAGAGATTCCGAAACATTGGGAGGTGAAACAAACAAGACTTATTTTCAAAATATTCAGCGGTTCTACACCGAGAAGCAGCGAAGAACTCTTCTGGGATGGTGATATAGTCTGGTTTACTCCTGAAGATTTAGGCAATAACCAGCAAAAAAACATATCTGAAAGCCGAAGAAAAATAACTGAAGAGGGATATAATAGCTGCGGCACCTCTCTTGCAAAATCAAACAGTGTTGTTCTTTCAACTCGCGCTCCCATCGGGCATTTTGCAATTTCAACAGTACCAGCATGCTGCAATCAAGGATGCAGAATTCTTGAACCTGAAAACGGTATTCCAGAATATTGGTACTACACCCTGTTATCAGCAAAACCAATATTACACTGCTTGGGACAAGGCAGCACTTTCATGGAGCTTCCCCGCCAAAGCCTTGCGGGTTTTAAATTACCGGTTCCCCCACTCCAAGAACAGCAAGCCATAGCGGAACACATAGAGAAATCAACAGCACCAATAGATCATCAGAAAGCACAAGTCACTGAAGCAATCGAACGGCTCAAAGAGTACCGAAGTGCGCTCATTACCGACGCAGTAACCGGTAAAATGAATGTTCAATTGCATGAAACAAAGGAAAGCCTGTCAGCCTGAACAAAAACAGAACCAGTGCCATGAAAACAATAAAAATCTTCCTTGCCTCATCAAACGAGCTGAAACATGATCGCGAACAGTTTGAAAACGAGATCAACCGCAAAAACAAGGCCTGGCATAGTAAAGGGATTTTTCTCCACCTTGAAATCTGGGAAGACCTCTCTTCCAGAATGTCAAGCACACGGTCACAGGACGAGTATAACAAGAAGATAAAAGAGTCTGATATTTTCATGCTCCTTGCCTGCAACAAAGTCGGGATGTACACTGCAGAAGAGTTTGATACCGCTTTTGGAGCATTCAAGGCTACCAGCAATCCATTCATTTTTACCTGGTTCAGGGAGCCAACAGCCACACCAGAACCAAGCCTTCAGGAATCCAAAGAGAAACTTGCTGTGCTTGGGCACTTTCTTTCATCTTTTGGGGCTGGTTATGGATTGCGTGAAAAATCAACGACCCCGCAGCAGAGCTTCGAGGAATATGTCCTATAGCGATTAAAAGCAGTTGATTTGTAGTTTAGCGTTTATGAAGTGGTTTCACAAACTGGTGTTGGCAACGGATGTAATTCTGCCTGAACTTGGGGTCGCTTCAGAAAAGTCGGGTAACAGCAGTGCATCGATGCAAAGCCCCCCTAAGCCTCATTGTAAAGTGCGTTCAGCATCTGCGTCAGAGTGCCTCCCAAGGTTTTGCATACTCTCTTGGTTGCGGTTTTTTTGCAGGATAGTCAGGTTATTGAGCGTCGTGGCAAAATGAGGCTGATAAGTTAACGGGTTGTTGCTGGCAAGCTCACGGTAGATACCCAGGGCATCCTGATAGTTTTTTTCGGCCTCGTCGAATCGGTTTTGTTTATGTTGCAGATTGGCTATGTTATTGAGCGTCGTGGCTACATATGGTCGGTAGGTTAGCGGGTTAGTGCTGGCAAGCTCACGGGAGATATCCAGGGCATCCTGATAGTTTTTTTCGGCCTTGTCGAATTGATTGAGGTCATTTTGTAGACTGGCCAGATTGTTGAGTCCCATGGCTACATAATGCCGATAGATTTGTGGGTTGGCACTGGAAAGTTCACGGAAGATATCCAGGGCATCCTGATAGTTTTTTTCGGCCTCGTCGGATTGATTGAGGTCTTTTTTTAGACTGGCCAGATTGTTGAGTACAATGGCTACATCTGGTCGGTAGGTTAGCGGGTTAGTGCTTGCCAACTCAAGCCTGATCTGTAGCGCATCCTGATAGTTTTTTTCGGCCTCGTCGAACCGGTTTTGTTTTTGTTGCAGATTGGCTAAGTTATTGAGCGTCGTGGCTACACCTGGTCGGTAGGTTAGCGGGTTAGTGCTGGCAAGCTCACGGAAGATATCCAGGGCACCCTGATAGTTTTTTTCGGCCTCGTAGAACCAGTTTTGTTTTTGTTGCAGATTGGCTAAGTCATTGAGCGTCGTGGCTACATATGGTCGGTAGGTTAGCGAGTTAGTGCTTGCCAACTTACGCCTGATCTGTAGCACATCCAGATAGTTTTTTTCGGCCTCGTCGAACCGGTTTTGTTCTTGTTGCAGATTGGCCAAGTTATTGAGCGTCATTGCGAAATAGGCCCTGTTGGTTATCGGGCTTGTACTTGCCAGTTGCTGCGCACGCTGATAGTTTTTTTCGGCCTCGTCGAATTGATTGAGGTCTTTTTGTAAATTGGCCAAATCGTTGATCAACGCGGCAACGTCAGACCGGAAAGTTTTCGGACTAGACCGCAAGGTTATCGGACTAGTGCTTGCCAACTCCAGAGAGATATAAATCCCCAGCGCATGCATATAGTTTTTTTCGGCCTCGTCAAACTGGCTGAGGTCTACTTGCAGAAGAGCTATATTGTTGAGCGTTGCTGCCTGTTCATCCATGTTTTCTGTTAACGTGAGGGCTGTCTTGTAAAGATTTTCCGCTTTCTGAAATTCATTTAAGAACTTGTAGAAATTAGCTATTCTATGGTATGTATGCCATGACGGAGCAATGTCGAGTGCTATTTTATAGTTCTTTTCAGCCTCTTTAAAAGCAAACTTCAGTTGCAGCAAGTCAGCTCTAAACAGATAGTTGTTTGCCATTTCTTGCCATTCATGTTTTTGTTTATCAGCAAGACGTTGTTGATCTTGCTTCTGTCGTTGTTCCAGCTTACCTCTCTCTTCTTGCAGTTTTTCATCAGTAAGCACAGCAAGTGCTTCATCCACTTTTCCATTCATGAATAGCGTAAATGCTTCCTGGTACAAAGCATTTGTTTGAGAAATATCTTTGTTGTTGAATTCTTGCAGCAGCGCAGCAATCTTGTTTTCCATGCCCGCTTTTTCTTCTTGGAGTTGTTGCAGCTCGTCTTGTATTTGCCTCAGCTCAACATTGGCTAATCTCTCTCTTTTCTTTTTATCGCTCAATTTGCCATATAGCCTGAATTATTCATCAAAGCAATAAAAAAAGGGCGCAATAAATATCGCAATTGCTTATATTATTGGTAGTTAAAGTCAATAAATAAGACGCGATATTTATGCAACCCCTTCAGCCGAAT
>CAJAAV010000020.1 GCA_903937835.1 uncultured Chlorobiaceae bacterium | reverse complement strand
CTTTTGTTGTAATCACGCTGCTGCGCCCTTCCTGGTCGATACCGAGAAAGCTGTGCGGATGCATTGCCGAGCGAATTGCATCGACGGCAACATTGAGGCGACCATCGGTAGAGTTTTTGAATCCTACTGGCATTGAAAGGCCGCTTGCCATCTGCCGGTGAGTCTGCGACTCAATAGTCCTTGCTCCGATTGCCGCCCAGCTCACAGCATCGGCTACATACTGGGGCGTTATGGGATCGAGAAATTCAGTCGCTGCCGGCAACCCCATTTCATTTATTTCAAGCAGAAGCTTTCTTGCATGAAAAAGACCATGCTCAATATCATAAGTATCATCAAGATGAGGATCATTGATAAAACCCTTCCATCCGATAGTTGTGCGCGGTTTTTCAAAATAGACCCGCATCATAAGGCAGAGGTCAGGCTGAAGTTCAACGCGCAATGCCGCAAGTTTTTCGGCATATTCACGGGCTGCATCGACATCATGTATCGAACAGGGCCCAACAATAACCAGCAGTCTTGAATCCTTGCCAGTCAATATACGCTCAACTTCACGACGTCCCAGAGTAACGGTACTGGCTACCCCGTCACTTACTGGCAGCATCTCCTTGAGCGCCCTTGGTGAGGGAAGACGAATAATTCGTGAAACTCTTAAATCATGTAACTGTTCCATCCGTTTTATCACTAACTAATAACTATAAATAAAGCTTCCTCGCAGCAAAGCTTCGAGGTATCATTTAAAAGGAGGCAAGATAATTAACTAACGCCTAATATAATGAGCATCCGCTCTTATAAATTCCTGAACGACGAATCAGAAGTTCGAAAGATATGGAGCAACAAAATTTCTTTATATTCAAATTGAATTATAAAATGCCCGGCAATCAATAATCAAGAAAGTTAACATGAAAGTACTGATCACTGACGGTGTTGATCTTCAATGCGGTCAAGTCCTCGCACAAAGCGGTTTTGAAGTAACCGAAAAGCCGAAAATCAGCAAGGAGGAACTCAAAAAGATCATCGGCGGCTTTGAAGCGCTGATCGTCAGAAGCGCAACCAAGGTTACCGCAGAAATTCTTGAGTGCGGCACGAACCTTGAGCTTATCGGAAGAGCAGGTGCCGGGGTCGACAACATCGACCTTGAATCTGCTACCCGCCACGGTATTATAGTGATGAACACTCCGGGTGGGAACACGGTTTCAGCAGCGGAACATGCCTGTGCCATGATGCTTTCAGCAGCACGACGGATTCCGCAGGCGACCGCCGACCTTAAACAAGGCAATTGGAACAAAAAAAAATTTACCGGCGTGGAGCTTGAAGGAAAAACCCTGTCGATTATCGGCCTCGGAAAAATTGGACGTGAGGTTGCATCTCGCATGCAGGCATTCGGGATGAAAACAATTGCCTATGACCCGATGATTCCTGACGAATTCGCCGCCCAGCTCAACATTGAGCTTCTTCCCCTGCATGAGAATTTTATTCGCGCTGACTTTATTACCCTCCACTCCTCACTCAACGAATCGACCCGTAATCTCATTGCAAAAGATACTCTTGACCTGATGAAACAGGGTGTTATCATTGTCAATTGCGCCAGGGGCGGAATTATTAACGAAATTGACCTTGCTGAGGCAATAACATCAGGCAAAGTTGCCGCTGTGGCACTTGATGTGTTTGAGACGGAGCCGGTCAACCCCGACAATCCGCTTCTGAAGCTTGAACAAGTTATTGCTACCCCGCATATTGCCGCTTCAACCAACGAAGCACAGGAAAAGGTTGCCATTCAGATTGCAGAACAGATTGTTGCATGGAAACAGACAGGAAAACTCGAGGGTGCCGTCAATGCGTCGGCTGTTGAACTGGCACAGGCTCCAGGGGTAAAATCATATTTGAACCTTGCCGAAAAACTCGGTGCTACACTGGCACAGATGGCGCCGGTTAATGCGTACAAAATGACCGTCAGGAGTTCAGGTGAATTCCTTCATAAATTCAATGAAGTCATCACGGCTGCAGCTCTCAAGGGATTTCTGGATATCCGGCAGTCAAAAGATACAAATTATATCAATGCGTTCACGATGGCAAAGGAGTGCGGCATCATCCTTAACCAGAAATTTGAAAAGGAAAATCTGGACTATACCAATCTGATCCGCATAGAACTTGAAAGCGACACAACAAAACGGATGATAGGCGGAACTGTCTTTGGCGACAAAGAGGTTCGGATTGTGATGATCGACCAGTTTCTCGTAGAGTTCAAACCGGAAGGAAATATTATTATCTACAATAATATTGACAAACCGGGCATCATTGCCAATGTCACTCAGCTTTTGTTGCAGCACAACCTGAATGTCGCTTATGTGGCGCTTTCCAGGGATGAGGAAAAAAAGGTTGCTATGACAGCAATCGTTGTCGATGGCGATGTGACAAAAGCGCTGCTTGACGAAATAAGAAATGTTAATGGTGTTGACATTGCCAATCTTGTATCGCTCTGAATAAATCAATGATCAATAAAAAAACCTGCTCGTGAGGGCAGGTTTTTTTATTGATACTTATTTGATTGGGCAGCAAACACGAAATTATTTAGACTTCGCGAAATCAATGCTGAGCCACTTGTCTTCATAAGAGGCGCCTGTTGACTCCATACCCGCAAGGAAAATCGGCAAGGCAACAATCTTCTGGTAATCACCGATGCGAATCGTAAGGTCATCTCCGAGCTTGAGAATTTTTGGTTCAAGCCCCATGTGCTCCATAAACGGCAACCTGACGCGCACCTTGTAATGTCCGTCTGAAACCTTTTTGATATCAATCGGATTTTCGTTGAAAAATATATCAAGAGGATTCGTGTCTTCGTAGACTTTTTGACCTACTCTGCGAAGCATGGCCATCCCGACAACTTCATCATCGAACAACGGAACTTCGACAATAGGAATCGGAGCAAATGCTTCCTGAATCTGAACAATATACTTCTGCTGAATAGCACGCCACTTCTGGAAATAAGGATCGGGGCTCTGATCAGGCATGACACGGTTAATGGTAATCCTGTCAACAGTGATGCCATAAAGATTAAGATAGGTCAGGGCACGCATAGACTCCTTGATAACCATTTTTTCCGGATTCATGACCAGACGCATGGTTGTTTTGGAGCTGTCTGCAAGCAAATCAATAATTCCTTCAGTTGAAGAGAAGAGGTTATCAACCTTGTCATAAACCTCCACAGGAGCGACAAAATCATTGATCTTGTTGACTTTTTTGGCAAGAGGCCTGATAACCGGCTTGACCATGAATTTTTCGACATTGCGGATCATCTTGATAAACCATCCGAATGTTTCAGGCAGAGAGAGAAGACGAAGGGTTTCGCCGGTAGGAGCACAGTCAACTACAAGAAGATCGTACTCATTCTGTTCATTATAACGCTTGATATAGGAAAGTGAAAAGAGCTCTTCCATACCCGGCAGCACTCCCATCTCTTCAGCATAGACACCTTCAATACCGCGGGCTTCCATCAAATGAGCAAAATGCTCTCTGACAACATCCCAGTTCAGATTGAGATCACCAAAAACACTTACTTCCTGACCCCAAAGATTTTCAGCAACTTTCACAGGTGAAGGCCCTAACTTAACATCAAGCGAGTCACCCAGACTGTGTGCCGGATCGGTAGACATGATCAGGGTTTTGTACCCCATATCTGCTGCCTTGAGCGCTGTTGCAGCGGCAATAGAGGTTTTACCAACTCCACCCTTTCCGGTAAAAATGATATTACGCATACGTTTAAAGATTTCTCATTTAAAGAATTATTGAATTACAGCGGTTTCTGCCGACAATTATTCTGCGTCAGTTGACTCAACATAAACCTGTGAACTTAAAGATAAGAAAATTATTCTTTAATTGAATATCAGGAAATAACAATTACCGCGCCAAAATTGATGTTTACTGCACCGGCCTTGAAACATCTCCCTTTCCGGATATCGCTTTGGAGGAAGCGCCTTTGCCGTCATTAACAAAAACAATGAGTTTCTGACCTGGTTTTACCTGAGAATTTTTCAGGTTGTTCGAGACAATAAGCTGGCTGAAAGTGGTGCCATACTTCGCGGCAATGGAACTGAGGTTTTCGCCCTTCACGACAACATGGGTAATATATGCTTGCCGTTCAGAATCGGGCTCTGTTGGCGGAACGCCGGGTACTGCCTTCAGAACCGGCTCTGCTGAAGGAACGCCAGGTGCTGCCTTCAGAGCAGGCTCTGCTGGAGGAACGCCGGGTACTGCCTTCAGAACCGGCTCTGCTGACGGAACGCCAGGTGCTGCCTTCAGAACCGGCTCTGCTGACGGAACGCCAGGTGCTGCTTTCAGAACCGGCTCTGCTGGAGGAACGCCAGGTGCTGCTTTAAGAACCGGCTCTGCTGGAGGAACGATGGGTGCTGCTTTAAGAACCGGCTCTGCTGGAGGAACGATGGGTGCTGCTTTAAGAACCGGCTCTGCTGGAGGAACGCCGGGTGCTGCTTTCAGAATTGGCTCTGCTGGAGGAACGCCAAGTGCTGCTTTAAGAACTGGCTCTGCTGGAGGAACGATGGGTGCTGCCTTCAGAACAGGTGCTGCTGGAGGAACGCCGGGTGCTGCCTTCAGATCCTTATGACTTTCAACGAGAGCAAACAGCTCATCACGCTCAACAGTTTTAGCCAACCTTTCTGCGACGATCTCTTTAGCCTGAGTCTGTGGTTGAAGAGGCGGCGGCTGAGGCTGAGCAATATATTTTTTCTGGACTATGACCTCTTTTTTCAACCTGCGACTTCCTCGCATTTTCTTTGCCTTTCGTTTTGAAACATTGGCCCGAGAAGAATTACCATTGTCGGATCCTCCAAAAACAATGAGCCTCTGACCGGGAGTGACATCAGAATCCTTCAGGCGGTTCCAGGCGATGAGCTGGCTGATATAGGTACGGTACATCCTTGCAATTGAGCCCAGGCTTTCGCCCTGCTCGACGATATGAACCTTCTGTGTTTTTCCTTCAGCGCCAGACTCTTTATTCATGCGGACGGATCCGGCATGAAGAGTTTCAAGGCGAGCATACAGCGCCTCACGTTCAAGAGTTTTAGCTGACTTGTACGCATAGATCTCCTGTTCCCGTTTCTGAAACTGGGGAATAAATTTTTTGGGAAGCCTGATAACATTACCGGAATTCCACGCTGCAGGGATAATACCAAGCTTGTACTGCGGATTCAGGAACTGAAGATCGGCCATGGGCACTCCTATCGTTTCACTGATCTGCTCGAACGACAAAAGACGGGAAGTTCTCAAGGTATCGATATCCTGATACAAAAATCCAGGTTCAACCGGTCGGATATTATGCTCATTGTAATAGCTCATAATATAGTTAACCGCAATAAAAGCAGGGACATAACCTCTCGTTTCGGCAGGCAGGTAATCCCATATTGCCCAGTAGTTTTTTACCCCGCCAGCCCGCCTGATTGCCTTGTTAACATTTCCAGGCCCAGAATTATATGCGGCAAGCGCAAGGAACCAGTCTCCATAAATATTGTAGAGATCCCTCAGATACTTGCTTGCCGAATCCGAAGACTTGTAGGGATCATACCGTTCATCAATAAAGGATGATGACTGCAAACCATACATTTTGCCCGTTCCATACATAAACTGCCAAAGCCCTTTTGCGCCTGCAGGAGAAACCGCTGTAGGATTAAGTGCTGACTCAACAATGGCGAGGTACTTCATCTCAAGCGGAACATTGTTTCTATCAAGTTTTTCCTCAAAAAGCGGGAAATAGATTTTGCTCAATCCGAGGATTTTGGCGGTCATGCTTCTTCTTTCGACAGCATAAAGTCTTATAAATCCCCTGACCTGGGCATTGTAGACAAAATGGAGTGGTGTTTTACGGTTCAAGGTGGCGATTCGTGCTGTATAGACCGAATCACTGTACTGTGGCACAAAAGTGGAAGGAAATCCGAACTTTTCAGGCTCTTTAGAAATGGAAAAGTGCTCATCCTTGAAGTATATAGCATTCACAAGGCTGTCAAGAATATCGGAAACCGATGACTTGCTGAACTCCCCCCGGTTATTGGTTGCCACAGGATCCACAGCAAGAGCCGGCAGAGCCAGAAACTGAAAAACAAGTGCCGACAACAACACCCTGAACATTGTATAAAAGAAGCTGATTTTCACAAGCGGCAGTTTGATTTAGAGTAATGGTCGCCAAACGATCAATGCTGCGACAGCAAAAATCTCTGTTGAATTTTCAGAAACAACATAAAAACAGTTCTCCACTATTGCAATAACCGTTTCCGTTTATATCAGTATTTCACTTTCCAGAGAAACAGTCCACCCGCCGATGCCGGATTCAGTTGGCTCGTCATGAGCCCTGTTTCAAGCATTCGACTAAACTCTTCAACTGAAAGCCTCCCCTTTCCTGCACTTGTCATGGCATCAACAAGATAGCGTACCATACTCCTTAAAAACCTGTTCGCTGAAATCTGAAAAATCAGGAAACTATTCTCACGATACCATTCACAATCATTCACATGGCAGATACGATCCGGATTGTCTCGATCTTCCTTTGAAAAAGCAGAAAAATCATGAGTACCCTTCAGCAAACCTGCTATCTGCTGCATTACCGCAAGATCAAGCGTCCCATAGGAACACCCCGCAAATCGACCATAAATCGCCGAGGGTTTCTCGATCAGAAAATAACGATAATGCCTTTCTTTAGCACTATGCCTGGCATGAAAATCCTCAGGTACTTCAACGGGATTACTGATCCTGATTGTACCGGGCAGCAGAGAATTGAGTGAATGCACAATTCTTGGCGGCTCCATTGATGAAACGGTAACAAAGTTTGCTGTCTGTTCTCTGGCATGAACTCCTTTATCTGTTCTCCCGGCAGCAGCAAGAGAGATATTTTCCTGCAAAATTGTACCAAGTGCGGCCTCGATCTCCCCCTGAACAGTTACAATTCTTCCAGACTGCCTTTGCCAGCCAGCAAAAGAAGTTCCATCATATTCAACAGTAATCCGAATATTTTTCATGCTGAGACATTATTCATTCTGTACAGTTGCCTTGCCTTAAAAGAGAATTTAGTACATTAAAATTCGTATAATAATTATCTTCCATCTTGCCGAAAAACACAGCACAATATTGCAGACAACTCATCTTGAATCGCTTCTTTTGGCGCTTAAAGGCCTGCCTAAGCGCTTAACAGAATGTTCTTACCGTGTACCCGGTATCTGGACTGGCAAAACGACAGGCACTGAACGGGTTAACCCCTCAGCATACTTCGGTCACATCATCGAAAACATTCTGAACAACCCCGGTTCGTCTTTGCCAACAGATGTTGACTGGAAAACCGGTGCGGTGGTCTACAACCTTTTTATTCGTCTTACTGCCGCGTTTGATCATGACGGCGACGGAGTCGTCAGCACCGAACCGCTCGAATCGGGATTCAGGGAAACAGGCACGCTCCTGAAAGCCATTGCCCTTCTGCCTTATATAAAAAATCTTGGTGCAAATACACTCTATCTTCTGCCGGTCACTGAAATAGGTTCCCAAAGCAGAAAGGGCTCTCTCGGTTCTCCGTACGCCGTTAAAAATCTACGAAAACTTGATCCACTGCTCAACGAACCAGCCCTCGGACTTTCTTCGGAAATATTGCTCAAAGCATTTGTTGAAGCAGCACATCTTCTTGACATGCATGTTGTTCTTGAGTTTGTGTTCAGAACAGCAGCCGTCGACTCCGACTGGATAAAGGATCATCCCGGCTGGTTTTACTGGCTGAAAAAAAATACCGGCAGCTATGGCCCTCCACATTTTGACAGTAATACGCTCAACAGGATTTATGAGGTTGTCGACCGCCATGAGTTACGCGACCTTCCAGCTCCGCCACAGGAGTACCGGGAGCAGTTCGTTGCACAACCGGTAACGGTAGAGGAGGAGTGTGGCCTGCTTTCGGGAACCACAGAAACCGGCACACACTGTCGTATCGCAAGCGCCTTCTCCGACTGGCCTCCCGACGACCGTCAGCCTGCATGGAGTGATGTCACCTATCTGAAAATGCATATCCATGATGCGTTCAACTACATTGCCTACAACACCATCAGGATGTACGACAGTGCCCTCGACAATCCAGAAACCTTCAATACCAGCCTGTGGAACGAAATTTTGGATATTATCCCGAGTTATCAGGCTGAGTATCAGATTGACGGCGCAATGATTGATATGGGCCATGCCTTGCCTGCCCTTCTGAAACGAACAATTGTTCTCAAGGCTCGCGAACAAAAAGCAGACTTTGCGTTCTGGGATGAAAATTTCAATCCGACACCCGAAATACGCAATGAAGGATTTGACGCGGTGTTCGGCTCGCTCCCGTTTGTCATCCATGATATTGTTTTTATCCGGGGGTTATTGAACCACCTGAACAAAACCGGCGTCGCACTGCCATTTTTCGGGACAGGAGAAAATCACAACACTCCTCGTGTTTGTTTCCGTTATCCTCGTCAGGAAGCAGGACGAAACCATTCGATTTTTATTTTTACACTGAGTGCCATTTTGCCAGCCATACCTTTTCTGCAGTCGGGCATGGAGCTCTGTGAATGGTATCCGATAAACCTCGGCCTCAATTTCAGAGATGAAGACCACGCTCTTTATCCTCCCGAAAAACTTCCGCTCTTCAGTGCTTTCAGCTACGACTGGGAAAACACCAATGGCTTGGCTCCCCTCAACAGCTATATCCGTAAAATCCTGGAGATACGTTCACACTACCTTGAGCTGTTACTATGCGGAGAAACAGGTTCGATAACCGTCCCCTATACCAGCGAACCGGAGCTTTTTGCCGTAATGAGAACAACTGCTGGTCGATCGCTTCTTTTTGTCGGCAACAGTAACCTTTACGACACCAAAAGCGGTTTTCTCGAATTCAGCATGGAAAGTAGTACCTTGCACGACCTGATCAGCGAACAATCCATTTCGATTAAGGAACACCGGCTTGGGGTAAGCTGCAAACCTGGACAATGCATGATTTTTGAACTTTCTTAAGTTTTTCATTAACCAAACATCACTATCCCTATGTCTATTCTCATTGTTGGCTCTCTTGCCTTTGACGATATCGAAACGCCTTTCGGACATTCCGACAACACCCTTGGCGGGTCATCTACCTACATTGCTCTTTCGGCCAGTTATTTTACCGACAAGATACAGATTGTCGGTGTCGTCGGCTATGATTTCGAGGATGAACATTTCGCACTGCTGCGCTCCAGAAACATAGACACAAAGGGCATCCAGAAGATCGAGTACGGAAAAACGTTCCGTTGGGCAGGCCGGTATCATTATGACATGAACACCCGCGACACGCTCGACACCCAATTGAACGTCTTTGCAGATTTCGATCCCGTTGTACCCGATCAGTATCAGAATGCGGAATTTGTCTGTCTCGGCAATATCGACCCCGTACTGCAGCTCAAGGTGCTTGACCAGATCAATAAACCGAAACTCGTCATCTGTGACACCATGAACTTCTGGATTGAGGGAAAACTGGAGGCACTCAAAAAAACTCTTGAGCGCGTTGATATTTTCATTATCAACGACGGCGAGGCAAGACTCCTGAGCGGCGATCCAAATCTTGTCAAATCAGCAAGAATCATCCGTCAGATGGGCCCGAAAACCCTGATCATCAAAAAAGGCGAGCACGGTGCCCTGCTCTTTACCGAAAATGGTATCTTTGCCGCTCCTGCTTTTCCGCTCGAAAATATTTTTGATCCTACCGGTGCTGGCGATACCTTTGCCGGAGGATTTATCGGCCACCTTTCGAGATGTGAAACCATCAACGATATTGAACTACGCAGGGCGGTTCTTTATGGCAGCACCATGGCAAGCTTCTGTGTAGAAAAGTTCGGTACCGAAAAAATTGCATCACTTGATCTGCTTGAAATCGAAGACCGGTACCAAAGCTTCCGTGAACTTTCAAAAATCGAAGGCTAATAGCAAGGAGGAAAGAGAATATTCCAGGAACAAAATAGATATGCAGCTCAACATCCTCGATTACAGTTTCATCGTCGGCTATCTGCTGCTGACACTGGTTATTGGCCTGTGGTTCTCCTCGCGCGCCTCGGAAAATGTTGGAGAGTTTTTTCTTTCGGGGCGCCGGCTCCCCTGGTGGATTGCCGGTACCGGCATGGTAGCAACAACCTTTGCCGCTGACACACCACTTGCCGTCGCAGGATTTGTGGCTAAAAACGGTATCGCGGGCAACTGGGTGTGGTGGACCTTTGTTTCTGGTGGAATGTTGACCGTCTTCTTTTTTGCCCGTCTTTGGAGGCGGGCAGAAATCCTTACTGACCTTGAGTTCATTGAACTGCGCTACAGCGGCGCAGCAGCCCGTTTCCTGCGCGGCTTCAAGGCCATCTATTTCGGCCTCTTCATTAACGCAGTCATCATCGGATGGGTCAACCTCGCCATGTTCAAGATCATTCGGATCATGGTACCGGAGCTGAACCCTGAAGTTGCCATTGTCATCCTCGTCCTGCTGACCACCTTTTATTCGGGTCTCTCAGGGCTATGGGGGGTATCCATTACCGATGCAGTGCAGTTTGTCATTGCCATGACAGGCTGTATCATTCTTGCCGTCCTCGCCGTTCAGTCACCTGCCGTGGTCTCCGCCGGAGGCCTCACCAAAGCTCTTCCGGCATGGATGTTCGACTTTTTTCCCACGTTCACCTCCTTGTCATCAGGAAAAAGCATCACCGGCGCTGTGGCTCTGCCTTTCATCTCGTTTGCTGCTATGGCGTTCGTCCAGTGGTGGTCATCTTGGTATCCCGGCTCTGAACCGGGCGGCGGCGGCTATATCGCCCAACGCATGATGAGCGCCAAAAACGAGAAACACTCTCTCCTTGCCACCCTCTGGTTTACGGTAGCCCATTATTGTCTGAGGCCATGGCCGTGGATCATTGTCGGCCTTGTGAGCCTCGTCATGTTCCCCGACCTGCCAATGAACCAGAAAGAGGACGGCTTCGTCTACGTCATGAAAGCTGTGCTGCCCCCCGGGCTGAAAGGGCTGCTTATTGCCGCTTTTCTTGCAGCCTACATGTCAACCCTCTCAACCCACCTGAACTGGGGTACAAGCTATCTGATCAACGACTTCTACAGACGGTTCCTGAAAAAAAACGAGAATGAAAAGCACTATGTCTTCGTTTCAAAAATCACCACATTCCTGACAGCAGCCTTTGCCCTTTACATTACCTTCTTTGTGCTCGACACCATCACCGGAGCATGGGAGTTCATTATCCAGTGCGGAGCAGGCACCGGTTTTGTCCTGATCCTCCGCTGGTTCTGGTGGAGACTGAATGCGTGGTCGGAAATCACCTCCATGGTGGCGCCATTTATCGCTTTTACCTGGATACGCCTCTTTACCTCCATTACCTTTCCGTTTTCGATTTTTGTTATTGTCGCTTTTACCATTACGGCAACCCTTATAGTTACTTTTCTGACACCGCCAACAGAAACCGCGCAATTAGAGACCTTTTACCGAACCACACGTGTAGGCGGTGTGCTCTGGAAAAAGATCTCAATAAATCTGCCCGACGTAGTATCCGACACCGGCTTTGCCATGCTCTTTGTTGACTGGGGACTTGGAATTATCATGATTTACGCTATTCTTTTCGGCACAGGAAAATTCATCTTTGGCGACATCCTTCAGGGCTCACTTTTTCTTGGGGCGGGAGTAATTGCCGGATCCCTTATTTTTGCAGACCTGAACCGACGGGGCTGGAACAACCTGAACTGACGAACAACCATGGGTAAACCAGCCCTGATTCTTGCATCACAGTCACCAAGACGACGCGATATTCTCTCTTTGATGCTTTTTCCTTTTGACACTGTGGCGGTTGTTACCAATGAGACACTTGACCCTTCACAGTCTATTGAAGAGAATGTTACCAGAATTGCTCTCGAAAAAGCTGAGGCCGCAAAGATTTTGCTGCCCGACCAGGGTCGCAACACCATTATTCTTGCTGCTGACACTGTCGTGGCAAAGGGAAACTATATTTTTGGAAAGCCGGCAGGGTTCGATGAGGCACTCAGCATGCTCAAAAGTCTCCAGAATCGCTCCCACCGTGTTTATACCGGCTTTGTGCTTCTTTACGGCAACAAAACCCACACCGAATGCGTGAGCACCACGGTAGAGTTTGAGCCAATGTCCGATAATGAAATTAAACGCTACCTTCTGTCAGAAAAACCTTACGACAAAGCGGGAGCCTACGGCATTCAGGATCCCCTGATAGCCTGTCATGTCAGGCGTATTGAGGGGTGCTACTACAATGTAGTCGGTCTCCCGATCTCACGGGTATGTAAGTCGCTGAAAACCTTTTTTTAAAATCGGCAGCAGATGAACATGTGCTCCACAGCAGCAGCACAACCACCTGTTATTGTGATCCTCGGCCCCACGGCTTCCGGTAAATCGGAACTTGCCCTCGCGCTGGCAAAAAAAATCGGGGCTGAAATCATTTCTGCCGATTCACGGCAGATATACCGGCAACTCGACATCGGCGCAGCAAAACCTTCGCATGAAGCGCTTCAGGAAGTGACTCATCATTTCGTCAATGAGAAGAATATCGGCGAGCCCTTCAGTGCCGGAGACTTCGCTACAGAAGCTATTGAACGAATCCAGGATATTCATCGACGGGGAAAGCGTGCTATTATAGCGGGTGGCTCTACACTCTATCTTGAAGGAGTACTTAAAGGTTTTGCTAATTTACCTCCGGCAAACCCTGAAATAAGAGCACGACTGCTGGTTGAACTTGAAAACGGCGGAAAAGAACACCTCTATGAAAAGCTGCTCCAGCAAGATCCTGAACAGGCAGCAACCCTTGACCCCACAAAGACCCAGCGGCTTATTCGAAGCCTTGAAATCATTGAGATAACAGGATTGAGTGTTACTGAGTTACAGTCCAGGGGAAAACAGCAGCAAACCGACCTGCACTTTTTGACTACAGGTCTTTCAATACCCCGTGAAACGCTCTATCAACGCATTAATCAGCGCACTGATAACATGATTGAATCCGGTCTCTGCCAGGAGGCTGAACTACTGTATCACAAGTATCACAGCCTTCTTGCCGACAAAAGAACATCCGCGCTGCAATCGGTAGGATATCAGGAACTGTTTCATTATTTCGATAACACCATTGACTTTGCGGAAGCAGTTCGACTGATCAAACAGCATACGCGCAACTATGCCAAACGCCAGTTGACTTTTTTCAACAACCGTCTTACCGTTAACTGGGTCAATGCTGATATTCTTTGGAAGAGGTTGGAAAACAGTAAATTTTGGGCTTAAAAAAACATTAACATTGATGTTTTTTTTTACCTTGGGTATTAATAATGTTTTTGCATCCAGCTCTGCCAGTTTTTTATAACCGAGTATCAAAACCCGCGGATCAACGAGTTCTTGATATGTTTTAACAGCAATATTTTACAGGTGTTATTGCAGGAATTTACCATGAAACATTCAATATCAACGCGCAAAGAGTTAACTATTCTGAAAATCGAGGAAGAGGTATTCGATTTTCGTCATAGCGAATCATTCAAGCAGGAAATTGACCGTCTGGTTAACAAGGAGTGCAGCAAAAACCTGATCATCGATTTTTCCCAGGTAAAAGCTATTGATTCCTGTGGCATCAGCTCAATGCTGCTTGCCCATCAACTTGCCAATCAATCAACTGGACTTGCAATTTTCGTTTCCCTATGCAAGCAGATCAAAGATCTTCTGAAACTGACCAATCTGGACAAACAGCTTTACATTTTTTCATCTATCAATGAGGTTATGACCCTCATCGAACCGGCAATGAAAAACAAACGTGGTGCCCGGGGAAAATCACCGGCGCCAACAGATGAAATAATAGACGAACTCCTCAGCGATGACCTTGACCTGATTGTAGAAACCGATCTCCATGACGAACATCTTGATGAACATCTTGTGGAATCGGATGAAATATCCAATGACGCCGAAATGGCGGAGCCCCTCGCAGGGAAAGAGAGCGGCCTAAAAAAAAGGGGCCGCCCAAAAAAAACTTGATAACCACATAAAAATCACGTAAAATAGATGCAATAGTCCGCTGCATCATGGTTTTCAGGGTCCAGCGAAGAGATCATCTGATCACCCTTTATCGAAACAAAAATATTGGGGAATGTTGGACAACTTTTGCAGAAAACAGCTTGAGCGGCTCTTCGAACCGGCCGATATCGCTATAGGGGGTAATCGTCGGTGGGATATGCAAATCTACCAGCCACTCGTCTTCCGGCGTGCTATCACCGAGGGGAACCTTGGTCTTGGAGAGGCCTATATGGATGGATGGTGGGAGTGCGATGACCTTGAGGAGTTCTTTTTCCGGCTCCTCAGCTCAAAAGCTGACGAAAAAATAGTTACCCCGGTAAACCTCATCGAGAAATGGATTGGCAAAACTGTCAACCTGCAAAATCCTTTACGAGCGTTTACTGTCGGGGAAACACATTACAATATCGGCAACGACCTCTTTGAGGCCATGCTCGATAAACGCATGATCAACAGTTGCGGATACTGGAAAGAGACCAGCAGTCTTGATGAAGCTCAAGAGAAGAAACTTCGGCTCGTGTTCGACAAACTGCAGCTTCAGCCCGGCACCAACGGCGATCCCTGGAGCTGCAAGTACATCTTTCCGAACTCCATGCTTCCCGCCGCCAGCCAGATCACGAAAAACTACGAAGGGCTCTTCACACTCGAAGACTGGCATGTTTTTACCCATGACTACTCTTTGACGCTCAGGGCATGGCATGAAAACTTCGAGAAGCAGTGGCCAAAACTTCAATCACGATACGGCGAAAAATTTCACCGCATGTGGTGCTACTACCTCTTGAGCTTCTCCGGCTCTTTCCGGGCCCGCTCCATTCAGCTCTGGCAAGTACTGCTCTCAAAAAACGGCCTGCCGGGCAGAACCAGCATTCCCCGGTAACGGGGGCGACTCAAGGATAAAGATGACGCACGGAAGTGCTTCGGTTGAACTGCTCCACCTGCTGGCGGCTCTCCTCCATAATCGTTTCAAGAGGCAACTGCTTTTTGATCATCTTCCGGAAAAGAGAGGTTCCTGCAAGCTGGTCAAAAAACTCCCCTCTTTTGTCGAGGCCAAACTCTGCGGGATAGAGGCGCTGGAGCTCAAGCAGCAGTGCCGTTGCCGTTCTGAAGGGGCTGAATGCTTTTCGGTCGGAGAGCGAAAGCTTCAAGCCATGGCAACGCTCCTTGCTGAACTTTCCTGAGTTCGGCTGAAAAACTACCGGCGTGAACGACACGCCAGCCAGGCGGTATTTGCCGAGAGCATCAGCCAATTCCACGCTCCTGATGAACGGGGCGCCGAACTGCACGAAGGGTGCATCGGTACCCCGCCCTTCGCTGACCGTTGTCGCTTCAAGAAAGACCGTGGCAGGATAGAGTATGGCTGTATCAACACTTCTGATGTTCGGTGACGGGCTCCTGAAGCTGAACCCCTCGTACTCATCGCCAAACTTCTGGCGCCCGTACCCCTGCATTGCAATCACCCTGAGATCGAGTTTCTTAAAGCAGCGCTCCTTCAGCAGCAGGGCAATTTCGCCAACCGTCATCGAATGAACAAAGGGAATATCGACCGCCCCGACAAATGATGCATAGCCCTGCTTCAGCATGAATCCCTGGGGATAAAGGGGAATGACCGGATTGGGGCGATCAAGCACCATGAAGGGTATGGCTGCCTCTTCACAGGCCTCCATGGCGCTCTTCATAGTCGAAATATAGGTATAACAGCGGGTGCCGACATCCTGAAGATCAAAAACAAGCAGGTCAATTTGGCGCAACTGCCGGATATCGGGTTTTCTGGAAGCTCCGTAGAGCGAAACAACCTGCAGTGTATCCGAAACCATGCTGAGGCCAATTTTTTTTCCAGCTTCGACATCAGCCGAAAAGCCATGCTCCGGGGCCATGAGAAACTTCAGTTCGACGCCGCTGCGGAGCATGAGACGGTAGCTGGGCTCCCCTTTTTGGCTGAGGCTTGCCGCGTTGGTAATGAGCCCGACCCTCAAGCCGGAGAGTTCCCGGAATCTGGAAGCTTCAAGCCGGTCAATACCGCAGAGCAAGGGTTCCGCCAAAGCCGGAAGTGCTGCAAGAGAGAGTGCCGCGAGAACAACAAGTGAGGCCAGAAGCTGTAAGAGCCCTTTTTTCCTGCAATGGAGGATTCGTTTGAAAGAGAAGTGGTTCATCGTCATCAATGCCTCTGAACGAAAGCGGAGTTATCACTCAAAACAAAAAAGCCGCCCTGTTGTGGAGGCGGCTTTTTCTGGTGGTGGGGACAGGACTTGAACCTGCAACCTTCGGGTTATGAGCCCGACGAGCTACCAATTGCTCCACCCCACGATGTTTGTCCTCTAATGTAAGGAATAAATTCTCTTTTGCAAACTTTATTGTATCTGTTTTCCGTTTATTTCATTTCCTTCGGGCTCAACAACAAATAATCTTCCATCCTCACCCTCCACGGCAAGAATCATACCCTCTGAAACTTCGTCACGAATGGAGCGTTCGGCAAGGTTGGCAACCAGTACCACATTTTTGCCGATCATCTCTTCTGGTGTGTAATGCTTCGCAATACCGGCAAGTACCTGTTTTGTTACCGAACCGACCTGCAGTTGCAGTTTCAGGAGTTTTCCTGCTTTTTTAACCGTTTCTGCAGCAATAACTTTGGCAACCCTCAGGTCTATCTTGACAAAATCGTCAAAACTGATCACCGGCTTGAACTCCATACGGCTCTCGGTAACTCCAGCCTCCCGTTTTTCCGCTTCGGCAAGCAATCCTGCAATTTTTGCAAGTTCTGGTGCAATATCACTATCCTCAATTTTCGTAAAAAGAATTTCAGATTTCGCCCGGATATGGTCTCCTTTTTTGAGGCCAGGCAAAAGAAGCTCTGCAAAAAGAGAGTTCCCGTGTGTAATACGATCCTCGATACGCCCTTCAAACCCGAGCATGGCATAAATGCGGTTGCAGGTTGCAGGTATAACCGGAAAGAGCGCAACAGAAAGCGCGTGACAAAGATTCAGCGAGAGCGCCATCGTTCTTGCCGCAGCTTCACGATTAATCTTGATCGTTTTCCAGGGTTCCGACACGGTCAGAAACCGGTTCGCCGCCCGGGCAATATCCATCCCGAGTGAGGCTGCTTCCCGAAAATGAAACCCTTCATAAGCGAGGTCAAGCTTTTCAAGAGTATCAGGCCAGTCAATCCCGAGAGCATTCCACTCTTCAGGAGTAGAGTCACAGGGCACCTCTCCGTCAAAGCGGGCATTGGTAAAATCAACCGACCGTTTGATAAAATTCCCAAGCGTATCGGCCAGCTCGCCATTGGTTCTGTTCTGAAAGTCCTGCCAACTGAAATCGGTATCCTTGTTTTCAGGATAATTCATCGCAATACTGTAGCGCAGAGCATCAGCGGGAAACTTGTCAAGGAACTCGCCGAGATAGACTGCATAGTTTCGCGACTTCGAAAACTTTCTTCCTTCAAAAGTCATGAACTCAGAGGCAGGCACATTATCAGCAAGATTGTAGAGGTCACTGTGGCGCCCTTCATTCCATGCCAGCAGGATTGCGGGAAACATCAGCGTATGAAAGACGACATTATCCTTGCCAATAAAGTGAACGAGGCGACAATCCGGGTCCTGCCAGT
>CAJAAV010000019.1 GCA_903937835.1 uncultured Chlorobiaceae bacterium | reverse complement strand
TACTTTTTTCTCAACAGCCATATTTTACCTGTCAAAGGCAACGTGTGTGCCTTTATCTAACGTTTAATTTTCTCATCCATCATTCATCAATAGCCTCCCCCGTGCAGTGCCAGCTCCTGCAACTTTTTCAGCTCCAGCAGAGCATCAAGCGGGGTGAGCCTGTCAAGATCAAGCGATTCAACGGCTTTGCGAAGCTGGTTGTCGGCCTCTTCAAACAGGCTGATCTGCATACTTTTTATTTTGGGTGGACGGTTCGAAGGAATTTCAATGTCGCGCTTCTCCATCCCCGCCAGAATCTCTTTGGCGCGGGTAATCACCTCCACCGGCATTCCTGCCATTTTAGCCACCTCAATACCGTAGCTGTTATCGGTGGAACCACGAACAATCTTGCGCAGAAAAATCACCCGGTCAGCAGTCTCAACGACGGTGGCGTTGTAGTTGACCACGCCCGGCAGGCGGCTCTCCAGCTCGGCAAGTTCATGATAATGGGTGGCAAACAGTGTCTTTGCGGCGATTGAGCGGCAGATATATTCGCTCATCGACCATTCAGGGGTCCACTTTAGTACCGCCCAACGTCTCCGGTCGCTGAGTAGGCCGAGGGCAGTATCGAAGCGACGGAATTTGAGGGCACGATTGAAAGTACGTATTTGGCAGTGCGCCCCCACACCAAAACACGCAGGAATAAGCTGCCAACTGAGCTTCACTTCAGTCCAACCAATGCAATCAACCTTTCGCAGGCGTTCAATGCTGCTGTATAGGAAATCAGCTCGTCATCACGGGCGAAGGTCATATCCTGAACAAACGATTGATAAGCCGTTGCCCATTGAGTGTTTTGTAATTGTGGCATAACCCTTTGAAGGCGTTGTTCCGGAGCGATATCGGTACGATGGTAATCACAAGCAACAGATTGATGAACAAGGGTTGTAAACTCTTCTCTTGATGTGACAAATGGTTCCAGTGCAGCAAGATCGTGAACATGACGAATAAGTGTTTTATCCTGACGTTCATCCTTGTCTTGCAACCGCCATGCGAGAGCACTTAATTTATCAGCAGCAATCTCAACAGGATTGATGAAAGGCATCGAAGCAATTTCAGTCGGCAGTTTTTCACCTGTCGCAAAAAGGGATTGAACCGGCATTACAACAACAGGCAATTGCGTTGATCCAAAACGGACTTCGATACGAATATGTGTTCTCAATCGCGAGTGTTTCGCAAAAGTTGAGCCATAATCTACTTCAATCGAAAAAAATCGGCTTTCATCATAAACTTTTGGGTCTGCAACAAGAACAAACCCTTCAGCGACAATGGCTGCGATAATTTTTTTGCGAGCTTCCCGATAATACTTATGCCCAAAAGGGTGAATGGTAACTTTGAAATCTACATCCTCAGAAAAACGCTTGATAATGCCTGCCTTTGCCAATGACGTACCTCCACCAAAAGCAATCTGAAAATTATGCGTCTGCATATCGTTCAGCAATCGGAGCACTTGTACCACATACCAATCCTTTTCGACAAACGCTTCGTCGACGGTGACAAGCAGACCGGAAACCCGTTCAATCGCTGATTTTTTCGGCGGAAATGTTTTCATTTGGTACGCTGAAATATCAGGCTATAGCCATCAAACCCGATGACCCGACGAACTCGTTTACAAACACCAATAACTCTGCCACCAGGAACCTGAGTTGTTCTGCCCTCGTTATAGCTGCGCTCCATACTCGTCGGCGCAGTCGGTATATCAAGCCGTTTCAGAGCCTCCTCGGCAAGAGTATTGAGACTTTTTGGAAGAACCGGGCGATTATCGAAAAGAGAGACTACTGCGCGAACGTATATCCCCTGCCCTATTTTGACAAGAGTACCCTCTCTTACCAGAACAAGCAAACAACGACCAACCTGGTCATAATCACCCAGATCCTGAAAATCAGAACGTAAAATGACATCCCCACGCTTACGTCTGACACGCGTTCTTATTCTCGCCAGAAGTGTGTTCCGCTTCTTTTTCATAGTGTCAATATACGACAAATCGAAAAAAATAACAGCTCCTGCTCACATCTATTCATCAGTGCTGAGATTAAACTGTACGTCGACTTTAATTCTCAACATGAACAACTTTGGCAAACAGGTTTTTGATGGTTATGTACAAGCAACAAGTGGGAAAAAATCGTTAAATTCCACTCGCTCAACAAGCACTCATCAACGATGAATCAACCCCTATGAACACTCTCACGACAGTCGATCTTCAACGCAGGGGTATAGCGGCTATAGAAGAGGCTCTTGCTTTCGGGCCGGTACATATCATGAAACACAACAAACCAGCGGCTGTTATTTTGCGAGAATCTGAGTATCAACATCTCATACAGACACAATCACGCAAGCAAAATCCCGGCGCTGCACACTGGATTATGAATTATAAGCCAGCAGGCTTGCGGTCAAAAGAGGAGATTGACCGGCAAATCGCCAATGAGCGGAACTCTTGGGATTTGGTATGATGATTTCTTTTCAACAGAGAGCTTACAAATTGTTGATCTGTCAAGAAACATACTTGAGATTGCAACCAGAATTCGTGCAACCTTCGGATTGAAAACCCCTGATGCCTTGCAGGCCGCTTGTTGCCTGTCACTCGAATCGCAACATCTGTTTTTAACTGAAGACCGTGCTTTCAGTAAAATCGAGCAGCTTCTGGTGTGTAAAGTGCTGACTCAAACCTGAGAGAAGGCACTACTGGTTTGCTTTCTCATTGCAGTCTTCTGTAAAGTTGCAGGGTAACACACGACTAACCTTGCCATGTTGAGCAGCATACCACCAATGGCAACAAATCCTGTGGACATCCTGTCGGACACCTCGATACGCGCTTTGCGCTACTCGGCGGCCTTAATCCGTGCTGAGAAACAACACTCTTTTTTGAAACAGAGAGGGTCGCTCGTTACAAAAATATCGGTGTGCGACCCTGCATACCCGGTAGACTGAGTAGGCCGAAGGGCATTGAGCGTCTCTTCATAAATCTTTACAGCTTTTTTGGTTTTGGCATATTCTGAAAATGCCGATGAAGCATATCCGCACCAATATCAGATTGAATCTTCGTTCTACTATAAATGTCAGTGATCTCCTTCCAAGCGATGTCTTTTTCCTCTGCAAGGTGAGTCAAATTTATTCTCTTAACATGGCCCTGACGCATCCAGTCAATAACCTTTATTCCAACGTCAATAATATCATTCTGAGTCTGCTCTTGACTATATCCTTGTTCACTTGAACCCATTCCGCTTTCGACCTTAACTTCAATAAACAAGATATTTTCCCCAGAATGGATCATGCTATCGGGCTTGGCATTGCAAAGCCAACGACAACGAAATAGAGGCTTGTTTACAGTTCCTGTTACAATTTTAGCTTCGAGTTCTTCAATCTTGGTCTTCGACCATTTCCCTGGATACCACAGCTTGCTCCTACCAGTTTCTCCTGTCCAAAATAGGTCGTATTCAGATACGAGTAACGGGTCAATATTCATCGCACTGAGAATTCCTTTCAACATATTCAATCTTTGAACATGGAGTGCTTCAGTATAATTTGTATGATCTCCTAAACTATTCCACTGATCTCGGAAAATGGCAACCTCAGCGTAGACATCAAATTCGTCAGCATCAAGGTGTAATTCAGAACGAGAGTTGAGGAGATCAAACAACTCCTTTCTGAACAGTGGATTTGAAACAATGGCCGTAAGGAATAGAAAACCGAAGTGCCTTTCTTCTCGATTAATCTGATAGTGCATCATAACAGGTTTTTGTAAAGGAAGTTCTGGGTTCTTTTGCATCATCATATTCCTCCTTTGCATGGTTACTGAAAAAATAAAACGGTTCCTGCGCAAGTCACCCCTTTGCTCCGGTAGTACACAACCAACACTCACCCCATCCCCCGCAACTGCCGCAGCAAATCCTTCCGCGCCATCCCGTACATGTGCACGTACAGCAGATTAAACATCAACACCGCCGACCGCAGCCGGGGCGCACGCATAGCACGCTTCACGGCATTCTGCACGGTAAAAACGCGGCTGGTGAGCGTGGTATAACTCGGAATGAACTCTTGCAGCGGAATGCGCAAGGGCTTGTACAACATCTCCTGCCCCCATGAAAACTTGAAGGCATCGTGATCATCCGGGGAGTGGAGCAGGCGTCCCTCCTCGGCAAGCCGGTTGAAGACGCCGGTACCGGGAATGGGGCGCAGGAGGTTGATGCCGGGCACATCGACACCGGTCTCTTCGATGAATGCTTCGAGTTTGGCGGGGAGTTCGAGGGTGTCTTCGTCGAGGCCGTAGATGAAGCTGCCGTATACGCATATCCCTGCCTGACGGATATGCTTGATGCACTCCACCTGGCGGGCGGCGGGGTTGTGGAACTTCTTGTGGGCATGGTTGCTGCCATCCGTGAGGCTTTCAATGCCGATCAGGAGGGCGCCGCAACCTGATCGGGCAAAGGCATCGAGCAGTCGGGGCTTTTCGCCAAGGGCGGTGGTGGCCTGGCCTACCCATTTGATCTTGAAGGGCTCCAGTTGGCGAAAAAGCTGTTCGGCATACTCTTCGTCGGCGTTGATGGTGTCGTCGAGAAAGAAGAAGATCCGTTTGTCCTCTTTCAGAAACGTTTCAACCTCTCTGAGAACAGCGGGAATGCTTCGGTGGCGCAATCGGTGGCCATTCATGACGTGGACGTTGCAGAAGTCGCAACTGAAGGGGCAGCCACGGGTGGTCTGCACCACGTTGGTGGTGAAGTAGCTCTTGATGTCGAGGGCACTCTTCTCAACAACGCGCTCAATCGAGAGATCGGGAAAGGTGGCAACCCTGTACTCCGGCTTGAGGGCACCGGCAAGCAGATCCTCCTGCACATCGCGCCAGATATCGTCGGCCTCACCAATAACAAGCGCGTCGGCATGGTCGCGGCACTGGTCGGGGAAGATGGAAACGTAGGGGCCGCCAAGCACCACTTTGATGCCTCGGGAACGAAGCGCACGGGCAAGTTCAAAAGCTGGCCTGACTGCGCCAGTCTGCACGCTGATACCAGCCATGTCCCAGTGCTGGTCGAGCGGCAGCTTCTCGAAACGCAGGTCGCAGAAGGTCTGGCTCACGCCCTCCACTTTCTGGGAGCTGAGAATCATCAGGGCCAGGGGTGGAATGGCAAACTGTGCCCGCCGGATGATGTTGCTTAGGGCGGTGTCTTTCAGTGAGCTGAAGAGGCTCCGTTTGGCTGAGGCATCTTCCAGGGAAGCTGCACCATCAACACCGCTATCAGCTTGAATAAAAATGAGTAGTACTTTTTTCTCAACAGCCATAT
>CAJAAV010000018.1 GCA_903937835.1 uncultured Chlorobiaceae bacterium | reverse complement strand
TACGGCTAAAGAAGACTTTTATAAAAAAAGAATAAACGAAGCGTAAACCTTAAATGCGACAGATTCGCATAATGCTTAAAAAAAGTTCGCTGTGTTGAGTTTTAAGTCGTGTTGTTTCTATGAAGATTTCAATCAACAATTGTTAATTTAGTAAAAAAATATAAATCTAAAAATTTTTCTTAAAAAGTGATTAAAAAAACTTTCACATTGATTTTTGGTTACTATTCCAAAATGTCAAGCTGATAACAGACGCGTTAATTTGTTCACCACAAAAAGTTCTTATGATCTCTGCGAAAGAAAAATTAACGACTGTTTGTTAAACTAATGGGACTCCTTTATATTTATTTTGCTTAAGCACGGTGCCTTACCTTTTTTTCATTTCCTTTTAAGTAAAAGGATTTGCTCTCTTTTTTCAATAATATAGTTCGGGTCATCATTATGGTTGTTGTCCGGCGTCGCTGGTTTCAGACTCCCTGGGAGTTTAGGGAATCTGCTCTTTTTACGGTAGTTGCTCTCTTGGGAGGTTTTGTTTTTCAGTATATCTCTGACGGGCAGGGCATTGCGCAGCCGCACTGGCCAATAAACTTAATTGCTCTTTCACTGTTTGCTGTCGTGATTCTGACTATAGGGATTGGGTTCAGGAACAGTCTTGCCGTCAAATGGTTCGGAGGAATTCCTATGGGCCTCTGCCTTATTTTTGCGATTGCTGCGCTCTCGCTGGCAGGCGGTATTTTTCCGCAGGAGGCTGCGGAGTCTCATTCACTGCCTGCCCGTTTTGGGTTGTACAAAATTTTTTCAGGCTGGCCTTTTGCACTTGTTGTTCTGCTCTTTCTTGCTAATCTTGGTATAGCCCTGTCGTGGAGACTCATTCCGTTCCAAGCGCAGAATTTGCAATTTATCCTTTTCCATGCCGGATTCTGGATTGCCCTTTCATGTGGTATTTTTGGCAGTTCCGATCTTCAGCGGCTTGTTGTGCCAATCGAAGAGGGCAAAGCTAATAACCTTGGCTATACAATGGAGAGCGATACTCCCCGCCAGCTCCCTTTTTCTGTTTTTCTGCATGATTTTTCCCTTGAGGAATATCCGCCACAGCTTCTGCTGTATGATCCGCACAGCGACAAGCTCCTGATGGACAAGTCACAAGCTATTATTGAAGTTCGAAAGGGCACAACAGCATCATGGAAAGGATCTACCGTGCTGGTTCTTGACTATATATCTTCAGGGATGCCCGGACATGATGGTATACCGCATCCTGCAGATCGCTCGACAGGTATTCCCTATGCAAAAGTCAGAATCAGCACAGGATCAACGCAGCATGAGGCCTGGCTCAGCACAGGAAGTCCCTTCTTAAAGCCGGATGCGGCACAACTGGGTAACTTTTACCTTATCATGATACCTGGTACTCCAAAATCATTTCGCTCTGCAGTAACGGTTCAGGATAGCCATAATCATGTTCTCATGGCAAATCTTGGGGTAAACAGGCCTGTAAATTTTATGGGATGGAAGCTTTATCAAATGGGTTACGATGAAAAAGCAGGACGGTGGTCAACGTTAAGCCTGATTGAGGTTATCCGTGATCCTTGGTTACCCGCAGTTTATCTTGGATTTTTCATGATCATGGCAGGAAACATTCTGTTTTTCTGGAATGGTATTAAACGCAAAGAGGTTACATCATGACAATTGATTTTAACACAGCAGCAATAGTATCCATTGCCTGCTGGGCGACAGGTTCACTCCTCAGCCTCTTGAGACACCGAATTCCTGCACTGAAGCATCCTGGAACTGTTTTCTCTTTTGCAGGATCATTGGCTATGGCCGGGTATATTGCTTATTACTGGTTGCTTCTCGATCGGCCACCGCTCAGAACACTTGGCGAAACGCGGCTCTGGTATGCGGCCCTTATTCCGCTTGTCGGGTTTCTTGTCGAATATCGCTGGAAAATTGTTTGGTTAAAGTATTACTGTGTGGTATTGGCGAGTTTCTTTCTCGTTATCAACATACAGCACCCTGAAGTTTTCGACAAAACGCTCATGCCTGCATTGCAGAGTCCATGGTTTATTCCTCATGTGGTTGTCTATCTTGTCGGCTATGTTTTGCTTGCAGCATCTTCTGTTACCGCGTTGCACAATGTTTTTCTTCAGTTGAGATCCAAAGCTACGGTAACTGGTGAGTCGGTTTCGCACTATCTTGCCTTGCTTGGTTTTGTGTTTCTCTCATTTGGCTTGATATTTGGTGCACTATGGGCAAAGGAAGCTTGGGGGCATTACTGGACTTGGGACCCTAAAGAGACCTGGGCATTCCTCTCCTGGCTGGCTTATCTTGGGTATCTTCATGCTTACCGATACAAAATTGAGCAGGGAAAGTTGCAGTGGTATCTTGCACTCTCTTTTCTTGTGCTTCTGGTCTGCTGGTTCGGAGTGAATTATCTTCCCTCTGCACAAAACAGCGTTCACACGTACACGCAAAGCTGAAATGAACCTGTATGAAGTGCACCAAAACGAAGATCAGCAAGTTTTATCCGATGAAGTTCCCGTATAGCGCCGCCGGGTATTGATACCTTAAAAAGAGACCGCCAGCATCGTTATGTATAACGTTATCAAATAATAAGAAACCCTGACAATCCACATGAAAACCATCTATATTGTCCGTCATGCGAAAGCAGGTTCGGGTAGTCAATATACCGGTGATTTTGACCGGAGGCTCAACGAGGTTGGTCTGAAAGCAGCTCATGTTTTGGCGGGACTTTTGGAGGAGAGGAGTGTGGCTCCAGACCTTGTCATTACCAGCCCAGCAACGAGGTCACTGAGCACGGCTGAGATCTTTTGTGAAATTCTTGGTTATCCGAAGGATAGCATTGAGAAACGAATGGAGATATATGAGGGAGGGGCTGGTCGCTTGATGACCATCGTTCAGCAGCTTGAGGAGTGCAATCACACTATCATGCTTTTCGGTCATAACCCGACCGTAACGGCGTTTTCAAACCTGCTTTCAGGAAGTGATCTCAATAGTATGGCAACCTGTGGAGTGGTGTGTCTCGATTTCAATAGTGAGTTGTGGAGTGATGCACATCCCGGGTGTTGCAAGCTGGTGTGGTATGACTATCCAAAGCAGCATCAGTAGCGAGGTTCATCGCGCTCAGGTTTCGGTTCGCGGGTCATCAGCTCTAAAATAGCCTGTTGCGCAGGTTTGGCTTCAAAAAGCATCTGATAGACCGCATTGGTAATAGGCATGTCAACTCCAACTGAACGGCTCAGCTCATAGACCGCTTTGGTGCTGTGCACCCCCTCCGCAATCATGTTCATTGTGCTGATAACGTTGTCGAGGGAGTGTCCGCGGCCAATCTCCTCTCCCACAAAACGGTTTCGACTGTGGCGGCTTAAACAGGTGACCACCAGATCTCCAATTCCGGCAAGGCCGGAGATGGTGACGGTATCTCCTCCGAGTTTGCGCCCAAGTCGTGATATTTCAGCCATTCCGCGTGTAATGAGCGCAGCCTTGGCATTATCGCCGAACCCGACACCATCAGAAATTCCTGCGGCAATGGCGATGATGTTTTTGACTGAGCCTGCTATTTCAACACCAATGATGTCTGTGTTGACGTAAACGCGGAAGCGCTTGGTATGGAAAACCTCCTGAACTTTTTGGGCGGTCGAGAGTGAAGGTGAGGATGCGACAACGGTTGTCGGTTGATCTTGTGAGACCTCCTCTGCATGGCTTGGGCCATACAAGGCAGCAACCTGGGACGGCAGAAGATCAGGAAGCACTTCAAGCAGTACTTCCGACATCCGTTTTCCTGTACCAATTTCAATTCCTTTAGCAACGTTGACCACTATTTTGCCATGCATGGAGAGATTGTTGAAACCCTGAACGGTCTCCCGCAGCGCCTGTGACGGCACGGCAGTAACAATCATCTCAGCCCAGGTGATCAACAGCGGCAGATGATGGGTCACCTGTAACGTGTCGGGAAAAGTTATTCCTTTGAGATACCGCAAGTTCTGACGTTCAGCATCAAGCATGAATGCAAATTCCGGGCGATGAGCCCATAGCCGAACCTGATACCCTTTTTTAGCAAGAAGCACTGCCAGAGTGGTTCCCCAGCTTCCCGCTCCAAGAACAGCAATATTCATCAGGATTTGTTGTGCCTCACGAATTCTTGCCGAATGTCACCCGGCTTTCTGTGCCGGAAAGCAGCCTTCTGATATTCGCCCGGTGGGTGTAGATAATGGCAATCGCCACAATAAGCCCGAAAATCATGAGGTGATAGTCGAGGCTGTCATGAAAGAAGAGCTTTGAGCCAAAGAGTTTAATGTAATAGTCGAGTCCACCGCCAAGCTCAAAGATATATTTGCGAATCGCAATAATCAGGGGAAACGCAACGGCAGCAAGCATTGATGCAACCGATACGTGGCGTGAAATATAAACCGTCAAAAGAAAAACGGCAATGACCATCAACATGCTTACCGGCGCAATGCCGATCAGCATACCAGCCGCTGTGCTGACCCCTTTGCCACCCTTGAAACCCGCAAACAGTGTAAAGACGTGGCCGATGACGGCGCTTATCCCGGCCAGAAGCCGAAGGGCAACATCATTGAGATCAGGAAAGACGTCAATGGGATGATGACGAAAAAAAGCAACAACAGAGACTGCGGCGACAACGCCCTTGACAATATCAATCAGGGTGACGGTAAGGCCAACCTTCCAGCCGAGCACTCTGAATGCATTGGTGCCTCCGGCATTGCCGCTGCCGAATTCCCGGATATCAATACCCTTGAGCATTTTTCCTGCCATGAGACTGGTCGGAATGGAACCGATAATGTAGCTCACCGCTAAAATGGCAAGTAACGTCAGCATAACCTTTTTTGATTATCAGATTCTGGATACTTTTCCAATAATGTACGCATTTTCCCCTTGAGATTTCAAGCTGGAGAGGATCCCGTCTGCCGCATTTTTGTTAACAATCATCACTAAACCAACCCCAAGATTAAATGTTCTGCGCATATCCTCTTCAGGAACATTCCCCTCTTTGCGGATAATATCGAAAATCATCGGTTCCGGCCAGGCATTCCACTCAACATCGAGCTTCAGGCCTTCCGGCACAATGCGCATGGTGTTCCCCATAAGTCCGCCGCCTGTAATGTGTGACAAACCATGAATATCTGCCGATCCGAAGAGAGGCTCAATGACTGAGAGATAGGAGCGGTGGATTTTCAGGAGAGCCTCGCCAATGGTACCTTCAAGTTCTGAAACAGTCTGGTGCATCCTGCCGTCCAGCACTTTTCTGGCGAGCGAGTAGCCATTGGTATGAAGGCCGGTCGATGGTAGTCCAAGCAGGACGTCATCAGCTTTCACTGCCGAGCCATTGATAATTTTTTCATGGTCAACCACGCCCACAATTGAACCGGCGAGATCAAAATCATTCTCCTGATAGAGCCCGGGCATCTCTGCGGTTTCGCCACCAATCAGTGCGCAACCGTTTTCACGGCAGGCATTCACCATGCCGGTCACTACTGCGGCAGCAATATCGGGTGTCAACTTGCCACAGGCATAGTAATCAAGAAAGAAAAGCGGTTTTGCACCACAGACAAGGATATCATTGACGCAATGGTTGACCAGGCATGAACCGACCGTTTCATACTGGCCCAGTTCAATCGCAATCTTGAGTTTTGTGCCAACCCCGTCAATGCTGCTCACAAGCACCGGCTTTTTATACTGCGAGAAATCCGGCAGAAAAAAACCTCCGAACGCTCCGATATCGGTGATAACTCCGGGAGTAAAGGTTTGGCGAACCTGTGGCTTGATCATGCGGACAAACTCTTCACCTGCACTGATGTCAACGCCGGCTTTTTTGTAATCCATACCTGTTACCGTTTTGTTGTTTTATGGTTAAAGCCATTGTTTTGCTATTGTTTCCCTGCTGGTGTCTCAAAAATAGTATGATCCTGAGGAGCCGAGAAAAACTCCTTGTGGAGGTTGTTGACGGCTGTGGCAACCTCATGCTCTTCAACGACAAAGCCGACATTAATCTCTGATGCACCCTGAGAGATCATTCTGAGATTGACACCCTTTAACGCGCTGAAAATCCTGCCGGCAACACCACGCGACATGCGGAGATTGTCGCCTACAACACTGATTGTTGCGACGTTATGCTCAATCTCAACCTCCCCAAGGGTTTTCAAATCCTGAATCAGTTCATTGTTGAAGCTTTTGTCGTCAACGGTGAGTGATACCGAAACCTCACTGGTTGAGATCATCTCCACTGAGATGCCATAACGGGCGAAGAGGTCGAAGAGTTCGTTCATAAATCCGTGTCGTCCCATCATCCTGTTGGAGCGCACATTAATGATGCACTGACTCTTTTTCACCGCAATGGATTTGACAAGGCCTTCATAACTCATACCGGAAAGCCGTTCGGGATCATTGGTAATAATGGTGCCCTTGGCATCGGGATGCAATGAGTTCAAAACATAGACAGGAATATTCTTCTGCACAGCAGGTGCGATGGTGTCGGGATGGAGCACCTTGGCACCGAGATAGGCAAGTTCTGCCGCTTCCGAGAAGGTCATCACCCTGATGCTTCTTGCTTCAGGCACAAGGCGAGGGTCGCAGGTCATGACCCCATCAACATCAGTCCATATCTGTATTGAGTTGTCATCAAGCCATGCACCGAGCAGCGCTGCTGAAAAGTCGGAACCGCCACGGCCAAGTGTTGTTGTCCGGCCATCTTTGGTGGCGCCGATGTACCCCTGAGTAACAACGGATGTTCCCGCTGCAAGCAGAGGTGTGATCATTTTGCGGACATTGACTTCGCATATCTCGTCAAGCGGGCGGGCAAAACCAAAATTGTCGTCAGTAATCATGATGGAGCGGACATCTACCCAGGCGACGTTATGGCCCAACTCTTTCATTGCTGCTGCGAAGACGGTGGTCGAAAGCAGTTCTCCGAACGAGCAGAACATATCTTTCGATCTTTCGGTCAGTTCTCCTACGATATCAACGCCCTTGATCAGCATCTCAAGACGATTGGCAAGTCCCTCTATTGTTGTGGCAAGCTCTGCCTTCAGCTCGCCTTCCTTGATCAGCTCGTCAAGCAGATTGAGATGAAAGCTGCGCACCTCGCCAGCAAGCGTCATTGCCTCATCCAGAGCGCTCCGCCCTGCGGCATCAGCTATCTGAACAAGTTTATTGGTAATTCCGCTGCACGCGCTCAGCACGACAAGCGGAGTTCCTCTCTCCTCTTCTCTGGCAACAATGGAAATAGCCTGCTGCATGGCCCGGGCTGTCCCTACGGAGGTCCCGCCGAATTTCATTACCGCCATATATCTTTTAAACCAGTGAGTTAACTATTATCTTTTTCTTATGAAGCAAAAAGCTCCCTTTATCTCCTGGTGGCAGCTCAGGATCAGATTGACCAGAACCACCATCCTTTTCTTTACCGTAATCGGGCCAGTACTCTCAATGAGCAGTTGCCAGATGTTACGGAGAGGTTCAGGATACGAACAAGAGTGGAAATATAGTTTAAAAAAGAGAAAATCG
>CAJAAV010000017.1 GCA_903937835.1 uncultured Chlorobiaceae bacterium | reverse complement strand
CCTGACCAACACCCTCCTGCCCTTTCTTCTGAAGCTGACGGGACATGAAACTATTTCCGAGATTCTCTGGAAAAGCCACAGCCTGAGAAAGGGTACTTACCTTTTCAAGGGCTACGTCACTAAAAAAATTCTTGCCGAGCTTACCAATGTTCAGTTCAGGGAGATTGATATGCTGCTTGCGGCCAGTTGAACGGGAAACCTACAGTAACTCATCAAGCGGCTTGCCGAATTTTCTTGCAATGTATGAGGCGCATGAGACGCCGGAATAGGTAACGGCAATCACCCCCTGCCCTGGAAAGGTACTGTCGCCTGCGGCAAAAAGGTTTTTTATCGGCGTTGTGTTCTGAGGTTTCTGTAAAATATTTTGCCCTGGTTTAAGCAACGGCCCGTAGGAACCTTTAAAGCGGTTGAGATAGCGTTCATGGGTCAGAGGCGTGGCAATCACTTTCAGCTCGACAGCCTGTGACAATCCGGGCAGAATGCTTTCTGTCCTGTAAATAACAGCAGCGGCAGCTTCCTCTTTGGCCGCACGGTATGCATTGCTTCCACTCTCATACTGCTCCCACTGCTCGACTTCTCCGTTAACAAAAACATGAACAATATGCTTGCCCGGGGGAGCCAGTGATGGATCAAGAATCGTCGGAGCTGAAAAATAGATGGTACCACCAAGCTTGTTATAGCTCTTCCAGTCATCGACAAGCACATGGTGGACGTCAAATCCTGGTGGAATAACCGCAGCATCAACCCCAAGAAAGAGCTGAAACCAGCTTGGTGCCCTCATAAATTTCTTGTCATCCACCCTGTAGCGCGAATCGGTGACAAGCCGGTTGAAGGTATCCCAAACGGTAGCGTTGCTTATAACCGCTCTGGCATAATGCTCCGTGCCATCGGCCAGCCTGACACCGCGAGCCTCCCCATTGTCGACAAGAATCTCGGTTACCTCAGCCTGATAGCAAAGACGTCCCCCAAACTTCTCGATCCCTTTGCATAACGCCGCCGGGATAGCGCCGGAACCGCCGACGGGATAGTTGATGCCTCCGAAATGGCGATCGGCAAGACAGATCCCGGCATTGACCAGCGGTGTGGCAACAGCATCCTGTACCGCCCAGGAGTAGGCCTCAATATCAATGAAGTGCAGCAGCTCCTCATCACGGATATAACTTCTTGCCGTTTTCCCCATCGAACGGAAGCTTTTCATGGCAAGCGCAAGAGTCTTCAGGGGATTTGCGCTGCCGACCGAAAGCAGATGCGTCAGATCCTCAAGAGAACCGGCAGGCATGGAACTGAGAATGTCATAAACCTCATCGAGTTCACGATAAAAGTTCTTGATCCCTTCAGCTTCGTGAGGAAAACGGGCAACAAGAGCGCCAAGAAATGCATGACGGTCATAGCATGCAGAAATGGAGAAACCGTTGGGCAGATGATAATGGATCTGCACCGGATCAGGAATGGTGCGAACTTCAACTCCCAGTTTCCTGAATATCCTTGTATGCAGGTTCAGTGTCCCGCTGGAGCCATTTTCACCAAAACCGTAAAAAACCGATGCGCCTGCATCAAACTGGTAACCGCCACGCTGAAAGGAAGAGCAGCTTCCACCGGGATAACGGTTCTTCTCAAAAACAACCGTCGCAAAGCCCCGCTCCTGAAGAAGGGCCGCAGAGGTCAACCCTCCGATACCAGAGCCGATAACAATAACATCAGTTGCGTTACTTGTGGATACCATAGGTCAGAATATTGCCTGGCTGCAGTTCAGAAAGCTCTTGAAATATATTATTTTAAATTGATTATTCTGTGAGGGCAATAATGCGCATCTACCTTGAAACCGGAAGATTTCAGATCATGGACAAACCAGCTCCAACTCATAAGACAATAATTCCGACAAAAAAAGAGGCCCTGCCCCATGAGGAGCGCCAAAAACAACTCGAATTTCAAAATGAAGCTGTGGTGCATCTTCATTCGCTCTATAACTACGCACTTCATATAACCATGAATCCGGATGATGCGGAGGATCTGGTACAGGAGACCTATCTCAAGGCCTATCGATTTTTTAATTCTTTTGAGCGGGGAACAAACTGCAAGGCTTGGCTGTTTAAAATTCTGAAAAACAACTATATCAACCGTTTTCGTAAAAACTCAAAAGAGCCGGGGAAAGTTGATTATGATCTCATCAAGGATTTTTATCATTCGATAAAGGACACCCGCAGAGACAGCAGCGAGGCGGATGCAGATTATTTTCATTCATTACTGCATGAAGAGGTTTATCAGGCTCTTCTCTCTTTACCCGAAGAGTTCAGAGAGG
>CAJAAV010000016.1 GCA_903937835.1 uncultured Chlorobiaceae bacterium | reverse complement strand
TTTTACAGTATGGAAAACAACATCTCTTCCCACCCCCATCATCGTCGGCATCGTTCCCGGAAAAAGCATCACAAGGTGGTCTCTGAAGAGATCACGACTCAAGTTTGTCCGCAAGCATAAAACGCTTGTCATGATTGTTGGGGTGGCGATTACGGTTTTTCTTTCGATGTATGTTTTTACGCATATAATGGCGCCATCGGAATAAGAGGGATGCATTAAGTATACATAGCAGGCCATCGGGGGTATGGCAGGGTCGGCGATTCTCCGGCATCTTCAGGCGGCAGGGTTGGGTATGCAGGATGTTGTTGCCAGAACACATCGTGAGCTTGATTTGACCAGCCAGTTGGCTGTTCGCGCATTTTTTCAGCAGGAAAAGCCTGATCAAGTCTATCTGGCTGCCGCCAAAGTGGGCGGGATATATGCCAACAACACTTATCCCGCAGAGTTCATCTACCAGAACCTGATGGTAGAGGCTAATGTCATTCATGAGGCTTGGCAGGCTGGCGTACAAAAACTCTTGTTCCTTGGCTCAAGCTGTATCTATCCCAGGCATGCGCCACAGCCGATGAGCGAAGGTGCTCTTCTGACTGGGCCGCTTGAATCAACCAACGAGCCTTATGCCATAGCTAAAATTGCGGGTATCAAACTTTGTGAAAGTTACAATCGTCAATATGGCACCGATTACCGCAGCGTCATGCCGACCAATCTCTACGGCATCGGCGACAACTATCATCCCCAAAACAGTCACGTCATCCCGGCGCTGATCCGTCGTCTTCATGAAGCAAAAATCAGTACAGAGTCTGTTGTTTCCATCTGGGGGACAGGCACTCCGCGTCGTGAATTTCTTTATATCGACGATATGGCAGCGGCTTGCGTGCATGTCATGAATCTTGACAAAGCCACCTACTCTGCCCATACCTCTCCAATGCAGAGTCATATCAACGTTGGCTCAGGCGTAGATATCACCATTAAAGAGCTGGCGCTGACTATCGCAAAGGTTATTGGCTACGAGGGAGCCATAGAATTTGACCCCACAAAACCCGATGGGATGCCAAGAAAGCTCATGGACAGCACCCGCCTCAACAACCTCGGCTGGCAGGCCAGTGTCTCTCTTGAGGATGGGCTGAAGCTGGCGTATAACGATTTTTTGCAACAGTAAGTGGACGTTATTACCAAACCTGATTTTCTTTACATAAAATCCTTGTTTATATTCCGTAATATATGTACATAGTTTCCATATTTTACGTAAAAATGTGTTGATGATTGCCTCCTCTCTCTACCCGCGTCTTATTGAACCACGCATCAGGGAAGCGCTGGCTGATACGCCCGTTGTGCTGGTCGCAGGGCCGCGCCAGGCAGGCAAAACAACCTTGGTTCGGCAGATGGCAACGCATGGAATGCGCTATTTCACGCTGGATGACCAGTTGACGCTGCTCTCTGCCTTGGATGATCCTGTCGGAATGATTCGCAGCCTTGATTGTGCTGTCATTGATGAAATCCAGCGTGCGCCACAACTGCTGCTGGCTATCAAGAAAAGTGTTGATGAAGATCGGCGCCCCGGACGTTTTTTGCTGACCGGGTCGGCTAACTTGATGACGCTTCCTGCTGTAGCGGATTCTTTGGCCGGTCGGATGGAGACGCTCGCGTTACTGCCACTGTCGCAAAGTGAGTTGCAGGGGAGCACCGCGAATTGGATTGATGCGGCTTTTGCTGGCAGTCTGCTCAAGGTCGTTACGCCAATGGTGGGGATGGCATTGGTCGAAACTGTTTTGCAGGGAGGCTACCCTGAAGCGATTTCCCGAACAGGAGCCCGCCGGCGTACCGTATGGGCGCGCCAGTATATAGATGCACTTATTCAACGCGATGTTCGTGATGTGGCAGCTATCGACAAGCTCGACCAGTTACCTCGCTTTTTGCGTAGCCTTGCCTTGGTATCAGGGCAGATGTGCAATTACACCCAACTGGGTGGCCAAGTCGGATTGGACAGTAAGACGGCGGCCCGCTATGCAGGTGTGTTCGAGCAGATGTACTTGCTTAAGCGTGTTGAAGTCTGGGCCAGAAACCGACTGAAGCGTGTTGTCAAAACCCCAAAGCTGCAGTTTATCGATGCCGGATTGTTGGCTACGTTGCTTGATCTTGGTGTAGCCGAAGTGCAGCAAGATCGCAGCCGATTTGGCTCTCTTCTGGAGACCTTTGTGTATGGAGAGCTGCTCAAGCACAGCACTACGGCTGAGGGTGACTATCGGTTGCTCTATTATCGTGACGTTGACATGCTTGAAGTGGATGTGGTGATAGAAAATACTGCAGGCCAACTTATTGGTGTTGAGGTAAAAGCCGCAGCCACCGTGAAAACCAGCGATTTGCGCGGGCTTAAAAAACTGGCCAGCGTAGCTGGCGATCAGTTCAGGATGGGTGTCTTGCTTTATGATGGCACAGAAACCATGCCACTGGGTAATGACCTATGGGCGGTTCCACTGTCAACTCTGTGGGGTCATTATGAAATCGATTTTTTGCAAAACAATCCCAATATTTAATGAAAGTTGCTCTCATTACTGGAATTACTGGTCAGGATGGATCGTATTTGGCCAAATTTCTTCTTGAAAAGGGCTATTAAGTGCACGGTATAAAACGCCGGGCCAGTAGTTTGAAGTTATAGCCATCGGCGTGCAATAGACGGTGCGTCAGTTCATTGAAAAAGCGGCACAACAGCTCGGGATAACCCTTCCGCATTCCGCATAAAATCTGCCAGCAAATCCCCCCGCAGGGGCGTTCAGAATACGAACTTCACATCCCAGGGAACGCCGAGATCCGGCTCGGCGCTCCCTGGGTAGGTTCTGCTGAGAAAAATGGTTTTCGCTCAAAAAGATTTATATTTCTTGGTGTAGTAAAAAAAGTGTGGAGTTGTGTTTGTGTCTTAACGTACCGATGCCTGCGATCGGCTAACGAGTTACAATGAGGTTGACGATGAAAAAGCTGCCGATAGGAATACAGACCTTCAGCGAGATCATTAATGAGAATTACCTGTATATCGACAAAACGGGGATAGCTTATAGCCTGATTGACAACGTTAAATATGTCTTTCTGTCGCGGCCCCGGCGATTCGGGAAGAGCCTGTTTCTGGATACGCTGAAAAATATTTTTGAGGGAAATCGGGAGCTGTTTCGGGGGCTGTTGATTGAGGAGCAGTGGAATTGGGAGGTAAAATATCCTGTCATCAAAATCAGTTTCAGTGGGGGAATACGCAGCCAGGAAACTCTTCGCAAAAACCTTTTCTATATCCTGAATGACAATCAGGAACGGCTTGATGTTGCCTGTGTGGAGAAAGAGGATCCAAACCAGTGTTTCGCAGAGCTCATCAAGAAGGCCTCACAAAAGTATCACCAGAAGGTTGTTATTGTGGTTGACGAGTACGACAAGCCAATTCTGGATAATATTGAGAATATCCCTGAGGCTCTCATCATTCGGGATGGAATGCGTGACTTTTACACAAAAATCAAGGAGAATGACGAGTATCTGCGCTTTGTGTTTCTCACCGGCGTGAGCAAATTCTCCAAAGTATCGCTTTTCAGTGGACTGAACAATCTTGAAGATATCAGCTTGAACCCCGACTATGGCAGTGTCTGTGGGTATACCCAGCTTGATCTGGAGACCACTTTTGCCCCCTATCTCGAAGGGGTGGATATGGAGCAGGTCAAACGGTGGTACAATGGCTATAACTTTTTGGGTGACAGGGTGTATAACCCTTATGATATCCTGCTCTTTCCTAAGAAACTCATGCTGC
>CAJAAV010000015.1 GCA_903937835.1 uncultured Chlorobiaceae bacterium | reverse complement strand
TGATATATCTTTATAAATATTATGATGTTAGCGTTATAAATTGATAACAATATTTCGTATGTTGAGTTAACAATATCAATTTGCACTTTATAATGAAACACATCAACCCGTTAGGCATGTTTGACGAGCATTTTTTGCTTCAAAAACTTACCAAACTCAATGATCCTCTGCTCAAACTTGAGGCACATATCGATTGGCAAATATTCGAACCACTTCTTGATATTGTCTTCAATAAGCCTCAGAAAAGCGGTCATACAGGTCGGCCCCCATTTGATCGAATCCTGATGTTTAAACTTCTTATTTTGCAAAGTCTGTATAACCTCTCTGATGACCAGATGGAATACCAGATCACTGACAGACTCACCTTCAAACGCTTTCTCGGCCTGAAATCAAGTGATAGAGTCCCTGATAGCAAGACCATCTGGAATTTTCGTGAAACCCTTATTCTGGAAGAGGTTATTGCACCACTGTTCTATCGTTTCAATCAAGCGCTTGATGACCAAAGTATCTTTGCCAGCACAGGCCAAATTGTTGATGCCAGCTTTGTCGAGGCTCCCCGGCAGCGCAATACCCGTGAGGAAAACAAAGAAATAAAAGCCGGAAAAACTCCTGAAGCCTGGAAAGAAACCCCCCATAAGCTACGGCAGAAAGATGTCGATGCTCGCTGGGTCAAAAAGAACCACATCGTTTTTTATGGTTACAAAAATCATGTTAAAATCGACAGCGCGACAAAACTCATCACGACATACGCCGTAAGCAGTGCCTCACCTCATGACTCCCAAGAACTTGAAACCTTGATTGATAAAGACGATGCCGGTCAGATACTGTATGGAGACAGCGCCTATATCGGTCAGGAAGAAAGTATTGAGTGGTGTGGCATGACAGGCCAGATCAATGAAAAAGGTTTCAAAAACCACCCACTAACGGATGAACAGAAAGCGTCCAACCGTCAGAAATCAAAGACAAGAGCTCGCGTTGAACATGTTTTCGGCTTTATGACGAACAGTATGGATGCCATGCATGTTCGTACAATTGGTATTTACAGAGCAGCAGCAAAAATCGGCTTGACCAATTTGACCTACAACATGATGCGTTGTGTACAGCTCAAGAAAACAGTCTCTGCCGTCTTTTTACATGACCAGTATGCGCCGGTCATGGGATAACTGCGCCCAGTCGAAAACAAACAAGGCATTTCTACATCAAAAATATATCAAAGAGCAATGCTTTTGATACTATTGTGGAATAGTATGTTGGTGATACTCATTTTTCAACATGTACCAAAAGTCAATTTTTAGAGGTTCCCTAAAGTTCTTATTAAGCAATAATAACGCTTTTTTGCATTCTTTACTCTACACCCACATCATCAATCTCCCCCATAATCCTTTCCGTCTCTGTCAACGCGACGATGATGCGCTGGTAATGGCGGACATCCTCGAAGCTGAGTTCGCGGCTTTTGCGGTCTTTCAGCCATTTTTGTGCGGGCTGGTAGCCACCGATGTAGAATTCCCAGGCGATTGATGGGAGACCGTCGAAATATTGGGTTTCGTTGATGTACAGTTTCCCGTCATGATAGTGCAGTTTGCCCACCATGTTATCGCCGCTGACGGGATAGGTGGTCAAGCGTTGGTCAACGGTCGGGCTTTCGAGCAGGTGAAGCTCGCGCAGTTCGCTGTCAAGAGCGACGAGTTGCCGGAAGGTTTGCTGATCTTTCGGGTATGGCACTCTTGGGAAGTCGATCTTTAGGAACTCTTTGTATTTCTCGCGGTAGCTCGGGCTGTGCAGCACGGCGTAGATGTAGTCGAGGATGTCGATCGGGTGAAGGTACCTGTGGTTTCTTCTTTTTCCGGGGTGAAGGTCAGCGCGATTGATTCGGCTATCTTATCGACAATTGCTCTGTTCAGGTTTGGGGTTCTCTGTTGCTGGCCATCGGTTGTCATCTGATTGCCTGATTCGGGATAGAGGTAGAGCGGAAAAATATATCCCCGCTCTTTGGTTCTATTCGATATTCTTGAATCATCGGCGATATGTTTTGTGAGCCCTATATGTTCCCATGTCTCAACTGCGGATTGTCGGCAAGTCATCAATCCAATATTTTTTCCGTTCAAGAAGTGCATCATAACCTCTTTTCTTGATCGCTCAATAAACAATGGATCGTAATACAAAAATCTGTTATCAAAGGGTCGATAAGAGATCTTCTGAATAAAATCAGGCGAATAACCATTTGCAAGCTGCTTGACTTTATCAATTTTCCATGAGCTGTTTTCTTT
>CAJAAV010000014.1 GCA_903937835.1 uncultured Chlorobiaceae bacterium | reverse complement strand
TCTCCTGTAAATATATAGAAGTTTTCATGAGAAGACCAATTCTCTCTATATTCCATAGGAAATAGAGCAGCAAGTTTTACTGGTTTAAGAACATCCCCATGATTGAACATTAAGGCTGTATTACCATAAGAAACATATTTTCTATACTTAGGACTTATGTCAAAAGAAACTCTCTCTGTAGTCCTAAAATAACCCTCTAACCATTTAATCATATACCACCCTGCAAACTCATCATGATTCCCAGAAACAAAAATTACATCTATATTATTAGCATGTTGTAGTAACATTGTAATTATTGCCACTTCATGATCACATATGAATTCAAAAGATTCATGATGTGAATGAGTGTTTTGTTGAGGGGTTCCTTTAGTAGTCATGTTTGTAAATTCACTATTGAATTCATCACTACCAATGATATATGTAATCTTGTCTAAGAATAAGCCTGCTGGTCAAGTTGAATTATGACACAAAAGAGATTGGTCGCTCTGTAGGCATATCGACAAGAGGAATGGAGAGTATCCGCTACAGAATGCATAAAAAACTTGGCCTTGGAAAACATCAGTCAATCAAGACCTACCTTTCAGATCTCGCAGTCGCTTCTTGATCTCTGCAACAGACTTACTCGATGTAAAAGCCTCTTGCTTCAGACGAAGCAGAGGCTTTTTCTTTTAGCCTCTCAAATACTGTGTAATGAAACTCTCCGCATCAAGTAACGGAAGAAGTCATACCTGTACATCATTTTGACCACCCATGCGGCGGATTATTGCTTTGGCAAACTCTTCAAAATCCTGAAGGTGTGCTGTGGCAATGGCAAAAACGATAGTCCAGTTTATTGATTCGTAGTTATGAATCGCAATGTTTCGAAACCCTACCGCTTTTTTCAGGCGTGCTGCCAAGTCAGCGCTGATGATACCCGCATCACATAAAATATCGAATGTCTGCCCCATCGTTGCGGGAACAGCATACTCTGTGCCTGCAATAAGATGTGTCCCAATATCTACGCACATCTGAACAGCTCGTGAAATATTAAGAGAAAGAATATCCTGAGCATCATAATTATTCGCTATGGCGGCAGCGTTCTCAGGGCATTTCTCTTTAACCCTGCGGACAGAACGACGCAAAGATTCCAGCTTCTGCTCAATTAACACCCAATCCATGCTTCCCTCCGCTCTTTAAGAATTCTTCTCTGATACGGCACAAAATCCTCCTGGTTATAGAGATGTTTAAGCACTTGCTCTGCATAGAGTGTATTGTTGCCCATGATTCTGCGACCTCCAGCAATAATCTGGCCAAGCAAAGGCTCACCAACAGTTGATAAATCAATTAAATCCACAGGACGTCCAGTCAACTCTGCCAGTTCAGAAATCAGCGCCATGATCTTATGAACATCGAGTGGACAATCGGCAGCAACCGCTATATCAAGGTCGCTGTCATAACGGGCTGTGCCTTTCGCTACAGAGCCAAACAGCAGCGCCAGCCGAATTTCCGGGTAACGCTCAAGCACCTGGCGAAGCTGGGTGTCAAGAGTATGATCAAGAGGCTCCATAAGAAAATTCTTCCGGCTTCATGAAAAAATTATTGTTTAGAGCATAGCCCGGGAAAAGATGCCATTATAATGAAACAACACGCTCACCGGGAAAAACTCTTGATATTGACAAACTCACAGATACCATAACGAGAAAGCTCACGGCCATACCCGGACTCTTTCACCCCCCCAAATGGCAGCCGTGGATCCGATTTTACCGAACTGTTAATAAAACAGTTCCCCGTCTCAAGTTGGTCTCCTACAGCAAGAGCTCGATCAATATCCCGGGAGAAGACCGCAGACCCAAGGCCATAAGGGGTATCGTTGGCTATGCGTATTGCATCATAATCATCCAGGGCTTCAATAATCACGGCAACTGGCCCGAAGATCTCTTCATCGTACGCTGGCATTCCCTTCTGCACTCCCGTGAGCATTGTTGGAGGATAGAAGAATCCTTTTCTTTCAGGAATTTCTCCACCACACAGCAATCTGGCTCCCCGGGAGAGACTTCCGGAAACCTGAACGTGCAGTTGGTCACGAAGATCGCGGCGCGCCATCGGCCCAATGTCAACCGTTGCATCAAACGGATCGCCCATCACTGAAGCCTTCATGCGTTTCAGAAGCAGACGTTCAAACTTCCTGATGACTGAAGATTGCACAATAAAGCGCTTTGCGGAGATACAGCTCTGCCCGCAGTTGAGAAGCCGCGCCGCTGCACAGATGGCAACCGTCTGCGGAATATCAGCATCATCAAGCACGATATAGGGATCACTGCCTCCAAGCTCAAGCACACTTCTTTTGATAGCTCGCCCCGCCTTTGCTGCAACAGCACGGCCAGCGGCGGTACTTCCCGTCACCGAAACGCCCTGGATGGCGGGATGATCAATCATGAAACCAGTCAACCGGTCAACATCTTCGAGGTCGATATGCACTGTTCTGTACAGATGCTCTGGAAAACCTGCTTCCCTGAAAAGCTCTTCGATAGCAATGGCTGAACCGGTAACACTCGGAGCATGCTTGACGATAATTCCATTACCAGCCATTATTGCCGGTACCGCAAACCTGAAAACCTGCCAGAAAGGAAAATTCCACGGCATGATGCCAAGCACAAGACCGATAGGATCAAAAGTAACCAGGCCTCGAACGCCTCCGTCAAGCAGACTCGCTTCCTGCATTAAAAACTCTTCCGCATGATCTGCATAATAATCGCAGACCCAGGCTGACTTGACCACTTCAGCGACAGCCTGCGCCAGTGGTTTGCCCATCTCAAGAGTTATCAGCGCTGCATGACGCTCTTTCTGTTGACGCATAAGCTCAGCCAGGCCTCTCATCAGCATGCAACGATCCTCCAATGAGACCTTTTTCCATGAAAGAGCATCTCTGCGGGATGCCTGCAGGATCTCTTCAATCTCGCCGGACGACATCGTCTGATACTCGGCAATCGGCTCTTCGGTCGCAGGATTTACAGTAATTATCATTGGTTTTAACTGTTCATGATAAAAAAATTAATCGATGCTCTCATAGATTGCAAGATAACTCTCGAAACGGTCGGGATCAATACGACCAGCCTCTACCGCCCTCATAATCCCGCACCCGGGCTCTACGGTATGAGAACATGAAGAGTAACTGCACTCCTGCATCGATGCGAGAAACTCCCTGAAATAGAAGCGCAGATTGTCGCGGGTGATCCCTGAAAGATTAAACTCCCTGATCCCCGGGGTATCGATGATATATCCACCCTTTGGCAGAGCAAGCATAACAGAATTTGTGGTCGTATGGAGCCCTTTTCCTGTCTTCATATTGGTTTCACCGGTACGAAGCCGATCTTCTTGACCAGAGAGCTGATTAATCAACGTTGACTTTCCAACACCAGAATGGCCGCTGAAAGCTGAAAGTTTTCCAGCCAGCGCCTTGCGAAGGAGACCCATACCTCTCTTCTCTTCAGCGCTGGTATAGACTACGCTGTAACCAAGCGCCTTATAGGGTTTCATCAACTTACGAGTCTCCTTTGAATCCTCAAGATCCATCTTGTTGACCACAATCACAATCTCCATCTCCTCTGATTCCGCAAAGACGAGGTAACGGTCGATCAGTCGGGTACTGAGAGGAGGATCAAAAGCCGAAACAACAACGACCAACTGATCAATATTGGCGGCTATCACCTGTACCTTCTCCTTGCTCCTGTTCCGGCGGACATCCCTTTTTCTTGTCAGGGCACTGTGGCGGGGAAGCACGAGTGTAATAGCCGCTTCGTGCAACGCTGTTCCGGTTTCAATCACCTTCAGCTCAACCCGGTCTCCGACAGCAACAAGCGTCGAATCTCCATTCTCTGTTTTCGTTCCGGGAAAAGTGCGGCACCGATACTCGTTTCCATTTTCGGAGACAACAATATAAGATGCACCAGATATCTCCATGACCATCCCGCATGGAACCCCTTCATCATCTCTTTTCATCATAAAACGACGATCATTCCGTCATTGACAAGCGCCACTCAATACCCCATTTACATTTATAAGAAATTCATGTCAAACGCCACAAAATACGGTTATCTCCTCCAGCCTCCTACAGGTACCAAAGTGCTTTTAACTTACAGTAAAAAAGGCGCTTATTGCATTCTTCACAAGAAAACTATCCAATCTCGGCGAGAGAAAAACGATCGTGGTAGTGACAAAGATAACACTCACGTATCACGGCATGTTCCGCTGCCCGCAACTGCCCGTCCTGTTCAACAAGAGCAAATGCGGCAGACCTGGCCGACTGCATGATAGTATAATCTGTGTTCAGATCGGCAATTCTCAAACCACTCAAGGTGCCTGACTGCTCTTTTCCAAGAATATTTCCAGCCCCCCTAATCCTCGCATCAATTTCTGAGATAACAAAACCGTCATTGGTTGACTCCATGGCCCCAAGCCGCTCTCGGGCATCCGCCGTCATTTTTGCATAGAGCAGAAAGCAGGAGGATGGGTGCTCTCCACGGCCAACCCGTCCCCTTAGCTGATGCAACTGGGCAAGACCAAACCGCTCAGCATGCTCAATAACCATAACCGCGGCATTTGAAACATCAACCCCGACTTCAATGACTGTGGTACCAACCAGCAGATCAATCTCCCCGCGCCTGAACTGTTCCATCACCATCTCTTTCTCATCCGGGCCCATCTGTCCATGAATCAATCCAAGGCGGAGATCTGGAAACACCGTGGCAGAGAGTTCATGATAACTTTCAACCGCCGCTTTCAGATCCATCTTTTCAGACTCCTCAACAAGCGGATAGACAATATAACCCTGTCTCCCTTCCGCAATCTGTGAACGGAGAAAATCATACACCTTCATCTTCTCCTGTTCCGGCCTCTGGACGGTCTTGATCGGCCTTCTTCCCACTGGCTTGTCGCGAATAACAGAGACATCAAGATCACCAAACACACCCATGGCAAGGGTTCTCGGTATCGGTGTGGCTGTCATCAGCAGCACATGGGGATTTATTGCTTTTTCCTGTAGCGCTTTACGCTGCAACACCCCAAAGCGGTGCTGTTCGTCAATAATAACCAGTCCAAGATTGGCATAGCTGACTCCATGCTCAATCATGGCATGAGTGCCAATCACACAATGCAGCTCTCCGGAACTGAGTGCGTCAAGAACCGACTGGCGAGCTTTTTTCCCCTGCTTGCCCGTCAGAAGACCAACGTGCAGGCCAAGAGGAGTAAAATAACGTTTCATGACCAGATAATGCTGCACCGCAAGAATTTCTGTCGGAGCCATAAATGCTGACTGAAGCTCATTGTCGGCAGCAAGAGCCATGGCAAACATGGCCACAATAGTCTTTCCTGAACCAACATCTCCCTGCAGCAGACGGTTCATTGGACTGCCACTCCTGAGGTCACGATATATTTCACGCACCGCATTTTTCTGGCCATCGGTCAACGCATAAGGAAGACTTTCATAGAGCATCCGGGTGGCCTCACCGGAGTGAGTGAACTTCACCGCTGCCTTATTGCGCCTGATCTCACTGTGGCGCAAGGCAAACAGCAATTGAGCATAAAAAAGTTCGGTCCATTTCAGTCGACAGCGTGCCCGTTCAAGTCTTCCGTGGGATGAGGGAAAATGAATCTCGCGATATGCTTCGGCAAGTGAGAGTAAACCATTATCGGCAACCATGGACGCCGTAAGGTTCTCCCGCTGACCCGGAGCGCCCTGTTCAAAAGCACGGGCAATAAGAGTGCGCATCTGCTTTGAGCCCAGACTTGCCTGCTTCATAGCCTCACTGGTCGGATAGATCGGAATAATCTTTCCGGTATTGTACAATTCAAAATCGCTGCACTCACCCTCACTCACCTGAAGACGATCGGGGCTCAGACGATCAAAATCAGGGTGCTGCATCTGAGCATGACTACCGAAATAACTTACCTTTCCATAAACAGCAAGCGATTCACCCTGAACAACGCTGCGTGAAAAATAGCGGACTCCCCGGAACCATGTCAGTTCGAGAACACCGGTTGCATCACCAAGCCATGCCTTGAAGCGTGCTCTGCCTGGAGTATCTCCGTCAAGCTGCGTCTTGATAACCGTACCAACAACCGTTACCGTTTCACCATCAGCAAGGGCTACAATGCTTTTCATGGCGCTACGGTCAAGGTATCGGCGGGGATAGTAGTCAAAAAGGTCGTCAAGCGTCACAATACCCACCTCTTTGAGGATTGATGCCTTCTTTGATCCCACCCCTTTCAGGTAAGTGACTGATGTTGAACCGGTCATATTAATGGTTGTAACTAGAATGAAATTCTTGTATATTTGCACCTTTACAATTTTATTGCCGGTCATATCATCTATTGTACGACAAAGTCAACGAAAGTCATGAAACAAGATATTCATCCAAAGTATACGGAAGTAACCGTCAACTGCGCAAACTGCGGGAACTCCTTCGTCACCCGTTCAACCAGAACAACCATCAAGGTTGATATCTGCAACAACTGCCACCCTTTCTATACCGGAAAGCAGACTCTTGTCGATACCGCCGGACGCGTCGAACGCTTCAACAAGCGCTTTGCAAAATCCACCGCAGCACAGGCAAACGCCTGAAGAACAGAGCTTGCGCTTTTGCGGCAAACCAACACTAACCCATCGAAACAGCTATGAGTGTCAGGGAGGTTTATCAGAAAACAGAGCCTAAAATGAAGAAGACCATCGAGGCGTTTCAGCACGAAATCGCTTCGATCAGAACAGGAAAGGCAACAACAACACTGCTTGACCGTGTCAAGGTAGAGGCCTATGGCCAGCAGATGCCACTGAAACAGGTCGGCAACATCAGTGTTCTTGATGTTCACACGCTCATTGTCCAGGTTTGGGACAAGACAATGGTCTCTGCTACCGAACGGGCTATCCGCGATGCCAACCTCGGTCTCAACCCTGCCGCTGACGGCCAGAACATCCGGGTCAGCATTCCCCCGCTCACCGAAGAGCGGCGCAAGGAGTTTGTGAAGCTCACCAAAAAATTCGGAGAAGATACCAAAGTCTCCCTTCGCAACCTTCGCCGCGACATGATTCAGGAGATTGAAAAGCTCGAAAAATCGAAAACGATCAGCGAAGACGACAAGAACAAGGGAAAAAAAGATGCTGATGAGCTGCTCCACAAATTTGAAAAACAGCTTACTGACCTGATTGTGGCTAAAGAGAAAGAGATTCTGGTGGTGTAGCGACTGAGCAAATACAAATGCAAAAAGCCGGAATTACATCTGGCTTTTTCTTTTTAAGCGAATACACACCCTACCCCTCAAAATACTCCTTCATGTTCTTATACACCTCTCTCTTCCCGAGCAAGCCGCCTATCATCCCAAGAACCATTGAGGCTCCTGCAGCAAAAAAGAGTGGCCGTGCGGAAATATTGTTGGTGTAATAGATGGCTGGAATGCCTCGCTCTTTGGCAAAGCTGTCAAGAGACGTGGTACCGATGACCAGATCCGGTTCATAGTCAACCACTGCCTGCATATCCTCTTCAAGATATTTACGATAGCGAATCTCTGTGCCAAGCATGGAGAGCACATTGTGATCCTCTTCACCGAGAGCATTCCTCGCAATGGAGGTTGAAGCGTAAGGCACCTCAAGACCAGCTTCAAGCAGCAGGCGGACAACAGGCAGTTCGTTCCCTTCATAGCCAGCGACAATCACTTTGCCCTTCAGATGGCTGAACCTGGCAAGTACTTCGCGTGTCTTCTGGCCCTCCTCTTCGGCCACTGCCTGAACCGTTGCCGGATCAAGCTCAAGAGCCTCTCCAATACGGAGTATCCACTGCGCTGTGGCATTTGCTCCAATGGGGTTTCCTTTGACAATCTTCACACCATGCTCTTCAAACAGCGAGACTGAGCGTTCATAAAAGGGGTGAAGCACCGCGCAAGCCTCAGCCTGGCCAGCTTCTATATAGTCTTCAAGCGCTGTTCCAGGAAGTGCAATGACCGACTTAACGCCGATTTTCTGGAGAATTGCTCCAATCATCATCGCATCGACCGGAAAAATCTCTCCCAGCACAACAAGCGATTTAGCTTTTTTCTCTCCGGAAAACCTTGCAAAGCGCTTCAAAAGTGTTGCGACAGCAACATCTTTTGCTTCTGGATGTGTCCTTATCTGAAATGCAGGCAGGCGCACCAGAAGCACCTCTGCATTGCCGATTTTTCTGGGTAACAACTCTTCGGCTATACCGGCCGTCTCAGCAACACAGGTACTGACAACAGGAATAAAACGCACCGCCGGATCAAGGGCAATACCCTCTATGGTGCGGCGAAGATCGTCAATCATGGTGCCACCGGATATCTGCACATTCATCAATTCAGGTGATACAATCGATTTACGTGCAGCATAAAAGTGCGAAACAAAAGTCAGCCCGTAAAGACAACCTTGATCAGCCACCAGACAGACCTGAACACCATCAATTCTTGTCAGCACTCTCAGCCCGCCGAATGCCGGACACATCGACTGGGGATGCAGCATGTTACAACCCTTTTTCTCCATGAAGCACAACTGTTTTTTTTGACCTGTTGAATATATGCGCCATCGACCATTTTTTTAGGCAGTCCCTTGAGCCGCTCTGCCGCTGCAGAGTAGCTTGAAAATCTGCCAGTCATCAACCTGAAATATTTCGTACCGTCCATAGAAGTTGGCCAGACAAAAGCGTGGATTCCCGAAGAACGCAAGGGAGCAAGCTGCTGGTGTGCCCTTTTCTCTGTCTCAAAAGTAGAAAGAACAATGGCATAATCACCTGTAACAAGCACAAGTGAGTCTGCGACACCTCCTGGTGACTTTATCGGATAAGCCGTTGCTGTGTGTGGAGGAGCAACAACACTCGTTCTGCGATCAATTACAGTGGCAACCCTTTTGGAAGGCTCCACTGTTGACGATAAAAAAGTGCTCCACGAAAACCGGCCATACACTATTGCAAGCAACAACCCAACAAGAACAACCACGGAGAGAGGCAAAATATATCCGGGCGACCTCCTCTCACTCCTTTCCTCCTTATGCTGCTGCAGAATAACCTCTTTCAAATCCTGATACTCCCTGTTCAGCAGCTCTTCCAACGTACGATCAGGCAAAAAGCTGTACACGCCATTTTCAAGGGCGAAGCGACCCAACCCATCCAGATGGAGGGCTTTTTCCTGCTGAAGGGCAGCAGAGAACAGTGGGGCAAGAGTCCGGGCAAACCGTACAGCTTCACCCTGACTCATTGAAAGTCGCGAAACAGCAAGGGAGAGGGAGTCTTCACCACTGGACAGAGTGCTGTCAAACCTCAACTTGTTGACCGGAGGAGCAAAGATCATGGCCGACCCGCTGCTCCGTTTGGACGCAGGAATATGCGTTACATAAAATGAGCCAAGCCCTTTGATCGAAAGCTTCCGAAAAGCAAGCAGTTCAGCAACCATTGCTCCGCAAAATCCATTGAAAAGAGATGCCGCTTCCTGCCTCTCCAGATCAAGCAGCACTGCCAGCTCCTCTGTCAATTCACGATTAACCATAATACCATCACTCTTGCGTAACAAGCGCTCTGCACCGTTCTGTTAATAAAAAAACGAATATAACACATCCCCCATGAAAACCGTGCCACTCTTACGTTTCACTCAAAGACAAACAATATCCTCTAAACAATCAAAAGGAAATTTCAAAATGTTTTCCTTTATTGAGCAGGCATAATTTCTACAGCCCACTTCCAGCACAAGATGACATGAGCCAAACAATTCTCTCAGTCAGCGAACTGACACAGCAAATTAAAACCGGACTTGAAACTCTTTTTCCTCAAGTAAGGATCAAGGGAGAAGTATCAAACTGCAAGCGACACGGTTCGGGGCACATCTACCTGACACTGAAGGATGAGGGTGCCCAGATACCGGCCGTCATATGGAAAACCACGGCAAGCCGTCTTGCGACGACACTCAAGGATGGCATGAATATAGTTGCTGAAGGGCGTCTTGAGGTCTATCCTCCATCCGGACGCTATCAACTCATCTGCACTTCAGTCACTGAAGCCGGGCAGGGAGCACTGCAACAGGCTTTTGCCGAGCTCTTGCAGAAACTTGCCAAAGCGGGATATTTCAGCGCTGAACGAAAGAGATCTATTCCTGCTCTTCCAGAGACTATCGGACTCATTACTTCGCCTACAGGAGCGGTGATTGAGGATATGAGCAACGTGCTTGAACGGCGATTTCCTGCAGCAAGAGTCCTTCTTTATCCTGTCAGGGTGCAGGGCACTGGCGCAGCGGAAGAAGTTGCCGCAGGAATCGCCTTTTTCAACACCACGAAAAAAAAGCAGCATCGGCCCGAAGTGATTATTGTTGCCAGAGGAGGAGGCTCACTTGAAGATTTGCAGGCCTTCAACGGAGAACTTGTCGCCAATGCCATCTACAACTCGAAGATACCGGTCATCAGTGCCGTCGGTCACGAAACCGACCTTACCATTGCCGATATGGTTGCCGACCTGCGGGCTGGAACCCCGTCCATCGCTGCAGAACTCGCCGTGCCCGATACCCTTGAGCTGCTGCGAAACATCAGCAATCTCCAGTCAAGACAGGAGAGGCTGCTTATGGCAAAGCTTGAAGGTACAGAGCGTCACGTCTATTCAATCTGCAGCAGTTACGCCTTCAATAGGCCACCGCTGCAGATGCAGCAGTTTCATGAAAGGCTCGATTCCCTTGTAGCCCTTATGTCGCGAACCATCACCACCACCTACAGTCAGCGAGTGCAACACTACACATCAGTCAAACAGCAACTGGGGCTGCTCGATTACCGGAAAACGCTTGAACGGGGATATGTTCTTGTCAGAAAAGAGGGGAAATTCATGACCGGCGCAAGCAAGCTGCAACTTTCTGACGGAGTGGAGCTTCTGTTTCATGATGGAACACTCCCTGCCATTATCAGTGGCGAGAAGCTGCCCTGATAATACTCCGAACAAGCTCAAGATCCTCAAGCGTGTTCACCCCCGGATTATCAACAAGCGTAGTGACGCACTTGATACGGAAGCCGTTTTCCAGCAGCCGGAGCTGCTCAAGCGACTCCGCCTGTTCGAGCATGGATGGCGGAAGGGTAGCAAATTGCTCCAGCGCCCTGGCACTGAATGCATAGAGACCGATATGGCGATAGAAAATGGTTGAAGGAAGCTCGTTGCGCCTGAAAGGGATTGGGCAGCGCGAAAAATAGAGCGCATATCCTTTAGAATCAAGAACAACCTTCACCTGATGAGGATCTTCAATCTGTTCAACATCATCAGGCTGAAGCGGAAAAACCAGGGTTGAGCAATCGGGAGGATTATCAGAAAAGAACGGTTCGAGAGCAAGATCAATATTTTCAGGAGTGATCAGTGGCTCATCGCCCTGCAGATTGACAAAGACATCTCCCCCGATCTGCCGGGCTGCTTCAGCGATACGCTCGGTACCACAGGTCGCACTTGGGGAGGTCATAACAACTTCCGCCCCACACACCTCCAGAACACTCGCTATCTCCCGGCTATCGGTAGCCACAACAACCCTGCCAGCCAAACGCGACTTCAGCGCCTGACGCCAGGTGCGAACAATCAGTGGCTCCCCTTCGATATCAGCAAGCATTTTTTTGTCGAGACGGCTCGAATCAAGCCTTGCAGGGATAAGAATTACAGCTTTTTTGGACATACAGAATAATCAACAATATGGTTCAAGAATGAGAGCTGCAGCTTCAGCACTGACACCTTCAATCATCACGCTCTTTGTCCGGGAACTTCTGCCGGACACGATATGCGCCCTCGACTGAGGAACACCGAACACCTTCGCAAAAAGTTCGCAACACTCCTCGTTTGCTGCATCATCAACCGGCGCAGCTTTCAGGCTCACCTTCAAGCCGCCGTTATAGGCGCCACAAATTCTGCTTTTTGATGAGCGGGGCTGTGCTTTAACGACAAAAACCACACAGCCCCTTTTTTCACGGAGATCAATCACCTTACAGTTACCCAATCACTTTTGGTACCTTGAAAAAGCGATCCTGCCGGTCAGGAGCATTCTGCAATACCTCCCCTGATGAAAGAGCCGGAAGCAGAACATCTTCCCGAAGCACATTAACCGGGTCGTGAATACTGCTGAGAGGCAAAACTCCATCGGTATCGACTTCATTGAGCTTTTCGACATAGTGAAGGATATTGTTGAGTTCACTGGTCATCGTCAGCATCTCTTCATCAGTGAACCTCAACTTGGCCAATTCAGCGATATAGGCAACATCTTGGGTAGTAACCGACATAAAAACATCATCGTAACATTAATAAAAACAGAGCAGGGAGTGTCCAGAAAAATAATGAACACCCCTTGACAAAAAACTACAGTCTGCAGACACCAAACTTCTGCTCATCAACCCTGTTTTTCGGACGGGTTTCAATCGGAACATAGGGACGCTCATCTTCACCAAGATAGATCTGACGAGGTCTTGAAATTTTCTGCTCCTGATCCTTGACCTGCTCGATCCACTGGGAAAGCCATCCCGGGACCCTTCCAATAGCAAAAAGAACAGGAAACATCTCAAGAGGAAAGCCCATTGCCTGATAGATCAATCCAGAATAAAAATCAACATTAGGATAGAGTTTGCGTTTGATAAAATAGTCATCTTCAAGCGCAATTCTTTCAAGTTCAAGAGCAATATCGAGCATCGGACTGCGACCGGTCTCTTCAAAAACCTGGAACGCTATTTCCTTGATAATTTTTGCCCTTGGATCATAATTCTTGTACACCCTGTGGCCAAACCCCATCAAACGTCCTTCGCCATCCTTGACCGATTGAATAAATTCAGGCACTTTGTCCAGCGAGCCGATCTTTTTAAGCATGTGAATAACCGCCTCATTTGCTCCGCCATGCAGGGGGCCATAGAGCGCAGCACATCCCGCAGCTATTGCTGAATAAGGATCAACTCCCGAACTGCCTACAGCGCGGACGGCACTGGTAGAACAGTTCTGTTCATGATCTGCATGAAGAATAAAAAGAACATCAAGAGCATGCTCAAGAACCGGATTCGGCTTGTAGTGCATCTCGGTCATCTTGAACATCATGGAAAGAAAATTGCCGGTATAGCTTAATTCATCATCAGGAAGAACATAGGGAAAACCCATGCTGTGCCGGTAACTCATGGCGGCCAGAGTGGGGATCTTTCCGATAAGGCGACGTACCTGCAACTTGCGTGACTCTTCATCTGCAATATTTTTGGCATCAGCATAAAATGTCGAGAGTGCGCCGACGGTACCAACAAGAATACCCATCGGGTGAGCATCATAGCGGAACCCGTCCATAAACTTGGTCATATTGGCATGCGTCAGGGTATTGTGCCGGATATTGTAGGTCCAGACAGCAAGACGCTCCTTGTCGGGAAGTTCACCCTTGATAAGCAGGTAGGCCGTCTCAAGAAAGGTGCTCTTTTCTGCAAGTTGATCGATAGGATATCCACGATACCTTAAAATACCCTTGTCACCGTCTATATAGGTAATTTTGCTTTTACAGGATGCCGTATTGAGGTACCCAGGGTCATAACCCAATAACCCAAAATCATCAGGAGATATCTTGATCTGGCGAAGGTCGATGGTGCGAATTGCTCCCTGCTCAATAGGCAGGTCAAAAGATAGACCTGTACGGTTGTCTGTAACGGTCAGGGAATTTCCTGGTTCGGTAACGGCCATAATGTTAACGGTATTAATTTAATTAAATAATAAAAAATTGTGCAGCAAGATACATCTACTTCAAGAATTTATAAAAATCCAGTCAAATACTGCGGATGAAAAGAGAGAAGAAGGAGAAATGAAAATACTTTTTGGATATTATGAACCAGCTCCTTACTTTAACTCCGTCTTAATGGAGCTGTAGCTCAGTTTGGTTAGAGCGCCTGCCTGTCACGCAGGAGGTCGCGGGTTCGAACCCCGTCAGCTCCGCATACAAAAAAGCCTTTCCCTTGTCAGGAAAGGCTTTTTTGTTTTGAGGCAATTCAATAAATGCCTCCTGGGGTCGGGTTATGCTGGTTTCTACCAATATGTCATGCCTGCGGCATTCAATGAAAATGCTCATTGTTTTCAAGCCCCGGAGGGGCGGCATATTGGTAGCAAAGAACAAGGCTTCCCCCCCCCTCTTTTTCTTGTGGTAACGCAGGTTTGATAGCAAGTCAAAAAGAGTTTCCCGGGGATATTTTGGAACCCCGGTGACAAAGAAGAGATGAGTGTTTTCAGCTTTTTTTGCGTTTGTCGCGGACATAGATCGCTCTTGACTGCCCTTCACCGATAAGACGCTCTTCGAAATCAAAAAGTTTCGTGGCAGCTAAAAGTTCTCCAAGCCTGATATAGCCGTAATTGCGAGGATCAAACTCGGAGGACTGTTTGGCAATATTGCTGCCTGTCGTTGCAAGATGCGCCCAGCCACTTTCGTCTGACGAGGCTTCAACGGCATTCCTCAATAACCTTACCAAACGGGTATCCTGCTTGAGTTCTGCCATTGTTTTTTTTGCAATCGGCTCATTTTCATTGATCTTTGCACGAAGAACTTCGATATAAATGAATTTGTCGCATGCTGAAACAAATGCTGACGGGGTCTTTTTCTCTCCAAAACCGTACACAAACAACCCCGACTCCCTTATCCGCGAGGCAAGTTTCGTAAAGTCACTGTCGCTCGAAACAATACAGAAACCGTGAAACTTGCCCGTGTACAAAAGATCCATGGCATCTATAATCATGGCGCTGTCGGTAGCATTTTTCCCTTTCGTGTACCCGAACTGCTGTATAGGTTGAATGGAATGCTCCAGCAACACCTCTTTCCAGCTCCTCAGGGCCGTCGAGGTCCAGTCGCCATATATCCTTTTAACACTGGATGTTCCATACTTTGCAACCTCTGCCAGAAGGCCTTCTATAATTGTCGCCTGCGTGTTATCGGCATCGATGAGAACAGCGAGACGTTCTGTTTTTTCCACGGCCATGTCACTTTCCTGTCTATTATTTTACTCTCAAAAAAACACTCAGCTCCGCTCAGTCTTGTACCCGGAACCCCTGTTGCTCGATAACGGCTCTGATGGTTGCCATACTGATCAGTTCAGGATCATAGTCAACGTCAACAACACCTTTAAGGTAAGAGGCCTCAGCCTGCGTTACACCGACCTGCTCTTCAAGAGCTTCCTTGACAAGCAGTTCACAACCGCCACAGCTCATACCGCTTACCTGTAGTTCATTTTTCATGGCTATTGATTTATAACGATCGTATTCGAATGCGTAACTCATTTCAATACAGAAACTCAGCAACACTTTAAACTGAAATTTACGCACAGTGACAGCCATTTGGAAATATTTCAGCAAAATCAGCGCCATATACAATCAAGATTGGCAGATAATTCAGGGAGTGTTTATATTGTAGAACTATGAATCATTCACTAACACCTTCAAGAACCGGAATATCGCGCTTTGTTGCGTTCATTCTGTTAGCCGGGCTGACACTCTGCACTTCATGCAACAGCAAACCGAATGAGATAAACAGCCTCCAGCAGCAGGTCTGGAAAAACCCTCAAGACGCGAAGGCTTACCTGCTTCTTGGCAATGCTTTTGCCCGAAGCCAACGCTACAACGAGGCATCAGAAGCCTTCAAAAGCGCGCTTGCCATCAATCCCGAACTCGACGATGCACGCCATGCACTTGGCGCCGTCGCTTTCAACCAGAAAAATTACTCCGAAGCTCTGAAATTTTTTCAGCAGCACCTTGAACGTTCTCCAAAAGATTCTCTTCGCCTTTACGATCTTGGCAACGTCTATATGCAACTGAAACAATTTGACAAGGCGGCTGGATTCTACAATGAGGCCATTGAAAACAGCGAATCATTTGTCGATGCCCACTACAATCTTGCTGTCTGTTATAGCCATACAGGACGGCGGGATGAAGCTGACGCGATTTATAAATGGCTTCTTGACAAAAACAATTATCTTGCCGTCTCTCTGCAAAAACATCTCAAAAAAGAGGTCCGGTGATTAACGGAATTGAACCCCTGGCCATAGAAGAGGCGGTTTCGTGCCTTATCGCAGCGTTAAACCGCTATCGTGACGAACGTACATCACCCGAACGCGGGGCTCAAGCCCAGCTTGTAACATTTCGTCAACCCGTTCAACCGACAGAGATTCCGGAGTGGCTGAGCCAGCAGACGGTATATCCGAAACTTTTCTGGATGAACCGAGAACAGGATTTTTCTGTTGCGGGTATCGGAATTGCTGACACTATTGCTTATGAAGGCGCAGGAGACAACAGTGCAAGTTTCAGGCAGTTCGGGCTTGCCGTAGCAGAAAAAGATCCCGGCGCACGCTATTTCGGGGGATTCCACTTCAACAACATGGAACAACAGGAAGCGATCTGGCAGAAGTTTACCTCATTTTCTTTTGTGCTTCCACTGGTTCAGTTGACCTTTGAAAAAAATACCTTCACTCTCACCTGCCACCTTTTTCTTGAATGCGACGATGATCTCCAGTCCAAAATCAGTGCGATAACCGACATACTCCATCTTGTTGTTACCAGCACTGACTGTTCAGACCTGAAGTTGCCTGAATTACTGAACCTCTCCTGTAATCCAGATGAAAAAAACTGGATTGAACAGTGCAAGAAAGCAATCCAAAGCTTTGAGACCGACGGAATGGAAAAAATCATGCTGGCACGGCAGACTATTCTTGAGTTCAGCAAAGACTTTTCACCGCTTGTTTTTCTGTTGAACTACCCCTATCCAAAAAATGCTATCTACAGGTTTTATTTCGAACCTGCCGAAAGCCATGCTTTTTTCAGCTTTAGCCCTGAACGCCTCTACCGAAGAGAAGGCAACATGCTGCTCACGGAAGCCCTTGCTGGCACCTGTTCGAAAGAGAGCATCAACGGCGATGACCATCACGCCTCCGAAACACTCCTGAATTCAGAAAAAGATATCCGTGAACACAATTTTGTCCGGGAGATGATCTATAACGAGTTGCTCAAGATATGCAGCAATATTGAGATGGATGGCGAGGTTCAGGTTCTGCAACTGCAACGCCTTGCACATCTCTACACCCTTTGTTCCGCCCGGCTGAAGCCTGAATTTGAACATGACAGCGCTGTGCTGAACCTTCTTCACCCGACTCCTGCGGTCGGTGGCGTTCCAAAAGCTCCTGCCATGGAACACATTATGGAGCTGGAACCATTCAGCCGTGGCTGGTATGCCGCGCCTGTCGGCTGGGTAAGCCGGGATGCTTCAGAATTTTGTGTTGCCATCCGTTCTGCGCTCGTCAATGGCCGATTTGCCTATCTCTACTCCGGTGCCGGACTTGTAAAAGGGTCTGATCCACTTTCTGAATGGGAGGAGGTTGAGCAGAAGATAGGGGATATTCTGGCTATAACCCGACAGGAAGCATGAACAACCAGCAAATCACGTCACTGTGGAGCAGCATCATTGTTGAAGAGCTGATTCGCCAGGGCGCAGGATTTTTCTGCATTTCACCTGGATCACGCTCAACACCGCTCACCATTGCCATTGCAAGAAATCCGAAAGCGCGGTGGAAAATGTTTGTCGATGAACGCTCCGCCGGATTTTTTGCACTCGGGTATGGAAGGGCAACTGGCAAACCGGCTGTACTGATCTGCACCTCAGGCACTGCCGTCGCGAACTACTTTCCCGCCATAGTAGAAGCTTCGATGGACTTTCAGCCGATGATTGTGCTCTCTGCCGACCGCCCCTTCGAGCTACTGGAGTGTGGCGCCAACCAGACCATCCGGCAGGAAAATATCTTCGGAAGCTATACCAGGTGGAACATGCAGTTGCCTGCACCGTCAACCGATACACCCCTGAAGGCGCTCCTCTCTACGGTCGCATACTCCGTAGCAAAATCTCTCGGAGAGTCATCAGGCCCGGTACATCTGAACCAGCCATTCCGCGAACCTTTTGAACCGGCAAATCCGGATCTCAAAGATCCCTGGGTCGCTCCCCTTCATCATTGGCTTAAAAACGGCAAGCCATTCAGCAGTTCGATAGTCCCCGAAAAAGTGCCCGATGCAGGCACTATCATTATGCTGCGCCAACTGCTCGCAGAGGCAGAGCAGCCGATGATCATTGCCGGCAGCATGACGAGCAGCGCTGATGCCCTGGCGGTCAGTGAACTGGCCAACGACCTGAACATTCCACTCTATGCCGATTTTTCATCCGGCCTGAGAATGGTTGCCTCAGTCCAGCCCTGGCAGCTCCTGCTCCAGTCACCCGAATTCCGGAAATCCTTCAAGGCTGACCTTATCCTGCACTTTGGAGGCAACGTCATTGCAAAACACCCCTCAACAGCGCTGAAAGAGTGGCAACCGGAACATTATATTGTAATCAAGCCACAACCAGCCCGCTTTTCCCCTGACCATAACGTTACCTGCCGTCTTGAGGCATCTATTGCACTGACCGCAGCTCAGTTGAAAGGGTGCCGTACCACGCCGCAAACAGTGGACAGCAACACTTCGGAGCGCTTTTTCAGGGCTGTATCGGAAGAGATTCAAACCGAACTGCTGCCCGAAAAGCCGGTAACCGATATCTCGGCTGCCCGGCTGGTATCGCAGCTCATCACGGAGCAACAGGTGCTTTTTGTATCAAACAGCATGCCGGTCAGGGATATGGACAACTACGCCAGCAGCAGCCATGCCAACGGGATTCCGACAGCCATCAACCGTGGAGTAAGCGGCATTGACGGCATCATCTCCACCACTGCCGGGTTTGCCAATGGACACCTGAAGCCAGCAACACTGATGATCGGCGACATCGCCTTCCTCCACGACCTCAACGCCCTCTCGCTGCTCGGCACACTTCCCGTTCCGCTGCAGATCATCGTCCTGAACAACAACGGTGGTGCCATCTTTTCTTTCCTTCCCGTGTCAGAATGCAGCGATGTCTTTGAAACCCACTTTGCTACGCCACAGAACTACAGTATTCGCTCAGCCGCAGAGACCTTCGGGCTTGACTATGCCTGCCCGCTGACGAACCGGGAATTCAGCGATGTGTACCGTGCTGCTTGTGGCAGTAACCGGAGTATTATTATTGAGGTGAAGAGTTCGCGCACTGAGAATGTGCTTCAGCATCGTGCTTTGCGGGGGAGGATTATGAAGCTGGCGGCAAAATATCTCAATCTTTAATTTCGACATTCCCTTTCACAGTACCACGCCTTACCTCAAGCGAAAAAAAATCTGCCCTTCTATGGTGTCAGTTGCTACAAGGTTGCAGACCTGTCCACGAGTCAATGTTCAAGCACTTTTTTGATCCCCGAGAGAAGCACAGTAAAACTCCTTGAGCTGTTTTTGTCAAGATTGAGATACCCGCCAATAGCACGGGATCCTGCAACCTTCTAATATTTGCCGTTTGTCAGTTTCTTCAATTCTTCAGAGGGAGAGCCAAGTTTATCCGGAGTTCTGTACCGGCCTGTCCCTGTTTTGCAGCCAATCCCCTGATACCCAGCCCACGTTCAACCGCAGCCAGATCGCCGAGATAAAAACTTTCCAATTCGTGGCAAGCAATACGAACCAACGCTTCGCTTTTCCCTGCTTGCTGGCAAAGCTCAACAAGTCTCCTTTTAATAACATGGCAATCAGCGGCATCCTGATCACGCAAGACGACAAAGATTGAATCGGGGAGCAGCCAAAAGCGAAGTTTTCTTTCAAGTTGCTTTTCCAGATCACTTTTACCCTGAAAAACCACATAGTGAACATTGATATCAGAAGGAATCAATCTCGGCAACACCCCTTCAAGCATTCGTCGAGCAGAGAGCTCTTCAAGAAAGAAAACAAGGCACTTCATTGAGGATCGCTCCCCTCAAAAAAGCCTTGATCCCACAAATAGCCCATCTGATCGCCATCTTTCATATAGGCAACAACCTGTGCATTCTCATTGGCTCGACGGATTTGGGTATATCCCTCTTCTTTGACGAGCCAGAACACCTCATCAACAGTTGTTGCATTTAAAAAATCAGGTGAATGGGTAGAAACAAATACCTGCCCGCCCCGATTTGCATAATTGCGAAACTCCTCAGCCAGCTCATGGAGCAATCGTGGATAGAGCTGATTTTCAGGCTCTTCTACACACAACAACGGATGAGGTGAAGGATCATAGAGCAGCGTCAAGTAGGCCAGCATCTTGATGGTACCATCCGAAACATAGCGGGCAAGAAAGGGATCTTCAAACGAACCATCCTGAAACTTGAGCAGCACCCGCCCCTCTTCTGTGGTTTTTGATTCTACCTGAGAGATCCCGGGAATGCGCTGCTTCAGCAACTCAAGTATTTGATTGAACTCTGCCGGATGATGGTTATGGAGATACTGGATGACCAGCGACAAGTTTTCACCCTCACGCGACAGATGCTCCGCATAACCAGCCTCCTGCTCCGGGCGGGCCCGACTGATATGAAAATCAGAGACATGCCAGTTCTCGATAAGATTGCCAAGCGCCACCACAGCAGGAAAGCGCTTGAATTGCGCCAACCCTTTAATGGCCAGAATATCCGGGGATTTAAGCGTCTGCTCTTCGCGAGTCAACTCTTTGACATCGTTAACCGACATCAGTTCATTGGTGACAGCACTTCCTTTCCCCCGCGAAAAATCAAGAAAATGCCAAGGCTGTCCACCACTGCCTCTGCGGTATTTGAGAATTTCACGCTCAATAATAACCCGACCGTTCTCCTCATTGATTTGCAGGAAGTAGGTGGTCAAAGGCATGTCACTCCCTTCGCGGAACTTCAGCTCAATCTCAATCGGCCCGGTAGCGTTACGGCTGCGCACCTCTGAAAACCCCCGGCTTCCGCCAAGCTTTGCAAGCGCCGTGTTGACATTGCTGGTGATGGCATCTTTCAGAAAGCCGAACACGGAGAAGATGGTGCTCTTGCCTGTGCCGTTAGCACCTACAAAGACGCAGAAATTCGGCAGATCAATCAACTCTGCATCGCGGAATGCCTTGAAATTTTTTAACCGTATGGACTCTATTTTCATTGCTTGCTTCTCCCTGTGCAGTTATTCATCTGATTCAAGTACTTCAACCGCACTTGACGTTTCGATGGATTCATGAGTTCACCCGAATAATTTACACTTCTGTTTTTCATTCCATCATCTCCCAACACCCAGCACATACCAGCAGGGTTCAAAAGCCTGCTCAACTGTTTCAGCCATCAACGACAGAAAGGGTTTGTAGTCACCTTTGGTTTGGGCAAGGTCAAGCGTTTCGTAATAGCCGAGGCGCTTTTCAACGGTCAGCACGGCAGGGGGGAACCCGGCCTTCATCAGCTCAAGGTTCATCAGCAGGCGGGCGGTTCGGCCATTGCCGTCGACAAAGGGGTGGATTTTCACAAAGTCGGCGTGCACTCTTGCCGCATGTTCAACAGGGTGCAAACATTGTTTGTTCACTGCTGTCTGAACAGCAAAAGCCTCCATCTCTTCAGGCACATTCAGGTAATCAGGCGGTCGGTGCTCAGCGCCGGAAATAACAACATTCTGCATCCGATATCGCCCGGCATTCCGGTCATCAATATTTTTCAGAATAAGCTGATGCAATGATTTGATCTGCCACTCCGAAAGAGGTTCGTTTTTCTGAACGAGAGCTTCAACATAAAAAATTGCCTCCCGGTGGTTGATAGCCTCAAAGTGCTCGCGCATGGTTTTGCCGCCAATGGTTATGCCTTCAAGCGCAACCTTGGTCTCCTTGAGCGTGAGCGTATTTCCCTCAATTGCATTGGAATTATAGGTCCAGCGTAGCACCAGATCCTCATGCAGATTGCCGAGCATCTCAGGGCTGAACGGCCTGGAACTCTCCAGCCGGGCTTTCATTGCATCCAGTTTTTCGAAGTTCATCGGATGATCTCCTTAAGTTTTTCAGCCATTTTCACACTTGGCTTTAACCTAAACTGCGCGATTTAACATAAAAAAAGCCTCAATATTCTTGGTTAAGATGTTATATTATAATGGGTAACAAGCAATTACCATTTGTAACGTAACAC
>CAJAAV010000013.1 GCA_903937835.1 uncultured Chlorobiaceae bacterium | reverse complement strand
GCATTATGTTCGAACAATTCTTTAACTTCCAGGAATTTCTTAAAATAGTGCCGGGCCTTCTCATTTTCCCTATTTCTTTATATCTGGGCTTACAGAAAATCGGAACGAAAGTAAATGCAGGGATATCATTCAGCAGCAATCCAATTTCACCATATTGCATAAGGTACGTCGATCTCAGAAACATGAAAGATCGCACCATTGTTATATATTCAATTTTTGTTTCCATCAATAATGATGAGTTTTTATTAGAATTAAAAAAGTGTATCCCGCCATTAATTCTAAAAGGATATCAATCAACTATTGCCGAGATTTCTCCATATTCTTTTTTGCTCCTGGATGGCAAAAAGTTTCAGCTTGACAAATCAATGACTGAAAAATCAACAATATATCTTGAGTTAGCACATAGTACTGTAAAATGCAATACTTTAAATTATCAGAAGCCTATCAGTAAAAAACTGAGCAAGTATCGTATACTTGAGAATATTACAAACAATTTTAATGGTATCATATACGATGAACACGCCGTATATGCCATAACCTATGCCTCACACTCTCGGGTAAAGACTGCAATCGTAAATCAATCAGGAATATTTCAAGGGGAGTGGGAATATGATATACTACAAATCCCCATGAAATCGATGTGCAGTAAAGAAGCTGTAGAAGCTGAGCTGAAGTCTATAGGGTTTGGAGATCAGGTTGACTGGTTTAAAGTCTATTTTCTGCGTCAGTATTCGTAAGGAGTAACCGTATTGACATTCAAGATACTTGCAAACCTTTTATCGCTGTTCAGGAAGAGTTGATTGTTTGAAAAACCACTATATGCAATTTTTCTAACAAAATAAAAAGTGAGTATGATGAAAAAAGGATCAAAAATAATATGGCAATTTCCTGTAATGATTGCAATTTCATTTCTTTCATTGTGGAATTATTCCCTTTATGCGCATGAAAAAGGAGCAACTTCTCTTCGGAAAATTGAAACAATAGTGGTGATTTATGCTGAAAACAGGAGCTTTGATAATTTATATGGAATGTTTCCTGGCGCAAATGGCATTTTTATAAATCGTAATGGTAAACTTAATGATTTTAATGATTTCAAACAAGTAGACCGGGATGGTGTTACTCCTCTTGCCAATCTTCCATCAGTATGGAATTTGTCGCCCTCCTCAGGCGATAATACCTTGAGCGTTGTCAAGAAATTGCCGAATAAACCTTTTCGCATTGATAGACCATCTGTCGCTTTCCCTGGAGGCTTGATGCCTGACAAAGCTACACCAGATTTGACACACCGGTTTTACAACAATCAGATGCAGATTAATGATGGCAAAAACAACATGTTTGCCGCATGGTCTGATGCTGGTGGTTTAACAATGGGTTATTACGATGGTTCTGTCATGCAGCTCTGGAAATTAGCCAAAAAATATACCCTTGCTGATAATTTTTTTATGGGAGCTTTCGGAGGATCATTTCTGAACCATTTCTGGCTGATTTCCGCATCTACTCCCACCTACCCTGATGCCCCAGCCACTCTCAAGAGTAGTGTTGAGACAAGTGGTGTAAAGCTCACTCTTGCAAAGAACTCTCCTGTCAGTGCCATGAGCGGCAAAGCAGTTTATGTTGCAGATCAGGCGGTGACTCCTGATGGCTACGCGGTTAATACGCTCCAGCCCTCCTATCAACCAAGTGGAATCCCGCCCACTGCTGGCGGAAACAGTCAACTTGCTGACCTGACAAAAAATCCTCTTCCTCCTCAAGATTTCAAGACGATTGGTGATGTCTTAAGTGCAAAGGGAGTAAGCTGGATATGGTATGCCGGAGCATGGAATGAAGCCTTGAAAAATCGCAGTATCATAAATAACAGTAAAAGCTCAAATTTTCAGACCCACCACCAACCATTCAATTACTTTAAGCGATTCGATCCAGCAACTGTTGCTGGCGCGGAGGAACGAACACTGCATCTGAAAGATTATTCGGATTTGCAAAAAGATATGGTGGCAGGAACATTACCGTCAGTTGTC
>CAJAAV010000012.1 GCA_903937835.1 uncultured Chlorobiaceae bacterium | reverse complement strand
CAAGTTGAACAAACTGACAGAAGAGTTAAAGGTAAAAGAGGGGCAGCGCCTTTCCGCTGCATGAACAGGCCAGGTTACTAACTTAAACTCAGCCACTTTTTGTCCACCGGCTGGGGTCCACTTCAAAGATCGTAAAATGCTTTGCCTTCATTCAAATCGTCAACTGCTTCTTCCAATATGAAAACATCATTTATTTTCATTGGAGGCGACTCGTTTTGAGATCGGCGAGTGAGATGAATGTTGCACACCAACTTGCAATTTTTTCTTTTCTTTCCTGAAGTATTTTCTCATGCCACTCAGGAGTTTCGACTGCATCATTTTCATATACAAGGCTATCCCAAAGCAGCTCCATGGCTTGCAATCATTCCGAAGTGCTCATTTTCCTCAATTCAGTAATGTTCATCCGGTTCCTCCTTTTATCAATTTCCAGCACGATATAAATGTATAACGCTAACGTTCAAGCTCAGCGGGGCTGCGCGGACTTATCGCGCAGCGTCCCTTGGAACGCGGGGTTAGCCCTTGGCCAAAGATGCTTGCACAATTTGACCCAGCTTTTCCTGAGCAGCTTGCGCAAGCTTAATGATCTCCAGAGAAGCGAAAACGGCTGAGTCAACAGTTTTTGATTTCCACTCGTCATTTCGTTTCTTCTCAAAAAGTACTTCAACCACTGCACGGCGGACAATGTCGAACTGTTTGGAGATTGCTTTGACGTCTGTACTAAGTGATGGCGCATAGAAATCCACGAACATTCGGAGGCGATCCAACTGGACTGTCTCTTTCAAGATGTCTCCCTTCAATGGCGAGTTGTATCCAAGGTCTCCGAGTACTCCCATATTGAGCGTGGAGGCCTGAGACGTGATTGCCGAAAGCAGTTCATGAATTGACTCGCACGCTGTTATAAGGCGACGTTCCTTCTCGGCAGCGCGCTCAAACGAGTGCCGTTGGTTCGCCACCTTGTAAGTGACAAATCCGCCGATTGCGGTGCCTGCCAAAGCGCCAATAAGGCCAAGCCACTCATTCATATCTTTGACTTCTGATTAGATTTTGTGCGGACTAACGCAAATGGATTTACAGCCCCAAACAAAATGTATTGGAGCGTCCAATTGATTACCGCAAGGACGAGAAAGCTCGTCCACGCCTGCGTATCGAACACCCCAAAATTGTAAATGTCGATAAAAACTACTGCGATGGAGATCAACCAAAAAACAATCAACGTTCTTCTGATAATTTCTTTCATGTGTCCTCCTCCGTGTGCGGACTCTGATTGGCTAACGGTTGAAGTAACCGGCGTTGTAGGCGGCGCGGGTTGACTGAGATGTAGGGGTGCGCCCGCACATGCTCATTTCTTTTCGAAGGCCTCAGATAACGCAGTAGTAATAATTAGCGATGCTTCTGAGTTCCACTTTTGCGGATTGTCTTCCAAATATTTCCGAATGATGGCAATAGACTGCTCCATTGATAAATCGTCTGGAAGCCTAAGCAATGGAGTAAAAGCAAAAGCCACACGCATCTGTTTATCTATGGCGGCAAGTGCAGCGGGATTCTTTGTTTTCTTTTTTTCTTCGGTAAGGCTGTATACCAACAGGCTAGCCATTAGATTGTTCTGTCTGTGAACAGCGAAGAAGCCGCCAAGATAAGCCATGAAAGAAAGACTGTTTTGTAGATTTTCTTCTGTACCATCTCGGTTTTTTGTTACCCGTTCATACGAATCGATGGATTTTTTTATCCACAGACCGTCATGCGTGCGTGGTTGCTCGGCCACGGCGACGGCGGAAATAGCGAATAACACAAGGCCGACTAATATTTTCATATCACCTCCCCTGGGACCACACCCCTAACAATGTTTAGACTGATCTGCCTAATTCCGCAAAAAGCAGAAAGCTTCTTACGGTATAAGACAACTTCATAATCCATAATCGCAGACCAGCCAATTGATAATTTATAAATGAGTTAATAGCATTGACATTTAAACCTGAGGCTTATACCGATCAGTCGAAACCGACACCATATCTTCAATCAGAGTTTCTGGCGCAATATCTTGTTCGTGCGGCCAAGTCACAGCACCAAAAAGAATACCCACCTCATTGAAATAATGCTCATTCTTAAGTTCACGGAAAACACCGCGATCAAGGTAAGGCTTCATATCAAAGACACCCTGACGACCATCTTCAATTTCAACATAAATGCGATAATCGGATAACGGTTTGACAACTTTTACATCCCAATACATACAAGACCTCACAGTGGTGTAATTTTATATGGTTCCTCTCCATTAACCGACAACTCCCAATCAGCCATCAATTCATCACGATGTAATTCAATCCATGCTTGCACCAGGCGCAGTTGCTTGCGAGGCAGATTGCCAGCCAAAATCTCTCCATCTTCGATACCCAAAGAAGCTTCAAATTCCGCGTATCTCGCATGAATGTGCGGGGTATTGTGATGTTTATTGTCGAGAAGATACAACCGGATAATGATTCCGTAAAACATTGATATGATTGGCACGTCTTATGTTCTCCTGTATTATGCCTTACAAACGACCAGACTGATCCGCGCAAACCGCAGATTTTTGAAGCATATAACCGCGCTGGCTTTTCCTTGAAAGAACACCACCATTACTCAAGCAGTGTTCCCAAACAATGAAAAAGAAATGAGTTACTCGCTGTGCGCCTGCCCTTCGCCTTCAGGAACGGGAACTACCCCGTCGACAAAACGAAGCTCTTTTTCCGCCTCATCAAACATAATCCTGATGACACTGCCCTCAGAAAAACGCCCCTTCAGCATCTCTTCGGCAAGAGGATCTTCAACATACTTCTGCAGAGCCCTTTTCAGCGGACGTGCACCGTATTTCTGGTCGTAACCCTTGTCAACAAGAAACTCCTTGGCTTTTTCATCAATTTGCACCTCAATGCCCATATCGTGGAGCCTCTTGAAAAGCTTTCCGGCAGTAATATCAATAATCTTGAAGATATGCTGTTTTTCAAGCGCATGAAAGACAACAATATCATCAATTCTGTTAAGGAACTCGGGATTGAAGACTCGCTTGAGAGCATCCTCAATGGTTGACTTCATCGCCTTGTAATTACCGGTTGCGTCTTCAACGGGAGTAAAGCCCATGCCCGATCCAGCGCCGAAATTCTTGATATCCTTGGCGCCGATGTTTGAAGTCATGATAATGATGGTATTACGGAAATCAACTTTTCTTCCCATGCCATCGGTCAGAATCCCTTCATCAAGCACCTGAAGCAGAATGTTGAACACATCGGGATGCGCCTTCTCAATCTCGTCGATAAGCACCACTGAATAGGGCTTGCGTCGCACTTTTTCCGTCAACTGACCGCCCTCTTCATAACCAACATAGCCAGGAGGCGCTCCAACAAGACGACTGACCGAAAACTTCTCCATATACTCGCTCATATCAGCCCTGATGAGGGCATCCTCGCTGTCAAAAATATAGCGAGTCAGTGCCTTGGCAAGCTCGGTTTTACCAACACCGGTAGGCCCGAGAAAAATAAAGGAACCGATCGGGCGCGAGGGATCTTTCAACCCGGCACGGGTTCGCTGTATCGCCTTGGTAATCTTTTTGATAGCCTCGTCCTGACCAATGACCTCTTTGGTGAGATCAGCCTCCATGGTGAGCAGCTTTTTGGACTCCGACTGTGCGACCCTTGCCACAGGAATACCGGTCATCATGGCAATCACGGAGGTAATATCGGCCTCAGTAACGTCGTAGACACTTTCAGCAGACCTGTCCTCCCACTCCTGCTTGGCCAGGTCAAGGGCATCGATCAAGTGCTTCTCCTTGTCGCGAAGCCTTGCCGCCTCCTCAAAATTCTGCATCTTCACCACCTGGTTCTTCTCTGTCTTGACCTCCTCAATGGATTTTTCAAGTTCAAGAATCTCCTGTGGCACATGAATATTGCTCAAATGAACACGAGCACCAGCTTCATCCATCACATCAATCGCCTTGTCGGGCAAAAAGCGGTCGGTGATATAACGCTCGGAAAGTCTTACAGCCTTGTCAATAGAATTTTCCGAATAGTTGACATGATGGTGAACCTCATACTTCGACTTGATGTTGTTGAGAATCTGGATCGTCTCGTCAACCGAAGTGGGCTCTACCATGATTTTCTGGAACCTCCTGTCGAGAGCGCCGTCTTTTTCAATGAACTGACGGTACTCGTCAAGCGTCGTTGCTCCAATACACTGCAGTTCACCACGGGCAAGCGCAGGCTTGAAAATATTGCTTGCATCAAGCGAACCCGAAGCGCCGCCAGCACCGACAATAGTATGCAGTTCATCAATGAACAGAATCACATCACGTGAGCGCTCAAGCTCATTCATGAGGGCTTTCATCCTCTCCTCAAACTGGCCCCTGTATTTTGTACCGGCCACCAGCGCCGCAAGATCAAGAGCAACAACCCTTTTATCATAGAGCACCCTCGACACCTTGCGCTGCACAATCTTGAGAGCAAGACCTTCGGCAATAGCTGTCTTTCCGACGCCGGGCTCACCAATCAGTACCGGATTATTCTTTTTACGGCGACTCAACACCTGGGCCACACGCTCAATCTCCTTTTCTCGTCCGATAATCGGATCAAGTTTGTCGTCAAGGGCAAGACGAGTGAGATCACGGCCAAAATTGTCAAGTACAGGAGTTTTTGTTTTCTCAACCTTTCTCGGATCCTGCTTTTTTTGCCGTTCAGCGCCTCCAGACGAATATGCCCCCTCCATCGGAGGATCATCAAACTCGCTCTTGCTGCTGGAAATACTCATCAGTTCATCCCTCACAAGATCATAGGTCACGCCGAACTGCTCCAGAATTTCTGAGGCAATATTGTCATCCCCTTTCATGATCGACAAGAGCAGGTGCTCCGTTCCTATAATATTCGACTTGCAGATCTTTGCTTCGAGATAGGTGATTTTCAGCACCTTTTCCGCCTGCTTGGTAAGAGGAACGTTGCCCATCTGGGTTTCAGCAACCCTTGGGTGCGTGCTTTCCTCAATCTTCTGCTTAAGACTAAACAAGTCTATCCTGAGATTTTTTAATATCCTGGCACCAATACCCTCGCCCTCCCTGATAAGGCCCAAGAGGAGATGCTCCGTACCAATGTAATCATGACCTAACCGTAGTGCCTCCTCACGGCTGAGGCGGATAACATCCTGTACTCTATCTGAAAAATTTCCTTCCATTCTTTATGTATCGATAAAATTGTTGTGAGTACCCAGTTTCATCATCTTCTAATAAGCAGATCGTAAAAATGAGTGTAAAAAATATTTATATAAAGATAGCTATGTTAGAACCAATTCCATAAAAACAGAGAACTCTTTCTACCGATTACAGGTTCTCCTCTCTCATGACTCAGCTATGAATATCCATCGCATCCTTATTGATGACAACAATCCTGAACACCATGAGCTCTCTATTTATCGTACTGGCAGGATAAACCGGGTACGGCTTCAGGATAAATCGTACAAAACATACTGTTCTCTGGAAATTGGCGCCCACGACTATGCCGCGTTTTTTCATTACGACTTGCCTGAAGTATTAAACCGGCTGCCATTCATCTCGGAAAGCGGGCATGGACTTGACAGTTGGGATGAAGCGTTTCTGCATCACAGCAGCCTTGAATCAATGAGCCAGATTATTGCTGAACGAATAGCATCAATTGATACTGAACATCATGAAATAATTCTGCTCGGCTGGCAGGATCAGCCGGTTGGTGTGGCATATTTTCGTGAGATTGACCCGGCAAGGTTTGTTGATTTTCTTGGGAAGCTCAGGGCGTTTGTCGATGAGTCGGTAACCGAAGGATGTGATTTGGAGTTTATTTTGTGAGTAGCGCCGCAATCCAGACTTGGATAACTCCGTGCTTTATACAGTCTCAAGCGAAAAAAGCATGGCGGGTGCCTGACGCATTTCGCCCCAGTAAAGATGAATGTATGAAGCTGTCGTGTTGTCTTTTTTGAATATAGGTGTTGCCATATTTTCGCATCGGGCGTTTTTTACTGTGGCGATGTTCTGCGACTCTCCCTGATGGCTGATGCGTGAATAGTGAAATTCGTGCCCTCTCAGCTCTGCGGCAAAACCATTAAGAACCACTTTCCTGTAACCAAGAGTCAGTCTTGACTCCTGCATGGTCGTCTCAAGATCAAGTGCACCACATAGGGGATAGACTGAACCATCCTTGAGCGTTATTGTTTTTCCAAGATACATCATGCCGCCGCACTCGGCATAGATGCGCCCTCCATTACGGCTATATGCTGCAATTTGCTCACGCATGGTGCTGTTGGCAGAGAGCTGTTCCGCATAAAGTTCAGGATAGCCACCCGCCAGATAGAGCATATCAGCCTGGGGAAGACGCTCATCATGCAGCGGGCTGAAAAATACCACTCGTCCGTACTCGCCGAGAGCTTCGATATTTTCGCGATAAACAAAATTGAACGCCTCGTCACGGGCCACGGCAATGACTTTATTCCCCTTTGCCATTGATGGCGGAAGAACAGGAGTGCAAGATCTCTCAACCTGCGCAATCTCCAGCAACCGATCAACATTCACAGTTTTACTGACATGCTCAGCCATTGCCGCAATCACGCTCTCCCGGTCATACCCGGCAGAGGTGTCAAGGCCAAGATGACGCTCACTGATGGCCACCGCTTTGCTGCGGGGCACATAGCCCAGCGGTTCAACTTCGGCATCACGAGCTGCCGCCTCAGGAGAGCGAGAGTTATCGTGGTTTTGCCGGAACCGCTTGAAGGAGCGGCCAGCAGAAAAGCTGCGTGTTGTCCTGGCATCTCCTATCCCTGTTGCGCGACCGGATCGGGATGCAGAAAACTGTAGCCCAGAGCGCTCACCAGCTTGTCGCTGTTCACCATTTTAAACGGAGCTGGGGTGTCAGATTGTGCCAGAGGGAGTCGGGGAACTCCTGCCGCATCGGCTGCTCTACCGTAATAGTCGCGCCGCAGGATATGATGCGGTGCACAGGCGTTGAACACTTCGCCCCACTGCTGCAAGCGAATAATCTCCGAGATGATCTTGATGCAATCGTCACGATGGATGAGGTTCATCGGCTGATCGGGATTCGTCACCTCTTTCAACGCTGCAATATATTTTTCAGGGTTACGGTCATAACCAACCAGGCCCCCAAAACGCAGCACGGTGCTCTGAAATCCACTCTCCTGCATCAGCATCTCTTCGACAAGAAGCAAGGCCTGCCCGGACGGGGATTCAGGATCTGCGGCATCCTCTTCAGTAACCTCCCTGTTAAGCGACGGATATACCGATGTGGAGCTGACCATCAGCACGGAGCGCACCGGCGACTGACCAAGTGCATCAATCAGTGAAGAAAACTGCTCGATATGGTACTCAACAATGTCATCGCGGCGAGTCGGCGGAATATTGACAATAAGAATATCGCTCTGGAGAAATGCGACTATATCGTCGCCGATGACCTCCGGGTCAAGGCGAACCAGATATGGCTCGACACCGGCATCCTGCAAGACCTCAAGCTTATCCTCCGTCGTGGTCGATCCCTTGACTGCATAGCCCTCTTTGACGAGAGACTGTGCAAGCGGCAACCCGAGCCAGCCGCACCCGAGTATAGTAATGGTCTCTTTCTGCATGATTCCTGTTTTAGTGTTGCTGTTTCAATGCCCTAATGTACATGATCAGCGACTGCATTTCAATTGAATTTTCATTGAGTTTCAAGCCTTTCAACGGACCTGCAAGACTCTGGTTCTTCCAGGCGTTTTCCAACTCCGCGCCTGCGGGATGGCATCCTGCACAGCTTTTTCCGGAGGTTGCACCAGCACTCAGGCACTTTCACCCGTACCGGCTTGCTCAATCAGTCGGTCAAGACACGTGCTGCAAATGCAGGTTTCGTAACGTTCGGCAAGATACTCTTTCACTTCTGCGGGCACCTTCCTGGTAGCACACCAGCATGTTGAGGAGAGGCCACAGATAAATGACTCCTTGCAGATCGGGCAGGTTACTGTCTTTTCTGCACCACCTTTATGTTCAATGAAATTAGTCATGTATGCAATTGATTGGGTTACAAAAAATTGTTTTAATAGTCATAAGCTCAAAAGCCACCACCCGGCGTTTTGTTGTATTCAGAGCCAAAAAGCTCTTCCTCCGGCGTCTTGACCATCGTTACTT
>CAJAAV010000011.1 GCA_903937835.1 uncultured Chlorobiaceae bacterium | reverse complement strand
TGAGATAGTTCTCAAGATGATGATTGATGAGGGCGATTGAGTGAGTGCTGTTCAGGTCTGGCGTAACACCCTTGAAGGTCAGGTACTCACTGAAAGAGAGGGGAAAGACCTCATAACTGATGGTTCTCCCTCGCAAGCTGGTGGCAATGTCGCTGCTCAGGAATCGGGCGTTTGAGCCGGTAATAAAGATGTTTTTCGTGCCACGGTCATAGAGTCGCCGCACAAACTTGTCCCACCCTGCAATATTCTGGATTTCATCGAAGAAAAAAGAGCAATCCTCAAGGAGCATCTCAGGGTAGAGCTCCTGGTAAGCCTGCAAAAGAAGATCCAGCTCCTCTGTTTTCAATTCAAGCCGCTCATCTTCAAAGTTGACATAGAGGATTGAGGTTATCTGCACTCCTTTGAGCAAAAGGTCACTGATGACGTTGAACAGCAAAGAGGTCTTGCCGCTGCGTCGCACTCCCACAAGGGTAATGATCTTGCCCGTATCCAGAGGCACCTGCAGCGATCGCCGTTTCAGGGCTGGCTGCCCAGTGATATGGAAGTCTCTGATGATCTGTTTTATGGTTTCTTTCTTCATAATAAAGACAATATAGGGGATTCTTTCTTTATTCTGAGGAAGAAGTGGCGAAAAAGAGGGAGTGCATCGGGCATACAATAATTCTTGATTGGCGAGAGCCAGTAAAACAACAGGAGCAGTGTCCCTCTCAACAAAACCGCCATGAAAAAGCGCGTCCCGCATAAGCGCCATGTCAGGCTTTGGGTGTAACTTGGGGTTTTCGTGGTGGTAGAGAGACAAGCTTTTTATCAGGTTGGTTCTGACGTTTAAGAATATCATCAAAGATAGCCTCGGGGTCATGGTTAAACTTCTCTGCGTATTCTTCTCGAAGCTCACGAATTTCTTTTACTATTGGGTCTTGCCACATAAAATTAGCCCTCCATAAGTTCTTGTAGTGTACAAATTATTGGCGGTTCATAGCCGAATTCTCTACACTGAAATTCGATTTTAGGGCGCATGAAAGTGTACCAAAATATGCAGCGTGATTTTCGAATGCCCGTCGCAATGCGGCATTGGGCTCTGGAGGATTCAGCAAAGCCTTGGCAAAGGCAAGCTGGCCTTCGAGTGATAACTGGATAACGGAATTTCCCTCAATTGCGTTTTCATCTCGTTTTATTACATCTTTTCGCTTGAGATCTCTGCTCATGAGAAGCATGTTGTTAATGTTGTGCGGTAGATTGCTATAATGTAAGCGCTTGCTCAAAAATGCTCTTTTCCTGAAAAAGCTTTTTGAGCCTTGGCAACTCTCGTGGTGGGGCATTAAGCGCAGCAACAAATGCTCTCGATTGCTTGCCGTCAAGGGTAAAAAAACGGCGATCGGCCAGAGTCTTTTCGGCACGAGCAAGAGCGATCTCAAGTTGTTCGGTTTTGGCGGTTTGTGCAGTCATGAAAAATTCTGTTTTGTTCCTTTCAGCATGAGAATATAAAAAATGCCAGACTTTGTCATGACGAATAGAGTGATTATCAAATGTGTTATAGATGGTGCCGATGTATAAATGAGCAGCTTATTGCAGTAACAACCACCGGTAGAGCGGCATGACCGTAACGGCTATTTCATGATGCTCAAACTTTTCTGCTACGTTATGCCTGATCATCAGGCCACGGCGCAATCCGAACTTGTTGCAGCACTCTGTCAGTCCGCGAATCTCCCGTTGCTTTGTTGTTGCATTGCTGAGATTTGCTAAAACATGAATGGCCTCCGTTACTTCTAAACCTTTTTTTAAAATGAAGTTACACTCTGATTTATCCTTGAAATAGTAGTTCTTATTTTCCCGCTGCTTGAATTTCCTGAAAAATGTACCCTTGATATTGATAACCGACAAAGCACTTGATATTGCAAACTCGCTGATAGCAAAGGGGATTATTCCAGTCAAGGCGGCTGAAGATGCGCTCCACATTGCAATTGCCATAATTTTGTTGATATTTATGGCGAGCATATATGGATATAATCGGTGATCCAATTAGAAAAAATTAATGCCTTAAAATTCATAATAAATGAGCAAGATACTTTTTGCATTTATTCTTTCATTGTTTTTCATTTCAAATCTTTTTGCGCGAACCACTCAAACAGATATTCTCTTTGTTCTTGACAACTCAGGCTCGATGAGAAAGAACGATCCTGAATTGATGACAGGAAAATCTGTTTTAAATCTTATTCAAGCGTTAACCAACGATTCAAGAGTCGGTGTTATTATTTTTGATGTTAAGCCTGTATTTGCCATGCCTCTTACCTCTGTAGCAAATCAAACATTCAATCTTAATGTTGAAAAGACATTGCGAAAGCTCAGTTATACCGCAAAATATACAAATGCTCCAATAGCTATGGAAAAAGCTCTGTATGATCTTAAGCAAAATGGAAGAGCGGATTCTGAAAAGTTGATCATTTTTATGACGGATGGATTTATTGATACTGGTGATAAAAAACGAGATAGTGAATTGGGAAAGTGGTTGAAAGAGGAGCTTACCGTAGATGCCAAAAATTCAGGGATCAGAATATTCAGCCTTGCATTTACTGAAGAGGCTGATTTTGAGCTTATTCAGACTTTGGCAGTAAAGACCGGGGGTGGTTACTTCCGTGCAGGGAAAATGGAGGAGCTGGAAAATGTTTTCAGTAAGATTCAGCATGCAATACTTTCCCCACAGAGTATGGAAGGAACAAACGGAGGGAGTGAAAATGTGCCGATGATATGGGTTATTATTCCAATTGCAGGTTTTGTTATTCTGGGAATAGTTGTGGTCATAGTGCGATCAAAAAATGATAAGCAAGATAACCATACACCTAAAGCTAACTCTCTGGGTGTTGGCGGGCATATATCGTCTCAATTTCCTGATGCCATGCTTGAAGATATGGATAATGTGACCGGCATGAGAGAGATAGTGTTGTCGAAGCCGGAGATGACCATTGGTCGATCCGGTGAGGAGGGTAAAGCATCAGTTGATATCTCTATTCCTCAAAAGACTATATCTGCACTTCATGCAACTATCGAATACAGGGAGAACAGTTTTTTTGTCATTGATCGCAGAAGCACGAACAAGACCTATTTGAACAACCAGCTTTTGCCTTCAGATGTTGCCCAGAGACTCAAGTCAGGAGATATTATCACTGTTGACAAGTATAAATTCCGTTTTATTGTCAAAGAGCAGATAGGTACAAGTGGCACGGTGTTTCGTCCTGCTTCTGCTGGCGGTACCGTTATGCGCCCCCAAGGCAGATCGCAGGGGCAGAATGTGCAACAAGGAATAGCGATGGTTGATAACGATGAGACACGGTTGAAACCCGGCGTATGTGCAATACATTCAAGCTATAAAGCAACAGAAGTGTGCCCCATCTGTAAAAAAGGGTTCTGTGCTGAATGTATGGTTGAAAAGAATGGTGTGAGGGTATGTCGGCAATGTGCTGATGATCTCCCTACCAGTTCATCCCTCTATGATTAAACGTATTAATGTGATGTCGCTCTTCAAGGATTTACAAAACTTCTTTCACAAAGAGAAACAGCTTCCGGTGACAACGGTTGAGCCGCAAGCGAAGGCTCAGAATTATCCCGATGCACAACCAAAAAAGGAAGTTCCACAAGAAGAAAAAAAAAGAGACTCCTATTGGTGCTACTGTGCTCCGACAGGAGAGTGAGCCACAAATACCTGATTCTCATGCTTTGCCGCAGGAAGAAACCAACGTTAAAAACTCCTCAGGGTACAACATCGGGGAGCTGATCGACAATCGTTACAAGATAGAGTCCATCATGTCGGGGAGTATGGGCTATGTCTATATCAGCAAGGATATCAGGCAACGGATCACCTTTGCCATCAAGCAGCCAAAAAACGCACTTCTTGGTGATCATGAGCTGTTTTCCCGTGTTGTTCAGGAAGCTGATGCCTGGACTCGACTGGGGATGCATCCGAACATTGCATACTGCTATTTTGTGAAAGCAATAGCGGGAGTTCCTCATATTTTTATTGAATATGTTGATGGTGGCAGCCTTGAGGAGTGGATTAGTGACCGGCGATGTGCTGACTATCAGGTTGGTCTTGATATGGCAGTTCAATTTTGTCATGGAATGGAGCGTGCTCATGAGCGTGGTATGATTCACCGCGATATAAAACCAACCAATATTCTGGTAACACAAGGCGGTCTGGTTAAAGTCACCGATTTTGGTCTGGTCGGAGGAGTTAAAAGCGGGAGTGCTGGTGTGGAGGGTGATTTGCATGGCACTCGGATGGGCGACACGATGGGAACCCCGGCATACATGCCACCAGAACAGTGGAATGATCCAAGGCAGAAAAGTTCAGAAGCTCCGAACGGAGTATGGCAGGAATCGGATGTTTACAGCTTTGGAGTATGTCTTTGGGAGATGTTTTGCGGCAGACGTCCCTATGAACTCTCAATAGGAGTGATGGGTAAACCGCCGGAACCGCGTGATTTAAGAAGGGATATTCCCGACACTCTACGAGAGCTGCTTCTGAAAAGTGTTGAGCTTGACAGAAAAAAGAGACAGAAGAATTTTGGTGAGTTAAAAGAAGAGTTGAATACGGTTTATCAGGAATTATATGGTAGTGATGCTCCGAGTTATCAGCTTGAGCTGCATGACACTACGGCTGATGAGTTGAACAATCAGGGTTATTCCTATTACGAACTTGGGAAAATGGAAGAGGCTCGCAGGTGTTTTGAAGCTGCCGTAGAGGTAAACAACACCCATCCTGAGGCAGTCTTTAATCTTGCTCTACTGCAATGGCGTGGAGGGGAAATAGATGACTTGGACGCGTTAAGAAAAGTCCGTAATTGTCTAAACCATACATCTGGCAGGAAAAAGAAGATTTCGGAATTGCTCGCCTATATACAAGCAGAACGACTTGATCCTGCTTTGGCTAAAGAGGAACTGAAGGAGTATCAGGGAAGATATGAAGACCTTTTTGGAGGGATCACGATACGAAGATTGGAGTTGATTCGCACTGTCGAGGGGCATGGTGAATCAGTCAATTTCGTGTTTCTGAGTGCTGATGGGAAATATGCCATATCTGAGACTTCAGGTATGGATCAGGATGATAACACACCAAAGTTATGGGATGTGTCGACAGGGCAGTGCTTACGCACCTTTGATTGGGCATATAGTTCTGAACGCTTTATAAGTCTGAGTGCTGACGGGAGATATGCCATATCTGCGAGTGATTCGGAGGTGTCCCTAGGATTATGGGAGATGTCGACAGGTCACCTCCTACGCACCTTCGAGGGGCATAGCAGCCTGGTCCAATCCGTGAGTCTAAGCGCGGACGGGAAATATGCCCTGTCTGGAAGCGCGGATAAAACGCTGAAACTATGGGAGGTGTCGACTGGTCGATGCCTGCGCATCTTCGTGGGGCATAGTGGTGATGTCTACTCTGTGTGTTTGAGTACTGACGGGAAATATGCTTTATCGGGAAGTGGGGATAATACACTCAAGCTCTGGGAGGTGTCGACAGGGTTGTGTTTGCGAACCTTCGTGGGGCATATTGGTTGGGTCGTCTCTGTGAGTCTGAGTGCTGATGGCAAATATGCCTTATCGCGAAGTGAGGATAATACACTCAAGCTCTGGGAGGTGTCGACAGGCCGGTCTCTGCGCACCATCGAGGGGTGGTGGTATAGAGATTATGCCTGTTCTGTGATTCTGACCGCTGATGGGAGATATGCTATATTGGGAGGCGGAGATAAAAAACTGATGCTGTGGGAGATCAATATCAACTCTCATTCCTATAATTCAGAATTAAAGGTAAGTGACTTTAAGGCTTTTGACGAGATAAAAGGAGTGCAGGATGAGCTTAAATATGCCATCGAGGAAGCCGGTAGATTGATGAATAATGGAAATAACACAAAAGCGTTTACAACGCTATATAATGCATGGGAAAAGGATGATTTCAGGGATCGTACTGAATTGTTAACGGTATATCAGAAACTATATCAGTTATCGAGCATAAAATCATTTTCTTTTGCTTACAAAATAAACTCTTTTGAGGGGCATAGCAGAACAGTAAACTCTGTGATTCTGAGCGCTGACGGGAGATATGCCTTATCGGGGAGCATGGATAAAACACTCAAACTGTGGGATGTGTCGACAGGGCTATGCTTGCGCACCTTCGATGGGCATAGTTCAGATGTCAACTCTGTGTGTTTGAGTACTAACGGAAAATATGCCTTGTCAGGAAGCGCTGATAAAACGCTGAAGCTGTGGGATGTGTCGACAGGGCTATGCCTGCGCACCTTCGATGGGCATAGTTCAGATGTCAACTCTGTGTGTTTGAGTACTAACGGAAAATATGCCTTGTCAGGAAGCGCTGATAAAACGCTGAAGCTTTGGGATGTGTTGACAGGTCGATGCTTGGGCACATTTGTCAACTCATGGTGGGATGGTGGTGATGTCAACTCTGTGTGTTTGATCGCTAACGGGAAATCCGCCTTGTCGGGGAGCACGGATAAAACGCTGAAGCTGTGGGATGTGTCGACAAGTCAGTGCCTACGCACCTTCCAAGGGCATAGTAGCACAGTCACCTCTGTGAGTCTGAGTGCTGACGAGAGATATGCCTTATCAGGGAGTGATGATAAGACTCTGAAACTGTGGGATGTATCGACAGGGCAGTGTTTGCGTACTTTCGAGGGGCGTGGTTATGTCTGCTCTGTGTGTCTGAGCGCTGATGGTAGATATGCCTTATCGGGAAGTAGGGATAATACACTCAAGCTATGGGAGACAGAGACTGGTGAATGTGTACATAACTTTGAAGGGCATACAAACTCGGTTTATTCGGTAGCTCTGAGCGCTGATGGAAAATATGCCTTGTCGGGAAGTAGCGATGATACTATAAAGTTGTTCCGTTTGATCTGGAAACTGGAGTTTGATGAGTAGAGTACTGTTTATCTTATTTTTATAATGAACGTTGTGAGTACGATAAATATTTTATGAAGTTTTTCCATAGAAAAAAAACAAGTGGTGCCACCTCCGTTTACGGCATGACGGATGTCGGCATGAAACGATTCGGCAATGAAGATGCGTTTCTGATATTCACTGAAAAACAATTCTATATCGTTTCAGACGGCATGGGTGGGCACAATGCTGGTGAAGTTGCCAGCCAAACAGCCCTCAAAGCAGTAGAGAATTTTTTTGCCAACATTGAGATATCTGCAATTCCTGAAAACTTGATTCGCAACATCATGGCTGATGCTGTTTTTGCTGCCAACAAAGAGGTTTGGGAGAAAAGCAGATCAATGCCAGAATATTCAGGCATGGGATGCACTTTGGCTATGGTATTCCTCGATAAAAATACTCTTCATGTATGCCATATCGGAGATTCGAGAGTTTATGTGATTGATCATAAAGAGATTATTCAGATAACCACGGATCATTCTGTCGTTATGGAGTTGGTAAAGGCCGGACAAATATCCAAAGAGGAGGCACGAAAAAGTACTCTCAAAAACCAGCTTACTCGTGCTCTTGGCATCTCCTCAGAAGCTAATCTTGAGTACACCAAGCAACAGGTTAAAATGGGTGATACCATTCTTCTCTGCACCGATGGTCTTTGGGATATGTTGACCGATGATGAAATATATACGGTTGTCAAAAAAGGTGGCACAC
>CAJAAV010000010.1 GCA_903937835.1 uncultured Chlorobiaceae bacterium | reverse complement strand
GTATTAAAAATTAGACAAACCCGGATTGTTAAGATTCCTCGAAAGAAATTTTATCAAAACTCCATCCCCATGAAAACAACTTACAAACTTTTCATCCTTTTCCTGTTTTTCGGATTCCACATGAATTCATTTTCCGGATATGCTGTGAATAGTCTTTGCTCTGCAAAACTCACAGATGCTTCTAATTATGAAAAAGACTTAAAGGATGAAGCATCAAAAGATAACATTTTCGGTTATGTCCATGCTACCAATCTTGCAAGGGAAGGAAAAAACATCGTACAGGAAGTCATCACTTCGTTCCGAAACGCATCTTGCCAACTCATTGATGAAGAGCAAAGGAATTTACAGCGTACTATAGCTAATGTTGACTCTGAAGTTAGCAACGCCAGGCCAAAAGATTATGATTTTATTGATATGGCATTGAGCGTGGCAGTTTTAATGGGTTTGCTTTTTTTATTTTTGCCAGGCAATATCATTGGCCCAGTGATTGTGGGCATTATTATACTAGGCTTTGTGACTGGTGGAGCAATACTAATTGTTTTATTGCCTCCTGCAAAGCTATTTAATTTAATTCGTAAAATGTTATTGAAGTCGGAAGCTAGCAAAGCGCAATCCCAAAAGCAAATTTTACAGCATAAAATATCTGAATTACAATCCGTCAAAAACAAAATTATATCTTTTAATGTGCAAGAATAGATTAAAATCTAACAAGGCTTTTGCAGCGGAGCGCAAAAAGCCGCGCCCGCTGAAAAGCAACGTTAGGCATCAGCTTCGGCATAACAGTTGCACCATGATAAAATCTGCCTACCTGATTCTGAAAATAGCACCGTATGAAACCGCAAGCATTTGATCGAAGTGAGCATGTTTATAGAAACGATGCCCGGCAACTTAAAGCGCTTCAGAGAAACAAGCTTGCCGAACTGACCGGCAGGATGCAGAGTCGTTCAACCAAAGATCATGCCCTGTAATTCCAGATTCCGGGGTTACACTATTCTAACAGGCACGTTATCGATGGTAGATGTGATCGGGAGATACATGGGGGCAAGCGAGATGACGCACCCCTGCCCGATCGGTTGTTTCAGTGTTTGAAGTACCTCGAAATGGCCAGTGGCCTCTTTTCCCGGACTTGCCGATTTTTTTATTTCTACCGGATAGAGTGTGCCGTTCTGATGAATGAGCAGATCAATCTCTTTGGCATCCTTATCGCGATAGTAGAAAATGGGGGCTCACTTGCCGTTGTGCCACCAGCTTTTGATGATCTCCGATACCACCCAGCTTTCAAGAATGGCTCCTGACATCGCTCCCGCTTCCAGCGTTTCGGGTGATGTCCAATCGGTCAGCCAGGCTGCAAGTCCCGTATCGAGGAAGTACAGTTTCGGGTTTTTCACCACTCTTTTATTGATATTGGTGTGCCATGGTTCGAGCAGGTAGACGATGCCTGAATTTTCAAGAATCGAGAGCCATCTTTTTCCTGTCGCATGGTTGATGTCGCTGTTGCGGCAAAGCTCCAGGATATTGAGCATCTGTCCGGTTCGTGCAGCACAGGAGCGGAGAAATCTCAGGAATGCACTTTCGTCGCCGACATTGGCCAGATCCCGCACATCACGTTGCAGATAGGTCTGGACGTATGAACTGTAAAACAGGTCATGATCGGCAGAATTCTCCTGATGAAGAGCGGGAAACGATCCGAGCCAGATTTTCCGGTAGAGTTCAGGCAGAAGGAATTGCCTGCTTTCTGCACGTTGTTTCATGACTTCTGGAATCGGCAGAAACGGCTCTGCAGAAGGAGTGTCACAAAGCTCTCTCTGCGAGAATCCCACCAGGTTGACCACCCCGACACGCCCAGCGAGCGATTCAGTAACCCCCTTCATCAAATGGAACTGCTGTGAACCGGTGAGCCAGAATTTTCCGGCTTGCGGTTCGTTGTCGACCGCCCGGAGCATCGGGTCGTCAAGAGTGGCATACGACCGCTCTTCTCCTGCCAGGTGGCGAAGGAATGTTGTTTTTCCGGTTTGGCGAGGTCCGGTCAGCAGCATGACGGGGAATTGTTGACTCGCTTGAAAAAAAAACGCTCAAGTGTTCTTGTTTTGTATGGCATGTTTCGGCTAATTTTATTATAGAGTATAAAAATAGCCGAAAAAACAAAAAGGTGCAACAGGTAAAAAAGATAGTACTTTTAAAAGTGATGCAGGTGGGGAAAAGGTTTGGCGCGTCATGCACAAGGTCGAATACATCTGCCAGAAAGAGATCAGTGCCATAGACAAACTGCTTGCAACCAATGGCGACGCGGTTGAACTGGCCCGAAACCTCGGCATAGCCCGTCTCAGCCATTTTGTCCACCAGAGGTTGAGTGAGGCGATGGTTGAGTGAACAATGAGAGGCTCATCTTTGCCATCGTTTTATTTTTTTCCTTCCAGGATGGAGTCCATGAACATATAGGGGTTTAGTAACGACGATCTGATTTTTGGAGTATAAAGATATAAGTGCTACAATAGTTTAGACGCAAGTTATAAAAAGGCCTGTTGACGGCTTGTAAGTATCGTTTTTATGCCGATCCATATAAAACGCTGAAATAAAAAGCAATAAAAGATTTAACTTATTTATAAAAAAACGGTTAGAAATATTTTTTTGGTTTGAAACTGATGTCTTATATGTAACTTTAACTCAAAAATCCGCAATATAGGCACCATCTAATTATTGTTAGGCAAGAAAATGGATGATTATGAGCATTACTGTTTCTGTTCAAGGAGAGCCCACAGCACGAGAGCTGCATGCTCAAAGACTATCACAACACAAGCACAAAAGCTTTTACAGTTGATCGAGGAGGATTTGATCGAGTTTTCAGAAGCTAATGGTGTTGATATGTCTCGGGTAAGAGCTGAAATAAATAAGCATTATTTTGAATAATAGGGGACAGGTTATAGATATTATTTTTGACATATTGACGAAAGAGGGAATGTTCATTAAAACTATTTCATTTGGAGAAAGAGAAGATGAGTTCTGTACAAGAAATCGAACGAAAAATTTTACAACTTCCCAAATCAGATTTGAGGGTGTTGCGAGGATGGTTTGATGATTTAGAGGCAGAGATGTGGGATCAAGAATTTGAAGAGGATGTCCAGGCGGGAAAACTTGATATGTTAGCACAACAGGCGTTAGTTGACCTCTCTGCCGGACGATGTACGCCGCTATGATAACCCATCTTGCCAGTCCATCGTTTTGGGTGTGTTATGCCAAACTTCCACAAGCAATTCGGGAGTTAGCAGACAAAAATTTTGGTCTGCTCAAGACCAATCCACATCATCCGTCATTACATTTCAAAAACGTTGGAAAATACTGGTCTGTACGAGTGGGGAAGAAATATCGAGCCGTTGCTATCGAAAGTTCACAAGGATTGCTGTGGTTTTGGATTGGAACACACCCAGAATATGAAAAGATCATTCGATCATAATCGCATAATCGAGAAAGAGCCTAACGATCCGCTTGCAGGGGACGTAAAAGGGCGGGCGGAAAAGTTGGTTGCCAAACTGCAAGGGTGGCTGCGCCCGCCCTTTTGCGCCCCTGAAGCGGGGCGTTAGGCAGCTCCAGTTGTTATGTCATTTTTGACTTTAGCCCTTGTCACATCAGCGGTTGCAGCTCCATATTTTGTAGTGTCTGCGCTTTGTGGGCGCGTGCTGTCCAGGGGTTGTTTTGGCTTTTATACGCTGGCTGTTGGCACGCAGATTTCGGGCAGGGTAACCTCGCAGTCAAGCGGGACGTTGCGCTAAAGCGCCGCCGCCTTTTACTTTTGACGTTAGCTGCTCAAGGAAGCAGCCCTTGGCTCACAATTCAATCAAAAAAACAAGTCACGCATTGAACCGTATCAAAGTGGCTGAAATATCAAAGCGCGCAATGTTGCCTTCCTTTCGGCCACTATGCACCAGTCAAAACGAAACACATGCTTCTTATAACCTGACAAGCTATTGAGATTTTGTCGTAATGATTCTCTTCTTCTCATATCTGACTTGACAACCAAATAACTGGCCTTCGGCGAAATCCATACTCCCGTAAAGGTCAAACTTTTACAGTCACCCCGGCAGAGCCGGGGGTTTACCTGTGTTAATTTAATGCACATGATCGATCTGCACTTACACTATGATATTGACAACGCATTGGCTTTGGCCAAATACATTGAAGATAAGTCTATTTCACTTTTTTCCATATCAAATCACGATAAAATAACAATTCCTCCAAAAAATACTGTCCATCATATTTTTGCTTCAGAATTTTCCACGTACCACTCAAAAACAAACCAAGGATTACATATTCTTGGTTACTTTTCAAAGCCAATAGAAATTACAGAACATCAAGAAATTATTGAAGCTGCATTTAATCAAAGATCAGAAAAATTCATTTCTATAATTAACCATGAAGTAATTCCAATTTCACTTGAAGATCTAGGTTTTATCCAAGATACAATTTTTTACGAACTAATGCCTTTAGTGCAAAGCATCTCGACTAAGATGTTCTTAATGTTCTTTGGCGGAGTCTT
>CAJAAV010000009.1 GCA_903937835.1 uncultured Chlorobiaceae bacterium | reverse complement strand
TTACGTGATAATATAGGTAACGATTTTGAATAGTTTTCTCGATATTATTGCCGGGATAAGTCATCCCGTTTCGTCTTTCGGGGGGCACTGGCTGGCTCTGTGTTCCGAAAGCCGTTATAGAAGGAAATGAAGCGTCATGGAGTCACTGTCAGACAAAGTATCATCCAGCATCCCGGCTGCGCAGCAAATCACCCCGTCGGGCTCCGGTGATCTTTTTGCACGTGTTGCATCTATCCTCGAACAGGCGCGGAGTAATGTTGTCCGTTCGGTCAATTCCAATATGGTTCTGGGCTACTGGCTGTTCGTGAGGGAAATTGTTCAAGAGTTTCAGTGCGGTGAATACCGGGCGGAATATGGCAAACGAGTTTTAGCTGAGTTATCACACAAGCTGAACAAAAAGTTTGTCGGTGGTTTTTCTGTAACAAGTCTGAAGTACTTCAGATCATTTTACCAGGTATATTCAGAACGCTTACCTGAAATTGGTCGCCCGGCAGGCGACCAATCCTTGAGAGGTGACCCAGAGGAAAAATCACTATTGACCGGATTTTCTCCACAACTTTCATGGTCTCATTATCGAGCTTTGATGCGTGTTGTCAACAATGAAGCTCTGCCTCACCCCCACACATTCAGGCTTGAAGAAAATCATCAACAGGTATTTGAGCCTGTTTCAGGATGGCTCTCAAGGTTCCCTCAGGCATATCTCCCGGATGATTCGGGATTGTCGTAAAAATCTTTTTGGCAGGATGAAACCAGAGTTCATGGCTCCCGGCGGCCTGCCTGTAAAATCCAAAACCGAATGTTTTCAGTTTCCTGATAATCTGCCGATATGAATGATTGGCAAGCCTCCCCATTATAAACCTACGACTAACGGGTAATCAAAAGATTCTTGTATAAGGATAGAGTTTTTTTCAGGTTCTTGACCCGCCTCAAGAAGCATTTTAGCAACATCACGAGCTATCTCAAGTGTTTCACTAACAGTCCTTCCCTGAGCAACAAGCCCCTGCAAAGTATCGGAAGTCGCCAGATAAACACCTTCCGGAAGCTTTTCTATGTGAATAGTGATAATGGTTTCCATATCATCAAAATTTTCAAAATTTTAATCTGCATATATTATACAACAAGTTTCGCGGTTTTCATCAACCAGCGAGGCGATGTGCGACCCGATGACGAAACCCCAACCAGTATTAGATTCACCCGCAGCCGCTGTCCGAATCAGGATTACGCACTCCACAGGAAATGATTCGGTAAATTATAGAGCCCCTGCTGTAAAAAGAGCCACCTGTAACTCAAAGAAATAAATATCAAAACCCGGAATGAATTGCAGAAAGCTTTTCTGTCGGCACCAATTTCAACGACAAACACTTTCGATAGCTGCGCCCAATCAATAGGTCATAACAAGCCCGCCAATGGAGAGCCCGGCGCCAGTGCCGACAAGCAGAAACTTCTGCCCTCGCTGGAGGTCGCCGTCGCGCACTGCCTGGTAGAGAGTCGCCGGAATGGAAGCCGCTACGCAATTGCCGAGCCACTCAAGAGTGTGCATGATTTTTGACTCCGGCCACCCGTAACGCTGAAGGAGGAGCAGACCAACCTTGCTCGACTGGTGGGGAACAACAAGGTCAATATCTCGCAGGCTTTTTGAAAGTCCCGCATAGAGCTCCTCAAGAAAAGCTTCATCAAAGCTCCGCACCATGCGAAGCACTGCCGGGCCATCCATCCTGAAAAGATCATCATCAGAGTTATGGTCAGCTTTGGCGGGATGGCGTGCCGATCCCCCTCCCCGGATGGCGGTAAAAGAGGCTCCATCACCATAAGTTTTGAAATGGGCCTGGTGAATGGCAGCACAGTCATCCGGGCCTGAACGGGTAACAACCAGAGCCGCCGCCGCATCACCTACCAGGGTAGCCGACTCAGGCTCCTTCGGGTTGATACCGCACGAAGAGATATCGGAACTCACGATGAGAATCGTGGTGTAACGCCCGGTAGTGAGGAAGGTTGCGGCCACATCAAGAGCGGTAATACAACTGAGGCAGGTCGTGTGCACACTCATGGCAGGAATCCCCGAGCTGCCAAGACCGAGTTGCCGCTGAATCAATGCGCCGGTATCAGGAATCGCCTGTTCAGCGGTACCCGAAGCATTAATAATCAGGCTGAGCTGGTCGGGCCTCAACCCCGCCTCATCAAGCGCCTCACGCGCTGCCTCCGCAGCCATAAACGAAGCCGTTTCGGCAGTAACCCACCGCCGTTCACGCACACCATTGCGCCGCTCCACCCATCCGGCAGGCAAAGCCCAAGTACGTTCCAGCTCAGAACTTTGAACAATACGAGAAGGAAGATACCGGCCAAGGCCAATAATTTTAAGAGGCAAATTGACATCCATAGAGCACTACTGATAATTCCCCGCTACTTTGCAAAAAAAAGAGGCGACACAAGGAATGTACCATAAGTTCCACCATTTCACCGACCCCTGACAACACCCTTCATGAATTGTTTAATTCTGAAAATTCTGAACTGCTGAAACGTCAAGTCAACTTGCGAGGAACTAAACTGGTGGCGTTCGAGGGCCTGTGGTCAAGTGGTTTAAAAATTTTGTGTTGATTTTTTGTTTGATTGAGTTGAGTGCGTTTTGTATACTTTAACCATATACAAAAATGCCATGAAGATTTTTAAGGGTATAGCAGGGTTTCAATGGGATGTTGGCAATCTCTCCAAAAATTGGGAGAACCATCAAGTATCGAGTGCAGAATGCGAAGAAATATTTTTCAATAAGCCGTTGATAGTTGCCGATTATGAAAAGCATTCTGCCATAGAGAAACGATTTTTTGCGTTAGGCAAAACTGATGCCGTGCGTCGGCTTTTTGTGGCTTTTACTGTACGTGCAGAAACCATTCGGGTGATATCAGCACGGAGTATGAATAATAAGGAGCAAGCTGTATATGAAACACGAGAGAAAGGTAATTCCTGAATTCAGGAGTGACACAGAGGAGCAGGAATTTTGGGCAACGCATGACTCAACCGATTATATTGATTGGAGTAAAGCCACGTCAGCACTTTTCCCCGACCTGAAGCCAACGATGAAAACCATTTCGCTTCGCTTGCCGGAACCTATGCTCAACCGCTTAAAGGTTCTCGCTAACGAGCGTGATGTGCCATATCAATCGCTCTTGAAAATGTTTCTCAAAGAGAGGATTGACAGAGAATTGCAGTAAATCAAGTGTCTGCGCCGCAAAACCTGAGATATTGCCGATTTTTATGGCCGACCATGAAAAGCAATAAAAAAATTGATAATGCACCCCATGAGCGCACAGAAAAAAGTTCTTGTCGGTATTTCGGGCGGGGTTGACTCTGCTGTTACGGCTTGCCTGCTCCTGAAGCAGGGCTATGAGGTGATGGGCCTGAACATCAAAGTGCTCGACTCCCTTGATGAAAGCCCTTCGATTCAGCCTTCGCCGCTCGTTATCAGCGACCATCCCGATTTTCAGATTCCGGTCTTTACCCTGAACCTCAGCAGCAAATTCAGGAATGATGTCATCAGCTATTTTCATGATGACTATCTTGGAGGGAGGACGCCAAACCCCTGCATGGTCTGCAATAAAAAAATAAAGTGGTTCGGCCTTTTTGAGGGGGCGAAGATGCTTGATGCGGAGTTTGTCGCTACCGGTCACTTTGCCTCCACCTCTTTCAGCGACGGACGATACCGGCTCTACAAGGGGGTTGATCCAGAGAAGGACCAGAGCTATTTTCTCTGGATGCTCTCCCAGAGCGACCTGGCGAAAACCATCTTGCCGCTTGGCGCACTGACCAAACCGGAGGTACGAAAGCTGGCCCATGCTTTTGGCGTCAGGGCGGCTGAAAAAAAGGAGAGCCAGGAGATCTGTTTTGTGCCGCAGGACGATTATTGCAGCTACCTTGCCGGAGCCATCCCCGGCCTTGCTGAAAAGGTAGCGAACGGCGACATTGTGGATGAAACCGGCAAGGTTATCGGCAAGCACCGGGGCTACCCTTTTTACACGATCGGCCAGCGGCGGGGACTTGGTGTTTCGGCCAAAGTGCCGCTCTATGTTACAGGGCTCGACACGGAGCATAACCGAATCCATGTTGGCAAAAAATCTGCTCTTGAAAGCCGTCGCCTGGTGGCCTCGGGGCTCAACTGGATTGGTATTGAAACGCTCAGCAGCCCGATCGAGGCACTCGGGAAAATCAGGTATCGAGACAAAGAAACCCCCTGCTCTCTTGAACCACTTGAGAACAATGATGTTGCCGTATCGTTCGCTTCACCAAAAAGCGCCATAGCATCCGGGCAGGCAGCGGTCTTTTATCGCGACACCGAAGTGCTCGGTGGCGGGTTTATTTCCAAAGTTCTTCACGAATCTCAACCATAAACCACTTCTTACATCATGCTGCAACGAAGACATCTTTCGCTCACCTTTCTTGATCTTGCCCCTGCCGCACCAGACAATGCTCCGATCATGATTCTGCTGCACGGTTATGGCAGCAATGAAAAAGATTTGATCCAGCTTGCACCTTCACTGCATAAGGGGTTGCGCTATATCAGCGTTCGCGCTCCACACACGCTTGATGCGGGCATGTTCGGCTGGTTTCCTCTCAGCTTTACCCCGACCGGCATTGCCGTTGATTATACTGCAGCGGATGAAGCTCGTCTGCAATTCACCGGTTTTGTCAAGGATATTCTTGCTGAATACCAGCCTGCGGGCAACAAGGTTTTTCTGATGGGATTCAGCCAGGGATCGGTCATGAGCTACATGACTGCCTTCAGTGAACCTGATTTGGTGCATGGGGTTATTGCCTGCTCGGGGCAGTTGCCTGAGACACGTCCGAAGGATGACAACGGCATCAGAAAAATTCCTTTTCTGGTATTGCACGGTCTCCATGACGATATCCTGCCGATAGCCAAAGGACGGGCATCTTACGAGTGGCTGCAGCAGCGAGTGGATGACCTCACGTACCAGGAATATCCGATAGCACACCAGATTGCAGATGAGGGTGTTGAACTGATTCACTCTTGGCTGAAAGAAAGAGTACCTGTCTCTTCTGAAAAGATATTTTGAAAGAATCAGACGCCTTTCAAGAAACAAGAAAAACAGTATCGTTCATGCCATCGAAACACGAAAGCCATTATCAGAACGGCCTGAACGAACGTAATTCCCGGGGTTATCTGTATATTCCCCTTTTTTTAACCGCCGCCATGCTTTAACAATGAAAGACGAATGAAGGACACCCTTTTATATATGATGTTTTCTCTTCTTTTCTCGATTTTTCAAAGCTTCCCCAAAGATGACTATTTTTAAAGGGTTTAAAGGTTATTACCTCTCTTGATTATTCTCTTTATTCCTTTGATTGTTCCCCTCTTTTCTGTAATATTCCCCTGAATTGGTAAAGTTTTTGTAAAGTTGACAGGATAAAACAGGGGTTTATATGGGCGTTTCTGTTCGTGAAATTCCGCTGAAAGAGGGCGGTTTTACCTTCTCTCTTGATATCTACCACAAGGGCCAGAGAAAACAGGTTAAAACCGATATTCAAACAGAGAGATCAACAGGGAGGGAGTACAAAAAAGCTTTACAACAGGCTGAAGCGAGAGCGGCAGACCTTGCGGAGCGGTTAAAGATTGACCCGGCAGCGGTTTTTCTTGGCAAAGATCGGCAAAGCACTGATTTTATTGAGTATTTCGAAAAGGTGATGTACGACAAAAAAAACAGCGCGCCAATTTACAGAAATGCCTTGAAACACCTTCGAGAGTTCAACGGAGAAAAGCCGTTGCCAATGGCGAATATTTGCCAGACATGGGCGGAGCGGTTCCGGGCATACATTGACGGCTTGAGCCTGAAGGAAACGACAAAAAGAAATTACTTACTTGGGCTGAAGACAATTCTAAACGGGGCTGTAGAGGAAAACCTTATACCTGATTTTTCAAGGAAGATAAAACAGTTCAAAAAGAATGATGTTTCCTTGAAATATTTGACAATTGAGCAGATCAAACACCTTGATGCGACACCATGCAAGCACCCAGCAATAAAGACGGCGTTTCTGTTTTCTTGTTTTACAGGCTTGAGAGTTTCAGACCTTGAGGCTTTGAAAGATGGTGACATTCAGCAGGATAGCGACAGGGTAACGGTTCGTTACAAGATGCAGAAAACCCAAAGATGGGAGCGTTTGACCCTTGGAGCGCAGGCGTTGAAATATCTTGCTGAAGCAAAAGAGCAACATAAGGACAGGGGAGCCGATGATAGCAGGGTTTTTCTTTTACCCGGCAGAGCATGGAGCGTGGAAGTTTTCCGAGCATGGGGCGCGGTGGCAGGCATTCCGTTCAATCTTGGGTGGCATTGCGGGCGGCATTCGTTCGCAGTGTTGAGCCTTCAGAATGGCGTTGACCTTTACACCCTAAGTAAATTATTGGGCCATTCGAGCGTAAAGATGACCGAGATTTACGCAAAAGTTGTTGATGAAACGAAAACGGCAGCAATGGATAAACTGCCCAGTTGGTAAATATTCTCCTTTACTTTATAAGGAATATTCCGAAAAGTTAAGAGTAAAGAAGAAAGGGAAAGAGGGGAAATGTTTTAAATGATGAAATATTTTCCTTTTCTGAAAGGGTGCATATTCTGCACACCCTACACGAATAAGGGCAAGAATTGGGCGGATTCATTATAACACGGGCAAAACATGGGCGAGAAAGGGAAAAAGCCATTTGAGCGGTATTACAGTATTTTACGGCTTATTGATGATAGATGCTTTGATGAGGCAATATTGGCATTGCAGGGTGAGATTATAGTCCTTGATGATATTAAAGGATGGGAAGAGTTTCAGTTAGCAAAACGAAGCAACTCTTTTGTTCGTGGCGCTATACAAAATTTGCAAGCAGCTCAACCACCTATAGTAAATCTCTTGTCAGTTACCATTAAGGGAACTTCCTCCCCTGAATATCTGGAATATTTGGCATGGCAAGAACGAATAAGTATTGCGGAAGAGTGTATTAAGACTGTGATGCAACAGGGAGGATGGCGGCCAAAAAATGCCTCTGTTGCGACGAAAGATGATCTGCTTGCATTAAAGATATCTCAGTTTGAAGGATTCATAGATGTGCTTGAAAGCATTGTGGAATTGCAACCGCAGACCGCAGCCCCGCCGGTAGTGCAGGAAACGAAAAAGGACACTACACCGATAACGCCAGCTTATCAGCCAAAGCAGGACATTATAAATCATATCGACAACAACAAAGGAAGTTTCAGAGGATGGTTAGCGGTCGCTCATTTAGAGATTGATGGTATAGTAAGCCCGAAAGGCAAGTGTCAGATTGATAGAGTTAACCTGAATTATTCATCAAAGCAATAAAAAAAGGGCGCAATAAATATCGCAATTGCTTATATTATTGGTAGTTAAAGTCAATAAATAAGACGCGATATTTATGCAACCCCTTCAGCCGAATATAGTCACATCAGAGAGTACGCAACAAACATTATTTTCATACGATTCTGCATCAGCCATAGCCCCGGTAATGGGCAAAAAGGTTGCACTGGATTTTGATGGTGGCAACATCACAAGCGATGCTGGTGTGTTGCTCTTGCGTGAAACCGAATCACAACTTGGCATCATCAGCATGCTGACCAAGTGCATCAATGATACCCGGCGCCCTTCTTCGATTACGCACAGTATTAATGAACTCAGCACCCAGCGGGTGTTTCAAATCACCTGTGGTTACGAAGATTGTGTGCGACGTGAAGTCGTGTATTAGAATTGTCCGGTAGAACGGACCCGCTGTTCAGTCAGCGGAGCCCACCGACACATGCAAGATAAGCAATTGCCTTGTTTGAAGCTGTCGGAAAAGTACCC
>CAJAAV010000008.1 GCA_903937835.1 uncultured Chlorobiaceae bacterium | reverse complement strand
TTTTCACTCTCTGAAAATGGCACAGGATTTTTTTACATTTACACGACTCTATCCTGAAGCATCTTAAAACTATCGAGATTGCATGACCATTCAAGCTTCTGACCTGACGCAGGATGTTATTGACCTTTCGCGGAAATTTCCTGAAGAGTGGCTTCTGAAAGCCAAACAAAACGGATTTTCTGATTTTCAGCTTGCCAATATTTTCAATACGACTGAACCCTCCATACGCGCACTCAGAAAGCATTATGGCGTTGAATCCGTCTTCAAGACAGTCGACACCTGTGCAGCAGAATTCGATGCTAAAACACCTTATCATTACTCGACCTACGAGGAGGAAAACGAGTCCGTTGCCTCTGATCGAAAAAAAGTCATTATCCTCGGCGGAGGTCCGAACCGCATCGGCCAGGGTATCGAGTTTGACTACTGTTGTGTTCAGGCCGTTTTCGCACTCAGAGAAGCTGGCTATGAGACCATTATGGTCAACTGTAACCCTGAAACCGTTTCGACAGACTACGATATTGCAGACAAGCTCTACTTCGAACCGCTTACTTTCGAAGACACCATCCGCATCATAGAACACGAAAAGCCTCTCGGAGTTATAGTCAGCTTTGGAGGCCAGACCCCGCTGAAGCTCTCGACCAAACTTCATGAAGCGGGTGTCACCATTCTCGGCACTTCTTCAAAAGGCATTGACCTTGCTGAAGACCGTAAAAAATTTGGTGCGCTTCTTGAACAGCTTGATATCCCTCATCCCGAATACGGAACAGCCATAAGCTTTGAAGAAGCCAAGGAGATCACCCTGAGAATTGGATACCCGGCACTGGTAAGACCAAGTTACGTTCTGGGCGGACGGGCAATGAAAATTGTCTACAATGATGACTCCCTTAAAGAATACGTCGATCAGGCACTTTTCATTACCGAAAAATATCCTCTGCTGGTCGACCGTTTTCTTGAAACCGCAGTTGAATTTGATATTGATGCCATTGCCGATACCACAGACTGCGTCATCAGCGGTATCATGCAGCATGTTGAGGCTGCAGGCATACACAGCGGTGACTCCACCTCTATTCTGCCCTATCACAACATCAGTCAGAATGTTATTGCCACAATGAAGGCATATACCAAAACCCTTGCAACAAATCTTAAGGTCGTAGGGTTAATGAATATCCAATATGCCGTCCAGAACGAAAGTGTCTATGTGATTGAGGTCAATCCAAGAGCGAGCCGGACGGTTCCTTTTGTCGGAAAGGCAACCGCCATCCCTGTCGTCAAAATAGCCACCCGCGTCATGCTTGGCGAAAAGCTCAGCGATCTGCGTAAAGAGTATGACCTGAAAGATTGTGATGAGCTCGGCATGAAGCATCTGGCCATTAAGGAACCAGTCTTCCCATTCTCTAAATTTGTCAAATCCGGTGTCTATCTTGGTCCTGAAATGCGCTCGACCGGTGAAGCAATGAGCCTTGCTGAAGAGTTTCCAGAGGCCTTTGCCAAAGCCTATCAGGCAGCAAACATGCAGCTTCCTCTCTCCGGCGCAGTCTTCATCAGTGTGAACGATCAGGACAAAAATCAGCGCATTATCGCCATTGCAAAGGCTCTTTTCCGCATGGACTTTGATCTTGTGGCAACTGCTGGCACACACCAGTTCCTCACTGACAACGGAATCGAATGCAAGAAAGTCTTCAAGGTCGGGGAAGAGGGACGGCCCAACATCTTTGATATTATCAAACACGGAAAAATCAACTTTGTCATCAACACACCGAGAGGCGAAAAAGCGCTGCACGACGAAGAGGCTATCGGCGCAGCATCGGTGCTGAGCAATGTGCCGTTTGTAACCACCATCGAGGCCGCAGAGGCTTCAGTGCAGGCTATAGACTGTATCCGCCATCAGGAGTTCGGTATTAAAAGTCTTCAGGAGTACGCATCCTACCGCAACAAAGCCTAACGCATCTATGACCATGCCCGAACAAATCCAGAAACATCTCGACGAATCAATACAACTGGAATTGAACCTTGCAAAACTCTACACCATCTTCAATGACTGTTTTTCGGATGATGAGGATTTCTGGTGGGATCTTGCAATGGAAGAGCAAGGCCACGCCACCCTTCTGCAGCAGGAGAAAAAACAACCTCAGCAAAAAGAGTTCTTTCCGGAAAATCTTCTGGCCAAAGATCTGCAATCCCTTATCGATACCAATACAAAAATTTCAGCCCTGATCGATACCTGCTCGTCCAGGCCTCCCTCAAGAGCGGAAGCATTCAAGACCGCATACGATCTTGAAATGGCCGCAGGAGAATCTCATTTTCAGCAATTTCTCGACAGTCCGACAAACTCTTTTTCGGCAAATATTTTCAAACAACTGAATCAGGATGACCGCGACCATGCCGCAAGAATCCTTCAATACATGCAAGAAAATCAAATTGAACAACAGTAAACCATCGCTTCAGTCAAGCTGAACAAACTTCTGTTTACAGCTCCCCTCGCCATCGACAAGCAGTTCACTATAGCACAGTGGATTGT
>CAJAAV010000007.1 GCA_903937835.1 uncultured Chlorobiaceae bacterium | reverse complement strand
CACCTTGAATTCTTTTGCTGCTGTCGCAAAAGATTGGCGCAAGATGTAGGGATAGATTTGATCATTGTGCGTCCGCTTGTATTCGTCAGCCGCCTTTGAATTTAAAGAAAGTAGATTAACAAGATTATCTGAAGGCAAATGACCACCAATATTGTATGCCATCTCTTCTTTCCGTTCCCAAAAATAGTACAGGAAATACCTTTCCATTACTGCTTCAGAAAGTAAGTTGTTGTCGAAATCATTTGGATTATCATTGAACTCTCGCAGAACACGTTGGGCAATATTTTGTGCTGTTTTGATGTCAAGTAAGTTTTTAAGATTTTCTCCAAAAATATTTATGATATAGAGAGTCGAACTCGGCAGCTTTTTGCCATTTCTGTTTATACGACCTGCAGTCTGGGCTATTGAGTCCATCCCGGCTAAAGCACGGACACCCGCATCAAAATCAATATCTACACCAGCTTCCATTAACTGTGTACTGACACAAACTACAGGTCGATTGTTACAAAGAAGCGCTTTGACTTTTTTTATGGTATCCATTCTATGAGCGGCACACATGGAAGTACTTAAGTGGTATGTCAGTTCTTCACCATGTCGTTCACGCAAAATTGTGTATATCCCCTTCGCATCAGCTTTCGTGTTGAGAACGAGCAAGCAACTGCTTCCTTCGCTGTGAATTAAAGACGCTTTGTCAGCGACTTCTTCATGCTTCCATCTTTGCGGTTTGCATTCATTTATAACAGTAACCCGCTTGAGAGATTCAGCTGAATCCTTACGGAGTTTATCAGGAATTATTTGCGCATTTTTGGGAAGTGATAAGGCTCCATATTCTGCTGGTATTTTATGCAAAAGCGGCTGTGTGGCTGTGCATAATATGGCGGTACAATTGCAATGTTCGACAAGAAAATTGACTGCATGACAAAAAAGATGAAGGCAACGTACTGGTAAAGTTTGTGCTTCATCGAAAATGATGATTGAATTTGCAATGTTATGCAATTTTCGTGCGTTGCGGGTTCCAGCTCCATAAAATACGTCAAGAAATTGAACGTTTGTTGTGAAAACGATTTGTGCATTCCAATTTTCTGCAAGTATGCGGCTGTTTCGATTTTCTTCATTTGGCAATACATTGGAATGGCTTTCAAGAATCATCTTGTTTAACACATCCTGACTAAGCTGTGCCGAGAACACTTGCCTTATAGCTTGTGCGTTCTGTTCAATAATAGTGGTATACGGAATAACATAGATGATGCGTTGAATAGGAGTATGTTCCTGTCTGCTAACCGCGTGGTGCAAAGCAAACCGAATACTTGCCAATGTTTTACCCCCACCAGTTGGCACAGTAAGCAGGTACGACCCTGATTGGCAAGATGAGGCTTGAACACAACTATCTGAAATTCTTTTTCTTTCAGCATCAACAGACGATGTTTGTGGTAACGTTGTCAGATACTTTTCTAACATGTCTCGCAGTTCATTCCATTTAAGCAAATTTCCCAGTTCACTATTCTTGCGCATTTGGTCATGAAAGCATGCTGTATCAGTATGGTCTGCATCTACGAGACAACTGAAAAGTAACTTCGTCATCAAACCTATTCTGAAAAGTTCAAGTTTTTTTCGTTTACTTTTGTCAGTTTCTGTTGGCCAACATATCTTCGCTTGGTGTAAAATTTTACGATAGAAGTCATCAATTTCAACTCGTACCGGGATATGAGAATCTGAAAATTGTTTGATTAGGCTTTCCAGTTCAGTTTCAACACGCAGGTTCTCTAAAGAAACCTTAAAATTATCTTGATATAGAGTGTTTTCCATTGCTTTGCCAAAGCTGTTCTCTCCAATGTGATTAAGGGAATCAGTTAATCCACCATGATGAGAAATGACACATAAAGCCAAGCATTGCGCAGCAAACTGAGCGCTTTTACTGCCGTCGTTGATTCTTTTCCAAAAGAAAATGCCCCCTGTGTGTTGGTGATCAACTTTGACACTGTCATCTTCGAGGCGCTTTTGAAAAAGAGGAGAGCTTTTCCCAAGATCATGAACAAGCCCAAGCCAGTAGCCACAATTAGATAATCCAAAGTATGCAGCATGGTTTGACGCTAAGCCCGCTGCCGCAACAGCATGATTGTAAAGTGTATGCCACTGCCTTTTATCCACTACACCGTCAAGCGTATGAGCGTATATCTGGTTGCCAGCTTCACGCATTAATTAGGTGCTCCTTCAGGTAATGCTCAACCCATGAGCCATCAGACTTTTGTCGAAGATGAGCAACCGTCCGTATCGATGGTGAAGCCATAGAAATGAGTTTAGGCGCAGCAATGAAGAGTCTGTCAAACAGGTCAAGCCTCTACTCACCTTACACAATAAATTCATGAATAAAAAGAAAATATCGACGTAATCATCGATATTATGGGTTGATAGAGACCCAACAGCAGAAACAGCAAACATCTTGAAAAAATGAGTAACACTTTTTTATAATGCACTCATCTATGGAATGGCGTATATGGATCAGTGCTCAGCGATGCATAAGAGTTCGGATGAAAATTGATACCAGCAATAATACCAACTTCTCGAGGGGCAGCGCTGGAAAGACGAGGCGTTAAAGCTTCTCCCACTCAAACTTGCTGACGTTTCTTGCCTTCGGGTCCAAGACGATGCCAATCAGATACCGTTCACCCTCATATTTCTCATAATATTTCATCTTCCTGATCTGCTCAAGCGGCTCCCCGTCGGTCACCTTGAATTCAAAGAGAAAGGTTCTCCCCCCTGCCTTTAGTGTCAGGTCAATTCTGCCCTTGTTACTGACATCTTCGGCAATGATGTCGACACCTATGCTGGCAAAACAGGCATAGAGCACGCTAGCGTAAAAGCCCTCGTAACGCTCAATATCATTGTTAGTGAAATTAT
>CAJAAV010000006.1 GCA_903937835.1 uncultured Chlorobiaceae bacterium | reverse complement strand
TATCAAAAGCAGGTTTAGCTGCGGGCTCAAAACTGGCGAAAGAGAACGACCTGTTGCTTCTTGTACAAGGAAGTATGCTATGGAAAAAAATTCCAATCTGTTTATGCAAGCGGGATGTAGCCTTCAATCAGGATGTGAAATCTTTGAGCGTGAACAAGAGCATCCAGGCAAACTATCTGCTATACTGGTTCCTTGCCAATCAGCGGTTTTTGCTAAACAAAATCGTTGGAACAGGTATTGGAGCAGGTAAGATTGATTTTGATGCGCTGAAGTCTCTTGATATTCTTCTTCCGCCACTTCCCGAGCAAAAAGCTGTTGTCGATTTGCTTTCCATCTGGGACAAGGCAATTGAGAAAACCGAACGGCTGATTCAGGCGAAGGAGATGCGGTTAAAGTATCTGTTGAATGACTTAATTCACAAAGGTCGTTGCAATCATAGTTGGAAAGGTTTTAACCTGGGGGATATCTGTCATCCGATTACTCGAAAAAATGCAGAGAATGAAACCAACGTCCTTACATCTTCAGCGCAACATGGTTTAATAAGTCAGCTTGAATACTATAACAAAAGTGTCTCTGCCGACGATGTTACTGGGTATTATTTACTAAAGAGGGGTGACTTTGCATATAACCGCAGCTCAGCAAAAGGTTTTCCTTTTGGCGCGACAAAGCGTTTGGATAGATATGAACAGGGCGTATTATCCACCCTCTATCTTTGCTTTTCATTAACACCAAATGCTCCATGTGAATCCGATTTTCTTTTGCATTTATTTAAGTCGGGTTCCCTAAATCGTGAGTTGCGTGCTGTCTGCCAAGAGGGAGCGAGAAGCCATGGACTATTGAATATCACAAAACCGGACTTTTTTGGTGTCAAAGTATTTCTTCCCGATCAGAATCAGCAAAAACAAATTGTGTTTGCTCTGAACACTGCCCAGCAGGAAATAGATCTCCTCAAGCAACTCCTTGAAAAATACAAAACCCAGAAACGTGGGCTGATGCAAAAGATGCTCACCGGCGCATGGCGGGTTAAACCAGCATTGGGAGGTGGCTCATGAAAAATAACTCTGACCTGCTCATCTACCAGGCTCCTGATGGTAGAATAAAAATAGATGTACGGCTTGAAGATGAAACGGTCTGGCTGACGCAGGCGCATATGGCAGAGCTGTTCGGCAAGAGCAAAAAGACCATATCGGAGCACATTCGTAACATTTTCAATGAGGGCGAACTGGATGAGATTGTGGTTGTCCGGAATTTCCGGACAACCACTCGGCATGGTGCTATCGAAGGAAAGACTCAGACAAAAGATGTTCAGTACTACAATTTGGACGTCATCATTTCTGTGGGTTACCGTGTCAAATCGCAGCAGGGCACGCGGTTTCGCATATGGGCGACACAGCGGCTCCGTGAATACATTGTCAAAGGTTTTTTGCTGAATGATGAGCGGTTCAAGAGTGGCAGTTCAATGAACTATTTTACGGAACTGCAGGAACGCATCCGCGAGATCCGGTTGTCGGAACGCTTTTTGTATCAGAAGATCAAAGATATCTACACGACCAGTATTGATTATGACCCCGGCGCTGAAAGCACCATTGACTTTTTCAAGGTGGTGCAGAATAAGTTACTGTGGGCAATCAGTGAGCAGACTGCAGCAGAGCTGGTGTATCGTCGAGCGGATGCTTCACTGCCACAGATGGGAATGCAATCTTTTGACAAAGCGGGCGTACCTCTCCGCAAGGGTGACGCAGGCATTGCAAAAAATTATCTCAATGAAGATGAAATCAAATTGCTTGGCCTGCTGGTAGAGCAATACCTTGCTTTTGCGGAAGTTATGGCGCAGCAGCGAATGCTGATGTACATGAAGGATTGGATTCAGCGTCTGGATTCGATTATTCAGCTCAATGGTCGCGAACTGCTTACCCATGCGGGTACAATCAGTCATCAGATAGCCCTGGAAAAGTCGGCACTGGAATACAGCAAGTACAAAGATGCCTGGAAAAAGCCGCAGCAGGAAGAGAGTTTCAGAGAGCTTGAACGGGATATACAACAACTGAAGTCCACTCGAACGGTCGATGACAACAACGCATAAATCTGTCCCGTCATGCTTTTCGTGAATAAAAAAAGAGTTGAGTAATGTGTGATTTTTCAACTAATGAAATAATGACCTCTCAAATCCCGGCGGTGCAATTGCTGGTGGCGATGGGCTACGAATATATATCCCCGGCTGAAGCGCTTCGTGAACGACAGGAGCGAACCTCCAACGTTTTGCTGGAAAATATTTTGCGCACTCAACTGAAGGAGATCAACCGCATCCGTTACAAAGGAGGTGAGTATCTCTTCAGTGAGGAAAATATTCAGTCGGCGGTGCAGAAGCTGAAAAACATCAAGTATGACGGGTTGCTGAAAACCAATGAAGCGATTTACGATCTGCTCACGCTTGGAGCTGCCATGGAGCAGACTATTGAGGGTGATTCAAAAAGCTTTAATCTCAACTATATCGACTGGCGAAATGGAGAGTGTAATAGGTTTCATGTAACAGTTGAGTATAGTGTTGAGCGATCCAGAAGCACCGAGTCTCTGCGTCCCGACATTGTACTGTTTGTTAATGGTATTCCCTTTTGTGTGATCGAATGCAAGTCGCCACAACTTGAGATTGAGCAGGCCGTTTCGCAGTCCATCAGGAACCAGAATGACGACCATATCCCGAAACTGTTCATCTATACGCAGATGGTGCTGGCATTGAACAAAAACAGTGCCAAGTATGCCACAACGGGGACCGCCGCAAAATTCTGGAGTGTCTGGAAAGAGCCGCAGCTCGAAGCTGGAGGCCGGGAGTTCGGGAAGCTTCAGGAGAACGTCAACAAGCCGTTGCATAAAGATATCCATTTTAGCCTTACTCACTCCCTTGACGTTAAGCCTGTTCTGCAGGATGCCGATCGACTTGTTACGGAGCAGGATAGATCCCTTTACGCGCTCTGCCGCCCGGAGCGGCTGCTTGAGCTGGCATGGAAGTTTACCGTATTTGATGGCGGGCTGAAAAAGATTGCCCGTTATCAGCAATATTTTGTGGTTCAATCAACACTGAATCGTGTCAAGCATTTTGACGGAACCGGTTCACGAAAGGGTGGCGTTATCTGGCACACGCAAGGGTCCGGAAAGTCTCTGACTATGGTCATGCTGGCCCGAAACCTTGCCCTCGACCCGGAGATTCTCAACCCAAGGATTGTACTGGTTACCGATCGGGATGATCTGGATAAACAGCTTGGTAATACTTTTGCTGCTTGCGGACTTGAGGCTGAAAGGGCTACTTCGGGCCGCAATCTTCTGGAGTTGGTTGCTGAAAAAAAGTCCGGAATTATCACCACACTTATCCACAAGTTCGACAAGGCTTTTGCGGTAAAGAAGTATCAGGATGACTCCCCGGATATTTTTATTCTTGTCGATGAAAGCCATCGTACCCAGTTTGGCTCATTTTCTGCCCGTATGCGGCAGATGTTTCCCCATGCCTGTTATTTGGGGTTTACGGGCACTCCGTTGTTGAAAAAGGAAAAAAACAACTTTAGCAGGTTTGGAGAGCTGGTTGAGCCTCATTACTCCATTTCACAGGCGGTAGAAGATGGTGCCGTTGTTCCGCTTTTGTATGAAGGGCGGCATGTAGAAATGAGCCAGAATCAGGCGGCGGTGGATTTATGGTTCGAGCGCCATACCCAGGGTCTTTCACAACAACAGCAAGCGGATCTCAAACGTAAATATGCCAGGGCTGAGATGCTCAACAAGGCAGAGCAGGTGATTTACATGAGGGCTTTTGATATCACTGAACACTATCGCGCCAACTGGCAGGGAACCGGATTCAAGGCACAGCTTGTTGCTCCCAGTAAAGTGTCTGCTCTTCACTACCATTTCTGCCTTAATGAAATCGGTGTCGTTACGTCAGATGTCATTATTTCTCCGCCAGATATGCGTGAAGGGTATGAAGAGACCGATGATGAGACGACCGATGAGGTTGTGAAATTCTGGCAGAAAATGATAAAGCGCTATGGCAGTGAAGAGGAGTATACCAAACAGCTCATCAACCAGTTTAAACATGGCAGCGAACCCGAAATATTGATTGTTGTCGACAAGCTGCTGACCGGGTTTGATGCACCAAGAAATGCAGTTCTCTATTTATGCCGGGTGTTGAGGGAGCATACGTTGCTTCAGGCCATTGCACGCGTTAACCGCCTCTACGAAGGCAAGGAGTTCGGTTTTATTATTGATTATGCGAATGTTCTTGGTGAGCTGGATAAAGCCTTGACCGTGTACAGCGCCTTTGAAGGCTTTGATGAAGCCGACCTGGCTGGAACCCTGAGCTCGATAAACAGTGAAATTGAAAAATTGCCTGGGCGGTACTCGGATTTATGGGATCTCTTTAAAACGGTAAAGCACTCTTATGATGAAGAGGCGTATGAGCTTTTGCTTGCTGATGAAGAGCTGAGAGAGGAGTTCTACAGTCGTCTTGCAGAGTTTGCAAAAACACTGGCCATAGCGCTTTCATCGGAAAAATTTTTGTCGGATACGGATGAAAAAATCTTGTCGCGCTACAAGGTGGATTTGAGAAAATTTCAGGCGCTGAAGGTTTCTGTAAAGCTGAGGTATGCGGAGAGCATTGATTACAGGGATTATGAGCCAAAGATCAAGAAGCTTCTGGATACTCATATTCAGGCTCATGAGGCCATTCAGCTCAATGAACCGGTCAATATTTTTGATGACACGCTCTTTAGTCAACTCAAAGAGGAGCAAGGGATCTATCAGACGAGTAGAACCACCGCATCAAAAGCAGACACAATTGCTCATGCAACCAGGAAAGTCATTACAGAAAAAATGGATGAAGATCCTGCCTGGTACGAGAAATTCTCCAAACTGGTACAGCAGGCCATTGATGCTTTCCGAGCCAAAAGAATATCCGATCTTGAATACCTGCATTCCGTTGTTGCTCTCAGGAATAAAGTTGTTGGCAAGGTTCATGATGATGTGCCTGATATGCTTTCCGGCAATGAAGATGCCATGGCATATTACGGTTTGTTAAAGCCTTTTATTGAACTGGCAGGCAGAGGAACACAGCCACCAAAGAGTGACGCTGTGCTTGAAGATATTACCGCAACTGCGGCTGTTGCCATTCACTGCATTCTTGAAAAGAACCGGAAAGTTCATTTCTGGTATGATGAAGATGCCCAGAAACAAACGGTCAACGAGATTGACGACTATCTTTATGATGAGTTGAAAACAGAAAAAGGTATTGAGTTGTCACTGGATCAAATGGATGCACTCATCGAAAAAGTCTTGCAAGTAGCAAAACACAGGAGTTACAAGTGATTGGGGCAACAAGGCACGATAACCATTCGTTTCTCTATGGCAACAACGCCATTGATTACACTCTCTTGTATTGTGAGAGAAAGAGTATGGAAGTTGCGGTTCATCCCGATTGCTCTGTTGTGGTAAAGGCGCCAACAGGCTCGGATATGGTATTGATCGAGAAAAAGATAAACAAGAGAGCCCGATGGATTCTCCAGCAACAGAGCTACTTCAGGCAGTTTACTCCGAAAACTCCTGAACGAAGTTATGTCAATGGTGAAACCCACCTCTATCTTGGCAAACAATATCGCCTGAAAATTGCCCAGGGAGATAAGAATAGTGTCAAGTTAACCAGAGGTTTTTTTCATGTTACCCTGCGAGATGAGCCCAATCCGGAAAGAGCAAAAAAATTGTTGAGCAAATGGTATGTAACGAAAGCCTCTCTGCAGTTCAATGAAAGCCTTGATCGTTGCTGGCCCAGGTTTACCCGCTTTGCTTTACCCAAACCAGCCCTGTCTATCAAGCTGATGCAGAAGCGATGGGGGAGCCTGTCTGGCAAAGGTACGGTGACCCTCAATTCCAATCTGGTTAAAGCGCCAAAGGAGTGTATTGATTACGTTGTTACCCATGAACTCTGCCACTTGAAGCACCCTGACCACAGTGCAGATTTTTACAAACTCCTTGATACTGTAATTCCATGCTGGGAAAAAGTAAAACACAAACTTGAATTGGGTATGGTTTGACGCTATTCCGATAGGGAAGTGTCAATAACCGCAAAATCTCAAATTTTTCTAATCCGGCCTCAGAATATAGCTCATTCATAACCCAATGCCCTCGGATTTCTCGGAATATTACAACTCGCCCAC
>CAJAAV010000005.1 GCA_903937835.1 uncultured Chlorobiaceae bacterium | reverse complement strand
GAGACTCGCCAACTGCTCCAGCCTTCAGTAAATTTCTTCGACCCGATCAGCAGGTTAATCGGTGAGTGCGGCTTGTTGATTTCATGGAACAAAGAGCCCTTGAATTCAGGCTCACCGGTAGCAATACCGTTCTCCTCACACAGTTTAATCAGTTTCGCATCATCACCGACATTGATGACGCCGAAAGGTTTATTTTCAGCTCCCAACTGCAAGGCCACCTCACCGGTCGCACCCTTCAGGTTTTCCAGAGAGAGATGACCACCACCCGGAGCATTAAACAGCGTTGCGAGCGTATCATCAAATACCTGCGCAGGTGTAAGACCGCAGGTATTGAGATAGGCGAAACGCCCTGCAAAAAGATTTTTTCCGGTAGCAGTTTCAATACCCTGGTTCAAAACGCGCTCCACCAGTTGGATGCTGCCTGAACGGTCAGAAACATAGCGAGAAAGGAACTGCAAAATCTCGACAATATCCGAAGCATCCCGGGCGGCCAGTGTGGCAGTAACGCTCCCGCCAACAAATATCCAGAGCGGCTTCTCGATATTGAACGGTCGGAACATCGCCTCTTGCTCCCTGTACAACCGCTGTTGCTGATAGAACGACAGAAGGCAGGCCACCATGTAGAGTTCAAGATGGTTCTGCTGCGTCCCTTCATCAAGATTGAGAATCTGGTAGTCCTTGCCAAAACCATCACCATAAAAATAGCGATACGAGTAATCGAAAAGCGTACACTTTGCATAGAGCGAAATTAGATTCGGTTTGCCCTTTACTGCCTGGCCAAAGGTAGCCGAATACTCAAAAGAAAATCCCTTTTCGCAAAGCGCATTGCGTGCCTTCATCCAGGCACCCTCTTCACCGCCACTTGTTCCACGATGCCCCTCATCCACCAGCACCAGATTGTTATTTTCAAATGCGTCAATGGCGATAGTCTTCTCTTTGGCCTCTTCACGAAGCTTGGTCACCTCAAGAATCTCGACCGCATGGCTCGAAAACAAACCTCGACCATCCTTGCTGAACAGCTCGGCCTGAATGCCTGCCGCATCAAATTCCCGAAGGTGCTGCTGTGACAAGCCCTCATTCGGAGTAAGCAGCAGAATACGATTGAGTTCCCGGCGGTGACCATATTTTTTAAGGTAGAACTGGTATTGCAGAATATTGACATGCATGAGCAGCGTCTTGCCGCTGCCGGTGGCACTCCAGTATGCAAGCTTGTTGATTTGAGGCCAGGCTTCAGCCTTTGCATCAAAAGGAGTAATCTGGTCGGCTTCAGATTTTTCCACATTATAAGCCGCAACATGAAGGTTCAACGCCCGGAGAAGCGCATCCGGATCACTGAAATAGCGGTCAAGATAGATCTCGGTAAAAAGCAGGGTGAGATACTGAAAATACTTCCAGACAATCGACTCCTCTCCGCGTGTGATACGCCGTTCATTGAGCCGCATGGTGTGCCGGACAATGTTCTCGTCATACTCCAGCAGTAGCTCAGTAGTAACCTCGGTCATATTAAAGAGCTGCGCTGTAAGGGCGTGGTGAAAGTGGTGGACATTATGCTCATCCAACCCCTCCTGTGCCTCGTTACGCAAATGTTCGGCCAGATCCTCAAATCGCTTCACCTTGAACAGCGAAAGCATCCACTGGTTAAGTACCAGCTTGAAAGCAAAAGGCACCTGCGGTTTATTGCTGGACTTTCCGCCCGAAGCTGACTGTGCGGCAAACATATCTGTGGCACCACTCTTTTTTGGACGTCCTCGTACCATCAGTTACCTCCCTCGTCATCTGAGGTTTCCATTCCCATCGTTTGCGGGCTATCTGCATTGCCACTATCTCCCGCTGCCAGTTGCTCCTCAATAAAACGTTCCATCTCCTCTTTCTTTGGGAGCTCCAGCAAATACTTCGAGACAAATAGCTGATTATCAATTCCTGCCAAGGCAAACTCAACCAGAGAGTGGTTCTTATGAGTACACAAAAGAATTCCTATGGGTGGATTGTCATCCTCACGCATCATGCACTTTCTGTACCAGCTCACATAGGTATTGAGCTGACCAATGTTTTCATGGCTGAACTCGGCAAGTTTCAGCTCAACCAACACATGGCATTTCAGAATACGATGATAAAAAACCAGATCGACAAAGTAGTATTCATCGCCGATCAAGATGCGTTTCTGACGCGCTTCAAAGCAGAAGCCGTGTCCAAGTTCAAGGAGAAAATCTTCGAGCTTATCGATAAGCAGATCTTCGAGCTGCGATTCTCCCATGACCTCTTTGGATTTCAGGCCGATAAATTCAAACAGATAGGGATCGCGGATATCAAGGAGAGGGCCTTGCCGCTCTGCCTGCTGGTGAGTAAGCCTCGAAAGCTTTTGCTTGTCGCGGGAAAGGCCGGAACGTTCATAGTAGAGACTGTGAATCTGCCGTTTCAGCTCACGCACCGTCCAGCTTCCCTGAATAGACTCTACCTCATAAAAGCTGCGTTTGGTCGCATCGTTCAGCCCAACCAGTAGTTTGAACATACTGTAGGAGAGGCGGGAGAGCAATGTATCTGAAGCAAGCTTCAATTGTGCCGACGGCGTCGGCACTTTCTCGAATTGGTCAAGCTTTGACAATGGCAGCAACTGACGCAATTGTGCCGACAGTGTCTGCACAATCTGCGGGTAGGTTCGGTAGAATCGAAGATAGTCATAGAGCTGGCGGCGATTGCAGTTGCTGACGTCATGCAGCCGCCCGGCAAGTGCTGAAAGTACCTTATCGCCATACGCAGCCCGGTCGGAGCCATTGAGTTCATATTCAGCGATATAGCAACCGATAAGCCAGTTGCGAAGGGTCAGGCTCGTGTTGACCGCCCGCGAAGCTTGTGCCGCCAGTTCAGCATGAACCTGCCCGATAGCCAAAACCAGTTGCTCGAACGACAATGAAAATAACGCAGGAGTTGCCATGCTTATACCCCCTCCCTGTTTTCAAACATAAGCCGGTGAAAATCCTCTTCAATCAGGCGCACTTTCCAAGTTTCATCATCACGCCGAACATTGGGCAGATTATTGCCGCCATTGACGTAGATGAGGTCAAAGTCTGTACCCCTCGTAGAGTAAGCATGTTTTCTGAACCACTCATCCAGCACCAGATTGTCCTGCTCCGGTTCACCGGTAAGTTTGCGCCAGATGATGAGCGCTTTTCGTCCATCGGGTGTTCTGCCGGTGACCGTGCGGAACCACCAGGGAGCACCCTCCTCCTGCCTGAGGCGGCCATTCAGGCGCAACCGCTTTTCGCTGTCGCGCTCGAAAGCGGCACTGAAGCTTTGCGGGGCCGCAATGTGCTGAACCGTAAGGCCAATCAGCCAGTTAAAGGTCTCAAGAAGATCAATGTTCACTTCTCCGCTTTCATCTGAACCGGGACGCTTCACCTTGAGCTTGTATGCTGTTGGGTCAGTGAAGGACTGAACGTTAAGCAGTGACTGACTGCCGCGAGTCTCCACGTCAAGCATGTAGTGCAGGAGATAGTGCTCCCTGAAGCTGTCAGCACCCTGGGCTTCAGGCGAATCGAGAGCAAGTTTCTGCTGTCTGGTACGGCTGGTTTCGAGATTGTTGAGGGTATCTTCGTAGGATTCGAGCTTCACCACCTTGAAGGCGTGTGAAATACCCGTCTGAGGAGCTGTAGCTTTGCCTTCTTTCCAGTCGGAGGAGATCGGAAGAGCGTCGTGTAGGGAAAGAGT
>CAJAAV010000004.1 GCA_903937835.1 uncultured Chlorobiaceae bacterium | reverse complement strand
TGAAAGGTAGGTCTTGATTGACTGATGTTTTCCAAGGCCAAGTTTTTTATGCATTCTGTAGCGGATACTCTCCATTCCTATTGTCGATATGCCTACAGAGCGACCAATCTCTTTTGTGTCATAATTCAACTTGACCAGCAGGCTTATTCTTAGCTCACGCTGGTTAAGGTTGGCATGTTTCTTCTGTAGTTTCGATAAAAAAAACGAATCGGACTCGGTCAATTCTATATTGAGACGTTTTTCAATGGTTTCGGTCTCAATCAGACTTAAACATGAATCAGTCATCATTCTTTTTACGCTGCCATCAATTTCAAGAGCGTGTATCTGGTCAAGGAGATTCCGTAACGAGGTTGTTTTTTCAGCGATTGCCGTCGAAACCCTTGTCAGCTCCAAATCCTGATTCGCAATTCTTGTCCTGAGATCTCCGATCTCTTTTTCGTACTCAATGGAAGTTTTGTTCTGTTCTGTTTGTGTGTGCATTGTAGTAATCATCCGGGTTATTCGATTTATGATATCATCTTTACGCTGTTAAGACCTGTGAAATCGGTATGTTCTTGCAACAGCACCCAAGAATTCCGATACTTCCCAAAGGTTCTTCCTGTAACACTCCTTATTTTCTTGATCTTTCCGGGGACTTATTTATCCCGCGTTTACCCCATCTGTTACCTCCATTTTTATTTGGTTCCGAACACTTTCTTATGACAAAGCCAACCAATCATTTCCTGACTATTGAACTCAAAAACCAAAAACACAACTCCAACTCCAACTGTAGGCAAGATAGGTAATTTTATAGTGCTTCCATAGCTATTTATACTGTATTTGTGTTTAATTACCTATATTTTACTGCTGCCGTGTTCACAACAGTAATATTTGTTTTTTTTTACATAAACACAAGAGAATATTCGTAATTCTAAAGAAAAACACCCTCTTTCTTTTTTTTATACTTCAGAGGAACATTTTTTCTTGTGATTTGTCATTTATTAATAGAGCGAATTCATTGTAGAACTACTTTAGCGCTATAATTGCCGTATAATTACCGTATAGTTATTTCGTTTATTATGGCGTGTTTTTTCAACTTTCAGCATAATGAATAACTTTTTGCGTTACATTTTTATTTTTAATCCTGCAGCAGACAAAGGTCGTGCTTCGCGCAAGGCAGAATGGCTTAAAGCACAGGTATCAGGACGGACAGACTCAGCACTGTTCACGACAACTTATGCTGGTCACGCAGGGGATATTGCTCGTTCTGAGAAAAGGAAGGGCACCTGTATGATTGCGTGTGGAGGAGATGGAACGCTTCATGAAGTGGTCAATGCTGTTGCTGGAGAAGGCGTAACGATCGGGATTGTACCCATTGGTTCGGCTAATGATTTTATTAAAACTCTGCATCCCAAAAACAAGTTATACTCTGGCATCACTCGTTTTTTTGAGGAGAACAGCAAAATAATTGATATAGGGAGTGTTTTTTATGGTATCGAGCATCGGTATTTTATCAATTCTCTTGGCATCGGTTTTACCGGGCGCATTGCAAGGAGCGTTAAACGGACGAGTTGGTTAAAAGGAGAGCTTGGTTACGTTTATGCTCTTTTTAGCGTGCTTTTTGATTATACGCCTTTGACAATGGGTATCAAGATTACCCTGGAGAACTCTTTTCTGGAGCTTCACGAGCCTGTTTTTGCGTTTTCAGTTTTAAATGGAAAAATTGAGGGGGGGAAATTCAGGATAGCTCCATACGCTGAGTTGTCAGACGGATTGCTTGATATCTGTATTCTCAAGGCGGTGCCCAAGCATAAATTTTTTCGCTATGCGTTCAAATATCTCTGCGGGAGCCATATCACTGACCCACAGGTTATATACTGCAAGGCGAAGGCTGTGGAGGTGATGCTTGAGAATCCGGATGTCATGCATCTGGACGGGGAAGTGTATGACGGCATTTGTGGCAGGATTACGATTTCGGCCGTTTCACAGGGACTTTCTGTGTTATAGGTTACGTTATATCGAGTTCTGAGAGAAAGGTCTTGATTGACTGGTGTTTCCCAAGGCCCAACTTTTTATGAATTCTGTAACGTATGCTTTCCATTCCTCTGGTTGATAAACCGATGGAACTGGCAATCTCCGTGGTGCCATAGTTCAACTTGACCAGCAGGCTGACTCTCAATTCTCGCTGGTTAAGGTTGGGAAATATTTTCTGCAGTCTGGATAAAAAAATTGAATCGGACTCAGTGGTCTCTCTGTTCAGTTGTTTTTCGATTACTTCCTTCTCGATGAGGCTCAAGCACGAATTGGTCAGAGCTCTTTTTACGCCGGGATCAATGTCAACTGAAGATATCTTTTCAAAAAGGTTGCGCACTCCTCTTTTGTTGTCATCAAGTACTGTCGAAACTCTTGTCAGTTCCATCTCCAGTGTCTTGATTCTTTTTGTAAGATCGGCTATTTCTATTTCTCTTTCGCGAGAGGACTTGTTGTTCACCTCCGATTGTGCATTCGTTTTTATAACCAATTGGGTTATTCTATGTCCAAAGTCTTGTTTAAGCAGTTGAACTTCGTTCTCTTTTTCTCTTTCTCTTTCTATAAGGTCTGAGCGCATGGAGTCTATTGCCTTGAAAAAAGGATAATAGGGATGACCATTGGGAGGTATTGTTATGCTCTGGTCAAGCATATTAAGCCAGGAAATTCTTCCTATGGTTTCCAGAAACTTTTTGTTCAAAGCTTGCAGGTTGTTGTTCTCGGCATCGGGTTCTCTGGCGGTAAGTTTCCCTGCTTTAAACGCCCTTATATTTTCAATACTCTTTTCATAGGTTTTTTCCAGTATGACGCAAATATTTTGAGGAGCTATTGCAGCAAAAGTCTCCACGATTATGCGCATGGATTCTGGAATATTGTAAAACACTATAACCCCGAGGATTGGACTCCAGTTAAAAAAGAGATTGGTAATCGCCTTTTTGTAGTTGAAGGTAATGTCGGAGATATGGTCAAGATCAAACAGGATGTGAAATTGCCTGCTCAGAAGATCAGATTCAGAGAGCACAACCTGCAAGAGCTCGATGTCCATGAAGTCCAGAATAATATCTGATCTTGTTTCTACATCAATCCAGGTGTGGACGATATTGCCATCAATCACACTCATCCATTTGGTATATTCTGCGGCAGGGTGATGACACTTCCAGTGGCTTTTTTTGGTTGTTGTAGCTATTGGCTGTTTTTGTGGTTCCATTGCCTGGAGTGTGTGTTATAACGATACGGATTGTTGTCGATTCGGTATTTAACATAATAAAAATGCTAAACTTAAACGTAATTAACAATGGTTACTTCTGAAAAATGGGAAGAAAACAGAGAGTTGGCTTTTTTTACGTTATAAACAGCATTTTATTCATAAAAACAGTGGAGATAAATCTGGTAGTGAGGATTGAATGTCATATTCCCGGCTTTTTTTATATTCAGTCGCAGCTTTTTGTTTGATGTGTAACATGACAGCAGGAAACAATATGTAACAGAGAGGGAATTTGGACTATGCAGGTTATTGTTTTTGAAGATACCAGGGTTCTGGAGTTGATGCCACTTGTCAATCTTAAACCTGTTTACGGACTTTATACCGGTTTTCGTTCTCTTCAGGAAAAGCTTGAGCATTCGACGAGAGGGCGTGTGACGCTTACCTGGCATCTTCGCCGCTATCTTGCTTCTTTTTATGCTGAACAGCACCCGGAATACACCGTCAACCGTCTCGAAGAAAAAGAGGTGCTGCTTGTCAATGGACGTATAGTCTGTGATGAAGCGGCAGCCAGAGTGATTATTGAAGGTGTGTTTGATTCGGGGACGGCTTATATGCAGGGTGATAATCTGCTGTTTGCAAGAGTGGACAGCTCTCTTATTACTACTGCTGCGGGTTTGATGCCAGACCTTTTTGATTCATCCATTCTTGCAGGACAGCTTGTTACAGAAGCGGTAACAGGTTTCAGGGTTATCGATAATCTATGGGATGTGACGGTTTTTCATGCTGATGAGATGTTGCGGGATGCTGAAACGCTTGAACTTGGTCGTTTTGAGGGAGATGTGCATCCTTCAGTTTCTATTGTCAATCGTTCGAATATCTATGTTGCTCCCGGAGCTGTTGTTCGGGCTGGAGCGGTACTTGATGCTGATGAAGGATTTGTCGCCGTCGGGGCTGGAGCGATTGTTGATCCGCAGGCGGTGCTGATGCAGAATGTATATCTTGCTCCCTGGTCGAGGGCGAAAATCGGTGCAAAATTGTACAGCAATGTTGCCATAGGGATGGCATCCAAAGTTGGCGGTGAAGTTGAGGATTCTCTTCTTGAACCTTTTGTCAACAAACAGCATGACGGCTTTCTTGGCCATTCTTATATCTCATCGTGGTGTAATCTTGGTGCGGGGACCAATACGAGCGACCTCAAGAATAATTATAGTCAGATTAACTTGCTCATCAATGGCCAGTTAAAGGTGACGGGATTACAGTTTCTTGGGCTTTTAATGGGTGACCACAGCAAGAGTTCAATCAATTCAATGTTCAATACCGGAACTGTGGCAGGAACAGGGGCCAATATTTTTGGCGGGGGATTTCCTTCCAAAGAGATCCCCTCTTTTTCGTGGGGCGGGAGTGGAGGTTTTGAGAACTATGATATTGAAAAAGCGGTTGATACTGCACGGAAGGTAATGGCACGCCGTAAGGTTACCATGAGCCTCGCCTATGAGTCGATGTTTCGTTTCGTTGCAGGATTCGAGAGTTCGGATCGTCTCTTTGTATAATCTCTTAAGTATGACCACATGATTTTTGTTGTTGATAACTACGATTCTTTTACCTATAACCTGGTGCAGTATATCGGCGAGATCGGCGAAACAGTTGAGGTATACCGTAACGACGAGCTTTCTGTCGATGAGGTACTGGCACTTGCTCCCTCAAAAATTGTTATTTCTCCTGGTCCCGGTACTCCTTGCGATGCAGGCGTTTCTGTGCCGTTGATTCATGCTGTCAAAGGCAGGATTCCCGTTCTCGGGGTTTGTCTTGGGCATCAGTCGATCGGCGCCGCTCTTGGAGGAAACGTGGTGAGGGCATCCAGCATTATGCATGGCAAGACCTCAATGGTTTATCATGACAACTGCGGGATTTTCAGGGGTGTTGATAATCCTTTTTTGGCCACAAGGTATCACTCTCTCATTGTTGAACGGGCAACACTTCCAGAGACGCTTGTAATCCGGGCATGGACTGAGGACGGAGTGATAATGGGTATGGATTCGGAGCAGTTTATGCTTTATGGTGTCCAGTTTCATCCCGAATCCATCATGACTGCCGAGGGGAAAAAAATTATCAGGAATTTTCTTGAACTGTAGTATTTGATTCAGAGGATGTGAGTGTATGGATATTTATCGCAGTCCTTCAGGGACAGAGGATGAGAGGAGAGGGGATGGTGTTCCGCCGCATTCCGGTGTACACCGCGAAAGTGATTTCATGGCTGACGGATGGCGAGTGTTCAAAATTATGGCGGAATTTGTCAGCGGTTTTGAAATGATGTCTGATGCAGGACCAGCCGTCACCGTTTTCGGTTCTACAAGGGTGCATGCCGGAAGCCCGGAGTACCTTCTTGCTGAAAAACTTGGCGGTCTCCTTGCTGCGGAAGGGTTTTCAGTGATAACAGGGGGTGGCCCGGGTGTTATGGAGGCGGCAAACAAGGGCGCCCAAAACGCTGGTGGTGTATCTATTGGATTCAATATCAAACTTCCAAACCAGCAGAAGCCAAATAAATATATTGATCACGGCAAACTGGTGAGTTTTCAGTATTTTTTTGTGCGCAAGGTTATGTTCATAAAATACGCACAGGCATTCATCGCTTTGCCTGGTGGTTTTGGTACGCTTGATGAAATATCTGAAGCCATTACGCTTATATACACTGGGAAAAGCGAACGGTTCCCTGTTATTTTGTTGGGCAGAAGTTACTGGGAGGGATTTTACCGATGGGTTCAGGAGACCATGCAGAAAGAGAAGGGCTATATCGGTGCTGCCGATCTTGAATTTATTTACGTTGAAGATAGTCCAGAAAAGGCAATTGCAATAATCAAAAATTTTTATCCTGATGGTTATTCGCTGAATTTTTAAGGAGAGACTCTTGTTCTTCCATTGCGTTGGTTCAGCCATTGAAGGAGTGTTTCTGTTTCCTTAACGGTGAGACGAGTTTCCGGTTTCCAGAGGTAATAGAGCTTTTGATGAGCAGATCCTTCCGAAATCACCTTTTGGATTTTAGTTGTTTTTTGTTGGTTGTTCGCCATGTCTTGAATGTTCCATTCTGAAAAATTCAGGGCATTTCTGCCTGAAGCCACTGTATTTGAGGCCAACCATGATGCTGGCGCAATGTAGGCAACGGTATCCCATCGGGTTTCATTCGAGTGGCAGTCATAACATGCTTTTTTCAGTGAGCTTTTTATCAAACGGGGGAGTTGGATGACGGAAACTACCGGTGGGTTGATTCGTTTCAGCGGCGCAAACTGCATGAGTATCAGTACGACAAGAGACCAGCTTGCAATTGATTTGAATGAAAATGTCATTATTCCCGGAAAACGCTGAATGAGATTGTTGTATTTCTTCCTGTTAACGTCAAAAGAGTGTTATCGTGATATTTCCCTGTGAAAAAGCGGTGTGGTACTATCTTCCTCAAATCAGGGCGGATCTTGCCATCGAGCTTGTAAAAACCGGAATGACCCAATCGCAGGCGGCAAAGAAGCTTGGTGTCACTCCCGCAGCAATCTCTCAGTATATTCATAAAAAGCGTGGCATGCAATCTCTGAAGAGCAAGAGCTACCGCAAGGAGATTGCTGATGCGGTTACAAAAATTTGTGAAGAGGCCTCGTCCGCTGACCTTCATCGTATTGTTTGCAACTGCTGTCACCTGCTGCAAAAGGAGGGTGACGAACAAAAGGATGTCTGCTCGTCTACAGCTCCACAATGATATGGGCTTCAGTTGAGTGTCCGTTAAGCAAATTCTTCAGGGTGTCGATCAGTTCCATTCCGTATTTGTTGAGATAATAAAAAACATTGATTAACCGTTCTTGTGGTATTCCTTCCGGAAACAGTGCGGTTTCTGCTTTCAGAATTTGCTCAAGCAACTCTTCGTGTTTGCGTCTGCTGGCCTTCCATGCTTTTTGTTCAATACTTTCGACAATTTTAGTCGACTGGACGGCTGAAGCGGCCAGGAGCGGCTCCAGGGTGGGGTCAATCTTTGCGAGCACGGGCCCAAGAGTGGCAAAAGCCCGATGAATATCCTCTTTTGTTTTTTCGAACAATGCGTCAAGTTGAGGGTTTTCAGCGATGCCGACGGCATTTTTTTTCAACTGTTGAAGGTCGCCGAATACAGCAAGGTAAATCTGCTTCCGTGAAAATCCGGGTTTTCCGATGACATGGAGCAGTCTGTCCATGATCCGGCTTATTTTCGGTTCAACAAGAGTAAAACTTCCCCTGGGAATAATAAACGGCATAGTGATTCCGAAGTGTTCATAATTTTTTCGGTACTGCGCCAGATAGCTTATTTCACCAGGGCCAGCTATGCATGCAAAAGTAGGCAGGACGAAGTCCTGAACAATCGGTCTGAGAACGACATTTGGACTGAACTGTTCAGGGTGATCCTGACACAGTTCAAGCATCTGATGCTTTGAATAGTGCTGTTTGTCGGGTACAATCGAGAAAGAGTTTTCTGAAGGTTGCTCTATTTTTTGTCGTTGCCCATGATGGTTGATATAAAACAGATTGACGGATCTTGGTTTTGTCTGTGCTGTGTAGCCGAGATTTTCCAGACGGGTACTTTGCGAAACGACATTATAGGAGGATGCTGGGGAGGATGAGAGCTCTCTCAAAAAGATGGTGGACGAAAGCCTCTTGAACTCAGGATCTTGACTCGAAAGCAGAATCAGCGGCTGTTCTCTGAAGAGCCGCATCATGGTGCTGGCGAAGCTTATCTCGAAGGTGCTCCCCGAATAATAACACTCCGTGAGGATATCCGAAACAGTCTGCTTGTGGGAGGAATCAGGCAAGAGCCTCAGGAACTCCTCAATGGTACGGTTGATCTCTTCGCCGAAGCAGGTGTTGGCAACCATCTGTTCCGGCATACGCCTGTAAGGTTCCTGTTTGAAGTGGGCAACCTGATTTTCAGAAAAAATGGCGGTGTGGGCCGATTCGTCATAGTCGTGGTCTTCTCCTTCAAGCCAGAAGATCGGGACAAAATCGTATTCGGGAAAGAGTGCGTTTTGACGTTCGGCAAAAATAATGGCGCTGAGCGCTTTGTAAATGGTATAGAGTGGCCCGGTAAACAGTCCGAGTTGCTGTCCGGTTACTATGGCCATACATCGTGGTGAGCGGAGCTTTTCGATCTCCCTGAGCTGGCGTGCGGTGCCTCCCCAGCGGCTGTTTTGCCGCGAGAGAAGCCGAACAAGAGTTTCCCGATCAAACGTTCTCGAACCGAGCAATCCGAGCTGTCGGTAGTAATCTGCCTCTTGTTGGTCATCAAGATGAAAACATTCTGAAATCAGTTTGGAGCGTTCGGGGCCGTCCGATGTATAGTCACGGAAAAGCTTTGAAAATCCTTTTTTTGGTGTCAGGATATTTTTGTAGTCAAGGAGAAAGGTGTTCACTGTTTTATTTTTGCAGGTTCCATTGTTCAAGGGTGCTGATATACCCGTTATTGGTCAGATCGCAAGAAAGCGGTGTAACGGCCACATAATTGTGCCGAACAGCGAATTCATCTTTGTGCAGGGTATCGTCAAGCAGCCGCAGGGTGCCATTCAGCCAGTAGTAGGGGTTGCCAAACATATCGTTTCGTTCAATGGCATCTTCTTCCCAACGCGAACGCCCCTGTTCGGTGATCATGATCCCGGCAATCTGCGATTCTTTCACATTCGGAATATTGACGGAAAGAATGGTGTCTTGTGGTAGTCCTTCAAGAAGTACTTTTTTGGCCAGTTTGCGTGCAAATTTTCCTGCGTAGGTAAAATCAGCATTTTCATAAGTTGTCAGCGAAAATGCCAGAGAGATAATTCCCTGGATAGCTCCCTCAAGAGCTGCCGCTACTGTTCCCGAATATAAGGTATTTGTTGCGGTATTGCTTCCGTAATTGATGCCTGATACAATAAGATCGGGCTTCGACTGTAGAATATGGCTTAAAGCAACCTTGATGCAGTCGACCGGTGTGCCTGAAACGGTGTATCCAAAAAAACGACCGTTTTTCAAAAACTTTTTGATTCTTAACGGAGTACCGAGTGTCATGGCATGGCTCATGCCGCTGTGTGGTTCTGCAGGTGCAACGACGGTAACCCTGCCGATTTTTTTCATCGCAGCCGCAAGTGCATGGATTCCCTCCCCTTCAATGCCGTCATCATTACAGACAAGTATATGAGGTTTTTGCAGTGTGTCCATGCTGTGTTGTTCGTTTATTATAAGAATGTTACCGTGTCTGATGTCTCGCAGTGTTTTGGAGTTGACCGCTGCGTAAAAGTACAAAAAAGTTCTGCTCAAAAGTTATGACCAATACTGAAATAAATAATGGTCTGTGAAAATTTCAGGGAGGTGAATGCTGTATTACTTGCTTCTGCAAGAAAAGGGAACGCTTTTGAAACGGTAAACATTGCCGGCCCAAGAGGAGTTTCCCATATCATGCTTGTTCCGATACCGTGAATAAGGTGAGCAGAGGAGATGTCGTCCAGATTTTCCCAGACATTGCTGACATTGTAATGCAGGAGCAGCGATGTAGGAAAGAGAATGGCGACTGATGGCTTGTAGCCAAGATGTATTCCTGCAGCCGCCATATTATTGCAGGGAAGATCGTTTTCTTTCAACCCTATAAAACGCTGGCTGTAGGTTGTTCCAGGGCCCCCAAGGAAAAATTTCTCTGACAATGGCATGTTGCTGCTGCTCAGACCGAAAAGCCCCGAAAGCTGCAGGGTTGTTTTGCCAGTGAGCGGGATATTTTCTTCATGATTACCTGATACCTGCCAGAAAATATTATGATTGTCTAAAATTGACGGAGTCACTGAATACTTGATGTTTGTATACGTTCCCGAAGTTGGGGTCAATGAGTTGTTTCTCGAATCAAGGGTAAATTGTGTGCCGATGGAGAGCATCGTGTTATTTGCGGTGCTCAGCGCTGCAAGGTTATCCTTTTCAGCCCAGGATTGGACGTTTTGCAGGGTGATTTCGGCAATCAACTGACCGTTTTTTCTGATTCTTGTGCCGAAAGCGTTGCCGATACCGTACTTCTGGATTCCGTAATTATTGAGAGCTCCTGAAACATCGCGATGTTCAAAAACATGCTCGTCATAAAAAAGACGTGAAGCCATCGTGAAGTGGGACTCACCTATCCTTGGCATATTAAGTTCAAGATTAACTACGGAACCTTTTCTTCCTGCTTTCAGCCAGCCGCCGAATGAGTTGGTTGTTCCTCCGAGATTTTCGTTTCTGACATCGACGAGGAACTGGGCGTTGCTTGTTTCATCATAGCGCAAACCGAGCCGGAGCACTGACGGTGGTTTTTCTTCAAGAGAAAAGTTAAGCAGGGGATTGCTTCCGGGCACAGAGGCTGCGGCTGGCTTTGCGAAGATGGATACACGATTGAAGCTCCCTGTTTCGTAAAGATTATTGACAGACTCTTCAGCTTTCTGGATGCGGAGCGCATGAGTAGTATCGATTTTTATTTCCCTCATTACAGGAGTGATACCGGTAATGTTTTTGTCCCTGCGGATCTCGATGCCGTCCGTTTTTCCAGAAGAAACATTGACGTGCAGGGTGCCATCTTTCAGGGAACAGCTTTTGATGGTGACAAGGCAGTATCCTTTTTTACGGTATTCTGTTATCAGTGCTTCAAGGGCTTTTGTTCCAGTGGTATTCGTGTAAAGCTGTTTCGTCACCGGGCTGAAAATGTGTTCAATCTCTCCTGCTGCAAGTGCTGCGGGAGGCCCCCCCACAACGGTTGCTTTTCTTATTTTGGGAAGTGGGTCAAGGTGAAAAATTACTTTTTTATGGAGGTG
>CAJAAV010000003.1 GCA_903937835.1 uncultured Chlorobiaceae bacterium | reverse complement strand
GGCAACGTTTAGTGTGGATTATGGCCACTTCCAGACAGAAAGGCTCAGTCTCAAAAAGAGTTATTTTCTGGAACTTTCCAATATGCTTTTCTTTTTTTACATACACGTAACTTTACCTTTGGAAACATGAGGATTGTTGCGAATGAATTTTCTCCATGGAAGTTCCCGGCTTCTTGAAATTCCTACTCTGTTACTGGAGCCGATCATCTCTTTTGGCAGCGGGGGAGCATCTTCCACAAAAAACTCTTCACCGAACAGATCTTTTCCGTTGCAACTGCCGTCAATGGCAAATGCTCTGGCAAGTTTTCCGGGGGCGTTCATCAGACTGGTGATAATTCCTGTCCCTCTTTGTGACTCCATAAACGGGATGCCTTCAACAGGTTCCATTGCTCTTATGAGTACCGCACCGGCGCTGTTTTCAGGTTCGCTGACAATATTGAGCATATAATGGCTTCCATAGGTAAAATAAACATACATGGTGCCGGGTGCCCGGTACATCATCTGGTTTCTTGTGGTTCTGCCCCTCCATGCATGGCAGGCTTCGTCCTGCTGGCCGAGATAGGCCTCTGTTTCAACAATTCTGCCTTTCAGCCTGATATTTCCCGGCAGTATGCGGACAAAGATTTTTCCGAGCAGTTTTTCAGCAAGTTCAAGTGTCGGTGTTTCATAGAATTGTCTTTCCAGCCGTTCCATGAAGCAAGATTAAAATTTGTAATGGTTGATGTAAGTAGTATAATGTACCAGGATATGATAAAACTTCAACTGCTGAAAATTTCCCTGGTTGGTACATGGGCAGAGTCATTGCGATTGCAAACCAGAAGGGTGGGGTAGGAAAAACAACCACTTCTGTCAATATAGCGGCCTCTATTGCTATTTCTGAGTTCAGGACATTGCTTATAGATATTGACCCTCAAGCCAATGCTACCTCTGGCTTCGGTCTTGAAATCGGCGATGAGATTGATAATACTTTTTATCAGGTGATGGTAAAAGGCGGAAACATACAGGATGCCATCAAATCCTCCAGCCTGGAGTACCTTGATGTTCTTCCTTCCAATGTTAATCTTGTCGGGATGGAGGTCGAACTGGTGAATATGCGGGAACGCGAGTATGTGATGCAGAAAGCGCTCAAGGGTATTCGCGATCTTTACGATTACATTATTATAGATTGTCCACCCTCGCTTGGGCTGATCACCCTTAATTCACTGACTGCGGCGGATTCCGTACTTATTCCGGTTCAGGCGGAATATTATGCGCTTGAGGGTTTGGGAAAACTGCTCAATACAATCAGTATCGTCCGCAAACATCTTAATCCGAAACTGGAAATTGAAGGAGTTCTGGTAACCATGTATGATGCGCGGCTTCGTCTTGCATCGCAGGTTGCCGAAGAGGTGAAGAAGTTTTTCAAGGACAAGGTGTACAAGACCTATATCCGCAGGAATGTAAAGCTTTCTGAAGCGCCGAGCCATGGTAAACCTGCTCTGCTCTATGATGCACAGTGTATAGGATCGAAAGACTACCTTGATCTGGCTCAGGAGATTTTTGAGAGGGACGGCAATATTAAAAAATTTAAAGTTCGTCAGCCGTAGCTGACTGGAAAGCTGATGGGTGATATGCCTAAAAATGCGTTGGGCCGAGGCCTTAAAGCGCTTATTCCGGATGAAGGCTTTGTCTCTGTTACTCAACAGGATGAGGAGCAGGAACTTGCCCAAGAGGGAAGTATCGGCAGCCTGCCGATCGAAAAAATACGTGCCAATCCGTTTCAGCCTCGCAAAGAATTTGATGAAACTGCTCTTGAAGAGCTGAAGAATTCCATTATTGAAAATGGAGTTATTCAGCCTGTCACGGTGTGCCGGGATGGAGATGGCTATCAGCTCATCAGTGGAGAGCGGCGGCTCAGGGCTGTCATGCTCGCCGGGTTCAAGTTTATTCCTGCTTATGTCATTGAAGCCCATGATGATTCGAGCAAGCTGGAACTTGCTCTGATTGAGAATATTCAGCGCGAAGATCTGAATGCCATTGAGATTGCGCTTGCCCTCAAGAGCCTGACAACGAAGTGCAATCTGTCGCAGGAGGAGATAGCGCAAAAGGTGGGTAAAAACCGCTCGACGGTCAGCAATTTTCTGCGACTGCTTAAACTGCCGCTGCAGATTCAGGACAGTATAAGAAACCGGGAGATCTCTTCTGGACATGCACGGGCGCTTATTAATCTTCCCGGTGAACAGCAACAGTTAAAAGTCTGGAAACAGATTCTTGCCAATCAGCTCTCTGTTCGTCAGACAGAAGCCCTGGTGAACCGCATGTTCAAGGACCAGTCGTCAAAACCTCTTCAGGCAGCTTCATCGGAGCGCTCGTCGCACCTGACCGAGCTTGAATCGCTGTTGAGAAACAACCTTGCCACAAAGGTTCGCATTGTTGAAAAGAAAGAGGGCAAGGGGGAGATTCATATCCAATACTTCTCACATGACGATCTTGACCGGCTTCTTGAAATCATGCGCCACGACTGAGGGTTTTGGGCGACATAAACAAAATATAATAACGGAAGATGAGGTTTACCCTTGTTGGGAATGGAAGAATGGGCCAGCAGGTTGCCCAGGTGATTCGGCAATCTGGTAACCATGAGGTTTTCGCTGTGCTTGATGTTGATGCCACTATTTCGACTGATGTTTTTCAGGGGAGTGATGCCATTATAGATTTTACGGTCAGAGAGGCCTTTCTTGCCAATCTGCCAGCCATGCTCGCTTCGGGTGTGCCGGTTGTTGTGGGTACCACGGGGTGGGATGATATGCAGGAAGAGGTGAAACAGCAGATAACGGCGGCTGGTGCTTCTCTGCTCTACTCGGCCAATTTTTCGCTGGGGGTCAACATCTTTTTGCGCACCGTGCGTGAGGCCGCGAGGCTTATCTCACCTTTTGCGCAGTTCGATATCGCTTTTGCCGAACAGCATCATACCGGCAAGGCTGATTTTCCAAGTGGTACTGCGGTGAGGGCGGCTGACATGATTCTCTCGGTCAACAGCCGCAAAAAAACTGTTGTCCGTCAGCTTTCGGATGATAAAAAGCTTGCGCCAGACGAACTGCAGGTTGCCTCTCTGAGGCTTGGAAGTGTCTTTGGAAAGCACTCCGCATTTATTGATTCGGATGCTGATGAAATTGTGATTTCTCATACAGCAAAAAACCGCTCCGGTTTTGCCTCTGGTGCCGTTGAAGCGGCCGCTTGGCTTGCCTTGCGCCACAAAACAGCTCCGGGTTTCTATACGATGGAGGATTTCCTGAATGAAAAATTTTCCTGAGGTATATGACTGCTGAAAAATCGGTTCAATCTCTTTTGCCTGTTGAGGGTAAACTCTACGCTGTTCTGCTTGGTGCCTTACTTGTTATCCTTACGACCACGGTTCCCTACCTGACCCTGGTAAATGTCTTTCTCTTTGTCGGAATTTTTCTTGCTGGTGTGATTTCGCTTCATAACACTATCCTTCGCTTTCAGGTGACACTGACCTTCAGGGAGGCTTTTGCGCTTGGTTGCATGGCGGGTTTTATGGGCGGCGTACTCTCCGAGGTTGTTACTTTTTTTCTTATGGAGTTTCTGCATTACAGGCCAGGAACAGAGAGTCTTGCCCTTGTAATCGACTGGGCACTTGAGATGGCCAAAGGGCGTCCTGAGCTTCAGGAGCAGGTGCAGGCACTTGTTGCCGCTGAGAAGCTTGCCATTGCTCCGGTTTCGTTAAGCTTCACGGATATCCTGATGAATATGGCCTTTTCGGGTGTTTTTTATGCGCCGATAGCCGGTCTTGGTGGAGCCTATGCTGTGCGCAGGCTCAAGCGTCAGGCGGCAAGAGGCTGAGCTTTTTGTAAAATCCGCGGTCGATTTTCTGTGATCCCGGGAGTGTTGCCCACTCCTCTACCCGATAGTAATGTGTCGGGCTTTTCAGCTTCCCCGTCATGGAGTGCATGGCTTTGCTGAGCGTGGCCTCATCAGGATTATTCTCTTCAGCGGTTTTGATGAATGCCACTGGACGCTGGCCATACTCATCATCATTCACCGGGACAACAATCGCGTCAAGAATCCCGTCAATCATCATCAGCGCAGTTTCAATCTCTTCGGGATGGATATTTTCGCCTCCTGAAATAAACATGTTGTCTTTGCGGCCTGCCACAGTGACGGTACCGTCATCGGTAACAGTTCCGATATCCGAAGTATGGAACCAGCCGTCGTTATCAGTTTGAGGCTGGATTGTTCCTGCCCGGAGGTAGCCCTGAAAGAGACATGCTCCCCTTACCAGTAATTCTCCATCTTGTGAAACTTTGAGCTCGCGCCAGGGAAGCAGTCTGCCGCTGTTCTCCTGAATGCCATGTATCGGCGCAGGGGTGGTGGCGATCTGTGAACTCATCTCGGTTGATCCGTAGCTCAGATAGAGCGGAATATGCTGACGGACAGCCTCCTCAATCAGCGATTTTGGTGCTGAACTGCCTCCAAGCAGCACTGCTTTCATCGCTTGCAGCAGGGCAGTGCTCTTGTTGTCGGCAAGCAGCCGGTAAAGCTGTGTCGGGACAACGGAGAGATGGGTCAGTGGAAAGTTTTGCAGAGACTGCCCGAGAGATTCATCAGGTTTCCCAAGAGCAAGTGCGCCGCCGGAGATAAGTGACCGGAAGAGGAGTGAGTATCCACCGATGTGGTAAAGCGGCAGCGAAAGAAGCCAGCAGTCGCCTGCGCCGAAAGGAATATTTTCATTGGAACCGAGAGCGCTGTACCAGTGGTTGGCAAAACTGTGAACCGCCGCTTTTGCCTCGCCTGAGCTTGCGGAGGTGTGGATGATGGTGACGGGCAGGTTCATTGCCGCCATGTTTTCCTCAATGTGATGCCTGTCAACGGGAGCTGTGTCGGCAGGTATGCAGCCAATCGTTTCATCAAGAGCTGTGTTTGGCAAGTCAGGTTTTGCAATGGCGTTGTTGTTCTGTACGCTCATTGTGGGAGTTTGGAGTGTTGAGTCGAGCGAATCGCTGTCAAGAAATTCCGCAATACTGATTCGGCCCTTTAGAGCTGTTGTGCCGGAGGTTAAAATCAGGCTGGGCCGAAGCTTTTCAATCGTGTTGCCAAGCAAGTGTTCAGGAAAACGGTAGTTCAGCGGCGCGGCAATTATCCCTGCTTTCAGGAGTCCCAAAAGCAGCATGACCAGCTCGGGTGTGTTTGGTGAAATGGTGGCGACAATATCGCCAGAGCGAATGCCTCTGCTGCTGAGACGGCTGGCAATGCCTTCTGCGACTGCGTTGCATTCGTTGAACGACAGAGTCCTGTCGGCTGTTTGCAGTGCGGGCGAGTTGCCGAAAAGTTGGGCTGCGCGGGCTATAATGTCCATAAGGAAGTGCGCCGAAGGCTTCTCTGTTTGACCTTCATCCCATCTCGATAGAGCTTATGTGGATCAAGCAGGGCGTTCTCGGCTCCAAACGGGGTCTCAAGCAGGTCGTGTTGCAGGTAGCGGTAGGTGTCGAGGCCACATGCGGCTGGTTTTGTGGCGGTTGAGGCAGCCAGCCAGGTGTAAAAGCTCAGGCTGATGCCGCTTTCAAAAGCGGAGCTGAACACGGCAAGCAGATTTTTTTTGCGGGCATAGAGGGCGAATTGTTGTGCGACAAAGATTCCGCCAATCCGGTTTGGTTTCAGTATCAGCGCTGCAAGGGAGACCGTTGGAATCGTGAAGAGTAATTCCGGTTTTTGCCAGAGTGTTTCGTCAAGTGCTGAGTGAAGCGCTGTTTTTGCATAAAACTTACCAATACCTTCCGCCTGTTGCAGTGGCTCTTCTATATAGGCAACGCTTCCCGGCGGAATCTGCTTGGCAAACGAGATCGCTTCATCAAGTGAGAGCGACTGATTGGCGTCAAGCCGGAGTTCAACCGTATCGCCGAAGGTGCGGTGCAACTCCCTGATGCTGTTGATCGAGTTTGTCAGGGTATCGGCGCTGACTTTAAGCTTGAAGGTGCGGTATCCAAGAGCAAAATAGTTCTCCGCCCGCTGCATGATCAGCGCAGTGTCACCAAAAAGCAGTGCATTGACCGGTACCTGTTGAAAAGCCTCTTCTGTTTCAGAAAACGAAGGAAAAACTCCTGATATCGCAGCGTCAAGGTTGATCATCGCCATTTCCACTCCGGTGCGTACCGATGGGTAAAGCTCTTCCGGCAAACTATCGGGGGTCGTCATGCCCCGTTTTGAAAGCAGATCCACAAGCTGCGCCTCTGCCAGTTCAAGGGTTTCATTATGAAGTCCAGGGAGAGGCGCTATTTCACCGTAGGCAATATGTTCTCCATCCGTACTTCTCAGTGCGATGATGATGCCCTCCCTTTGGACCAGTCGCTGCCGTTTTACGGTGACAGGCTCAGTGAAAGGGATGGTATATCGATAGAGAACAACATGCGAAGCGTTCAAGGTCGTTTTGGAAATTTGTTGAAATCAGGTTTCCGTTTTTCGACGAAGGCATTTCTTCCCTCCTGCCCTTCCTCACTCATATAATAGAGCATTGTGGCATTTCCTGCAAGCTCCTGCAGGCCGGATTGTCCATCACAATCGGCATTGAGTGCCGATTTCAGGCAGCGAATGGCAAGTGGAGAGTTGGCCAGGATTTCGCGACACCACTGTACGGTCTCCTCTTCGAGGCGCTCAAGCGGCACAACGGTGTTCACCAGCCCCATGGCAAGCGCTTCAGCGGCATTGTACTGGCGGCAGAGAAACCATATTTCGCGAGCCTTTTTCTGGCCTACAAGGCGTGCCATATAGCTTGCGCCCCATCCTCCGTCAAAAGAGCCAACCTTTGGGCCGGTCTGGCCGAAAATGGCGTTTTCCGCTGCAATGGTGAGGTCGCAAAGCATGTGCAGAACATGACCGCCCCCGATGGAGTAACCGGCAACCATGGCAATAACTGGTTTAGGACAAGTACGGATATCACGCTGGAAGTCGAGAACATTCAAACGGTTAACCCCTTTACCGTCAGCATAACCGGCGTTACCCCTGATTTTCTGGTCGCCTCCCGAGCAGAACGCCTTCTCTCCCTGGCCAGTGAGAATGACAACACCAATTTTCTCATCATTTCTTGCATCCGACATGGCGGCAATCATCTCATCGACAGTCTGGGGACGGAATGCGTTTCTCACCTCCGGACGGTTGATGGTGATCTTTGCAATACCTTCCGCTTTATGGTAGAGAATGTCCGTAAAATCACCTGCAGGTATCCAGTTCACAGTACTCATTGGTTCTTCTTCTCTTGCTGGTTGAAAAAATGCTTCAAACGATCCAGAAACAAATCCCTGTTTTCAAGCTGCAGGGTATGGCCGCAATGCGGAAAAATTTCCAGATTGGATAGAGGTGATAACTTAACCATTTGGTGACCAATCTCAACGTAGCGCTCATCTTTTTCTCCCGTAAAAAAGCTCACCGGCACAGAGTTGTTCTTTAACGCTTCCCACAGTGACGGCTGTCGTCCTGTTCCCAAAAGCCTCAGCGCCAAAGCGAGATTCTGAGGGTCATTGATTTTTCTTTCGCTCTCAACCTCCTTGAAGATCGGGTGACTTTTAAGTGTGGCGAAGAGAGGCTGCTCATACCATGCCTCAATGAAACTGTCAAAGCTTCGTTCAATTTTTCGTGCCACTTTTTCGTCATGCTCCTGCCTGTCGATTCGCTCTTTTTCAGTCTTGAGCCCAGGTGAAGCGGAGATAATAACTGCCTTGCTGAAGAGTTCCGGATGACGAAGCAGCAGCGCCAGCGCAATACGGCCACCCATCGAATAGCCCACCAGAGAGCAGGGTGGGGAGGCTGATTGGCGCAGGAGAGCCGCAAGCGCATCAACGGTCTGGATAAAAAAATCATCCGGGTGTTGCGTTTCCAGGAGGTTGGCGCTCCCGTGACCTGGAAGATCAACCATCATGCAGCAGTAGTCGTTCTGAAGCTCCCTCGTCACGGGAAGCCAGTCACTGCCTGAGCCGAGAAAGCCGTGCAGAAACACGACGCGAGGCAGGGATGGATTGCCGAGGGTGATGGTGTGGAAGGGGATGCCGTTTATGGTTGTTGGCATGGTGGTGAAATTTTATGGTAATTTGTTGCCGAATTTACTATTTTTTCCTCATAGCTTCGTGTTGTCTTGAACCATGATTAAAGGATGCTTTGATTTTATGACAGGAGATTACAAAGTACTTGACTCACCGGCAAGCTGTATGTATGGAAAAGGTAGCTGAATTCATAAATGTCAAAAGTTACAGGCAGGCTCTTGCCCGTCTGTGTCGACTTGCGGGCTCCTCAACTTCTGACGGTCGTCGGGTTCTTGATGACTGGGAACGGTGTTATAAGAGAAGCGTTCAAGCTTTCAAGAGGGCGATGGTTTGTCTCGTGCGGGAGGATGGTGCTCTCATTTCTGGTGAGGAAGTCGGAAATGATGCTTTGCTTTGGCTTCAGGCGCTTGATGAGCACTGCCATCGTGATATCAGTTGCCAAGGCTACTTTTGCAATTTCAGTCTTGACGATGGAGACGGATTAATATATTTACTTCCGATTTATCAGAAATCGGTCGGCGCGTCAAGACGCAAGCAATTCGGAAATATTTCCTGTTGGCTGAAATACCATCGTGCGGTTCCACTCAGCAATCCTCAAGGTATTCCTGTTGATGTTACAGGAATACCAAAGGGATATATGGATTGGGCGGCAAAAAATTTTGCTGGCAAGACCATCAGAATTGCCGTCGTGCATTTTACTGACGGGATTGCTCCGAACATATCGTATATGGGCCCTGAACACTTCGTTTGTGACGGTGTCAGTGACGAGAATAAACGGTTGGAAACAGCTCTCGACTATATTCGTCAAGCAAAGCACCAGGGCGCTCACATCCTCCTTATGCCTGAGCTGACGATCACTCCGGTTATTCGTTCAAAGATTGTTGCTGAGCTTGAATGACAGAGTGAAGGGGGTGATGATAACCATGCAATGTCGGTTCCCTTGATTATGCTTGGCAGCTTTCATGAGCAGGCAGAAAGTGGCTGGCGCAACCATGCAGAGGCAGTTCTTGGATTTGACGGGACATTTCTTTTTGGTTGCGACAAGCGTAAATCGGTCACGTTCAATAACTGCAAGGAAGGCATAGAGTGTTCGCCAACGCCTTTGACCTGTTTATTGACACCCTTGGGATTGATGGCAATGGCAATCTGCAAGGATTTGTTCGAGGGAGAACCCGCTGCTGTTCTTGCGTCACTACCCCTTGACTGGTTGTTTGTGCCAAGTATGAGCGACAATATCAACCCGCATAAAATGTCGGCGAGAACAATGCACAATACGGGAGGAACCATCGTAGCAGTTGCCAATCAGGAGATGCATGTCAGTAAAGGTTCTATACCCGGTTTTGTTCATTTCGACAAAGAGCCTGAGCCATGCAAGAGAGGTCTGACGATTATCTCCTTAACAAAGAAGGAGTCGGATTTAACGTTGATAGTTTTCAGTTAGGAGAAAAACGGGATTTTTTCTTTGCTAAATAATATTAAATTATTCCATATAGAAAGG
>CAJAAV010000002.1 GCA_903937835.1 uncultured Chlorobiaceae bacterium | reverse complement strand
GCCGAGTTTACGGTGATCGCGTCGTTTGGCCTCTTCCAGTCGGGCAACATGCTCTTTCAGCAACTTCTCAGAGGGGAAGGTGATGCCGTAGATGCGCTGCATATTCTCCCGAGCCGAATCTCCACGCCAGTAGGAGGAGGAGATGTTGGTGAGGAGAACCGCCTTCATTTTGCTGGTTGATGGCAGATGCGGCCCGATGCAGAGGTCGGTAAAACCATCCTGATGGTAGAGCGAAACCCTCTCAACACTCTTCAGGGTATCTTCAAGAATCTCAACCTTGTAGGGGTCGTTCCTGACGCTCTTGAAAAACTCTATGGCGTCGATGCGGCTCATCTCTTCACGCCGTATCTGTATATCGCGCTTGCTGATCTCCAGCATCCTCTCTTCGATCTTGCGGAGATCCTCTTCGCGGAAACGGTGCTCGGAGGCGACATCGTAGTAGAACCCCTGCTCGATGGAGGGGCCTGCGCCGAATTTGCTGCCGGGGTAAAGCTCCTCAATTGCCTGGGCCATAAGGTGGCTTGAGCTGTGCCAGAAGATATTTGGCCCGTCGGGGGAGCTGAAGGTGATAATTTCTATTGCCGCATCGGCGGAGAGGGGAGTGTTGAGGTCAATCGCAACACCGTCAACCTTGAGCGCCAGGGCATCCTGGGCAAGTTTGCGTCCGATAGAGAGCGCAACGTCATTGCCGGTTGAGCCGGTGGGAAATGTTTTAACACTCCCGTCCGGAAGGGTAAGGGCTAGTACAGCCAGTGGTTCCTGATTGTCAGACATTCTTTTTTCTGTCGTTTCGCTTCACGGGAAGAGTTTAAACTCTCTCCATGAAAATATCAATGCAGCCGCTTTCTGTTAGTACTGTCGGGCCGGGGGGGCTACTCAGTTTAAAACTGTTTTCCCCGGATCCGTAATGTGGACTTGGACGATACACATAATATTAAAATATTCCAAATCAGTTGACCAGTTGCAGCAGCTCCGGCGTGACGCACTCTTTCCCCTGTTTCAGGGTGAGCAGCTCCGCTTTCCGTTTCAGCTCCCGTCCGTAGGAGATCTGGCTGATAAAGGGGGCCTTTTTCACCATCTCGTTCAACAGGGCATTGGCTTCGCTGCTCCAGGCAACCTTCTGCGCAGGCTCCTCAACGGCGGTGCGGCGGTTGAGTGGAAGAAAGCTGAAGAGCATGTCGTAGAGGGAGTTGACAATCTCCTGCAAGAGATAGATGGCTCCGCTGTGGCCCATAAAGGGGGTGCCGAGCGCGCGGCGCACGATGGGGCCGGGGAAGCCTGCCGGAATGAATCGGCTTTTCGAGTCGAGTTCGGCCAGATAGATTTTATCGACAATTCTGCCGAAGAGGAACTGCGGCTGTTTCTGCTGAATCTCCTCGCGGATGAGGGTGTTGTCGGCTTTGGCGGTATCGTGGCTGAAGAGGCACTGCATCCCCATCTCTCCCGCCAGAAAGGTTTCAAGGCCGAGGGCGTAGGTTTTTGCGGCGGTGGCACCGAACCGGATGGTCGGGAACCACTCCGCCTGTGGCCCGCGCCAGAGATCCCAGAGCGGCTTGAGGGTGGTGCGTTTCTCCTTCTGCAAAAAGGCTTCGGCCTCCTGCTCCCGCTTCAGCAGGCGGCCAAGGTCATGAATGAAGTTTTTGGTTTCGCCAATGCCGAAGGGGGCCTGGAGCGCCGGGCGGCCAAGTTTTTCCGCCAGGGCGTGGCCAAATTCGTGGTACATCACCACCAGAACGTCGGAGTTTTTCAGGTCGGCAACGTCGTGCAGCGAGCTTTCAAAAGGGTAGACGTGCAGCAGCTCTCCTCCCACTCCTGCAATGAGCCGCTTGATCTCGGCCAGATCGGAGGGGCTGTTGAAGCAGCCGTAGGTGGGGCCGATAATGGAGACCGTGCCGGGCTTTACGGAGGTTGATGCGGAGGCGGGGCTGTTGTCGCCAAAGTTCTGATTGAGCCACACCAGAGCGCGGTCGCGTCCCTGCCACTCATCTTCGCCAAGCGAGTTTGAGGGGAAGAAGCGGACATCGGGGTACTTCATCGTCAGCATCCGCTCGTGGTCGCTGCCGATCATCTCGCTCTCTGCGCTGGAGACCAGAATCAGTTGCCGTCCCGGTGCCTGGAGCTTTTCGATGGTCTCCCTCACAATCTCCGAGCTGCCTGAGGAGGCGATCTCCTTTTCAGTGAGGCTGGTCGGGGTAAAGTTCTCCAGATAGGGCACGGCATCGGTATAGTCAATAACCGCCACCCCCACCAGGTTGTAGCAGCCTACCGGCGCATCGGCAATGACGTGGACATCCTGCAATGAGCAGAAGGTGTTGACTGCTCCCCAGTAAGCGCTTGCGGTTGATTCGTCCCGAACGGTTTTTCCCATAATGATAATGCTATGATGTTCAGCGGGAGTGCCCCTGCAGCGACACTGGCAGAACTCCCCGAGGTTTCAGTGCTCCCCGCAACACCTCGACCGCCAACTCCTCACAATCTTCAGTGGGCGAGTAGGTGCAGAGGTAGCTGCTTATTTCAGGAAAATAGTTGATGATATACGGAGTACCAAGCGACAGGAGTATCAGCGGGCTCTCTTTCGGTACAATCCCGACGAGAGAGTGAATGAACTGCTGCTGTTGGGCGGAAAGTTTCAGGGCGCCGGAGCTGCTCAGTGACTGGCTGTAGGAGGCGACTACGACCGCTTTTGCCGTTTTCGCCAGTTCGGTAGCGTTGGCGTATGTAAGCTTATCGGTGCCGGGGTTGATTCTGACATGGTTGACGGTATAAAATTTGTCGAGGTGCCTGATGTACTCCTTGCCGGTCTCATTGTTTATTTTGTCCTGCACCAGAATATTCAGGATCCCCTCGGATGGTTTGAGAGGTAGTGCGTGGTTGGTGTCGCTCACCAGCGTGATGGCGCGTGATGCAATTCTTCTCGAGAGATGCTGATGCGTGGGAGGGCTCACCTCTCTCTTGACCTGCTTCAGATTTGCGGGTTTCCGCCTCTCCATCTCCAGCCACGCCTTTGCCTGAAGGATTCTGCGCACGGAGTTGTCAATCTGCTCCATCGCAATCTCCCCCTTTTCAACCGACTTGACCACAGCGCTGTGGGTCAGCTCAGGATCAGGAGAGAAGAGCAGCAGATCATTGCCCGCCTGCACCGCCTTGACTGAGATCTCGGCAACGTTCTGGCCGTTGTAGAGCGCCTTCATGTTGAGGGCATCGGTAATAATCAACCCATGAAAACACAGCTCTTTGCGGAGCAGATCGGTCACAATGAGCTTGGAAAGGGAGGCTGGCTCCATGCTGCCGGTCAGTTTCGGAACGGCGAGGTGACCCACCATGACGCTGATGACCCCCCGTTCAATAGCCGCCCTGAAGGGTTGCAGCTCGTACTCATCAAGCTGCTTTCGGTCCGCCTTGAGCACCGGCAGTAAAAAATGGCTGTCTACCGAAACATCACCATGGCCGGGGAAATGCTTCGCCGTTGCGATGATACCGTTCGACTGGAGCCCCTTGATGATGGCGTTCGACATGGCGATGGTCTGCGGCACGCTGTCGCCGAATGAGCGGGTGTTGATGATGGGGTTGAGCGGATTGATGTTCAAGTCAACCGTCGGGGCATAGTTTTGCTGCATCCCGATCATGGTTGCCTCTTCGGCAATGGCCACCGCCATCTCCTCGGCAAGTTCCGGATCCTGCGTGGCCGCCACCGCCATATTCGGCGGAAACTCCGTTGCTCCGCTGAGGCGCATGGCCACCCCCCGCTCCATATCCGAGCTTATCAGCAGAGGATGGGGCGCAATCGACTGAAAATGGTTGATGTACGTCGCTGCGGTGAGCGCGTCGCCCTTGAGCAGCATGATGCCTCCAACCTTCCCCTCCTGCACCAGTCTGCTCAGAAGATGGTACTCCTTGTGCTGAGGGTGGATCGTGTGCGGCTCAATTTGTGCGATCAGCATCTGCCCCACCTTTTCCGGCAGGCTCATGCCTTGCAGTTGCTCTTCAATGCCCGAATCCTTGCGGCTGAAGATCTGCTGGGCACACCACCTCTCTGTGCCCGGCTTCGCATGAGCCAGTCCGGGAAGAGAGAGCAGGAGAATGAGCAGCAGTCGGGCTCTTCCCCCCATCATGAGCAGCAGATGGTAAGCAGCACTTCGGCTGGAGCCTTGAGCAGAAACGTTGAGGGGAGGATGCTCTCATGAGGCAGTTCAGGACAATCGTTTCCGGAGAGGCTGTATCCCTTGCCTCCCTCGCGGGAACGATCAAAAATCGGTTGTTCTCTCATGATCTTTGGTGTAAATCTCTTTATATTGTTACTCACAAACTCTTTAAATCAGTCTTTTCTTGACAGGAACTTTACAGATGTTTCGATAATCCCGTTATTGATCTCTCTTTATATCTCAGTGAAGTATAGAAAGTCAAGATAAAGAAAGTATAATATTCTGAAAGGCTGCATAAAGGAAGAAATCAATAAAGCTGACGTTGGTGAATAGGGCAGGAAAAGCGGAGCTGGGGAGTAATCTCGCAGATGGGGAAGCCCCCTGCGGCATCTGCGTGCGCATGAAAGCGCTCGAACGGCAGCCCGTCGGCCGGGTATCCCGACCTCAACGACGACGTGCGGTTCAACATTCGCACCACCCTCTCTGTCCCCGATGTCAGCAAAAAAGGGGCCGAAGTCCTGAGCGACAAACCCAATATAAAATGGGACAATGACCGGGGTAAGGATGTTGCATCCGCCCCTTGGATCACTGTCTTTAACGGCGAGCGGATAAATGGCTATCACAGAAGCCTGGCTGAAAAACAGTCAGCAATAAATCGAAAGGAGTTGCAATGAGTGAAGATAACAGATCTCTCAGCTCAGCAGGAAAACGCGTCAGTCTTAAAAATCTTTACCTTGATCCCAACAACTTCCGCCTTATCCATGAAGTGGATCAAATTAACGTTCCTGATGAAAAGATTAAAGAGAAGGATGTTGCCCAAAGAACGTACAAGTTGATTTTAGGAGAAAAAAATCAAAATATTCAGGACCTTATCGATAGTTTTAAATCAAACGGTTATCTCCCTGTTGATCAAATTCAGGTCAGAGAACTTGCACCGGGCAGTTTTGTTATCGTTGAAGGTAATCGCCGTATTGCAGCTCTGAAGTATCTGCAACATGAGTATGAGCAAAAGCATATTGACTTAGGGAGATTAGACCCTGAGATTTTTAGTCGAGTACCAGTTATCCTCTACGATGATCCAGATGAAATACATCATTTGACATTGATGGGTCTTAACCATATCAGTGGAAAGAGAAAATGGCCAGAATGGAATCAGGCTAAGTTGCTTGAAAAATTGAGGGTTGATTTCGGATTAGATGAAGATGAAATTATAAAAAGAATTCCTGTTGGAAAATATGAACTACGTCGAAGTTTAAGAGCTTTGGCATTAGCCCATCAATATCGTGAATCTGATTATGGTGATCAGTTCAAGGAGTCAATGTTTCCAATTTTCAGGGAAGCGGCAAGGAATACTGTGTTAAAAGAGTGGCTGGGATGGGATGATGCTAATTATTTATCATCCAATACTGAAAATCGGGACCTGTTTTTTAGTTGGCTGTCACGAGAGCCTGTCGAACATGATGATGGCTCGGAATTGGTTGGTACGCAAGGCGATTTCCTTGATCCTGCCATTATAAAGCGTGATGACGTTGCGACACTTTCAAAAATCCTCAAGGATGAAAGAGCGCTTGACTATTTACAGAAAACCAGGGATCTCAATGGAGCTTTCAGAAACAGTGATCTCATTTTCAGCGAAAAAATTGAAATGGCAATGCACTCTGTCAATACTGATATTGCCACGTTGACTCGTCTTGCGATTCAACCGCCACATTTGCCGGACTTGGAGAAAGCACTCGGGACACTACAGGGAATAGTTGATAAAGCCAGAGGTTCTGGACTTTCTGGAGTAGAACAAACCACTGTCTTTTTTGACAGGATAGACTCTCATTTAAGTTCAATTACTCTTGAAGCTTATAAGGGACTGCGAAATTTAACCCTATCTAAACTATCCCGTGTCAATCTTATCGCTGGCCTGAATAATTCCGGCAAGACCTCGCTCCTTGAAGGTATTTATCTGCTTGCTCGTCAGAACGATTTTGATGGAATTCTTGAGGTGATTCGCCGACGTGGCAAAATTCCGGAAGATCATATTCAACCACAATGGCTGGTGGAGCAGATTTCGGGTACGATTGCTCTTTCGGGTGTTTTTGATAACAAAAATGCCGAGGTTAAAATATCGGTTATGCAGGAAAGCAGTACCTCTCTCGATATGTCACGATATTTAACATCAGTGGAAATTTCGTCACGTTTTGATTCTTATGGTCAGGAATCCATAACCAGAATTTATAAAGATCGAGATCGTGAATCGCAGGCAGACTCAATCAAACTGCTTTGTAAAGCGATTTTTAGTAGTCCTTTTTTTCTAAACGAGCCTTACCATTACTCCACTTTTTACCACAAAAGTGTTCGTTCCAAGTCGTTACAAAAAATTTTTGAATTTATCAGAGAAGAGATAGTACCAACAATCAATGATATTCGTTTGGTTCAAGAGCTTCAGCGATTTTTGGTTGATGACTCTCGATTTGAAGAATCAGTTGATCTTACCTCGTATGGTGAGGGGTTGCAGCGTATATTTTTTATCTCTCTTCTTTTTGCATCTGCCGAAAATGGTTTGGTACTGATTGATGAATTTGAAAATGCTATCCACACGAGTCTT
>CAJAAV010000001.1 GCA_903937835.1 uncultured Chlorobiaceae bacterium | reverse complement strand
CAGCATTTTGGATCGAGCCCGTCCACATCGCCATTGTAATGCCAGGCGCTGGCCCTGCATCCCCAGCAATGTGGGTTGCTGCTACAGGTGTTACATGGGGCGGGCAGGTTACAGACATCGTGCAGATCTCCGTGGACGAGGGTGTTGCTATGGTTGGCGATGATTTCCCGGAATGGCGTTGAGCGGATATTGCCGACGCCTTCGCGGATGACCGAGCAAGGGGTTACGTCGCCCGTGAAGGTCACCGTTGCCATCGTGCCGCAGTAGTATTTATCGGTATCCATAGCGCCGATGGAGATGTTGTCACCACCGTAATTGATACGGTCGCGCTCCGTATAGACTTGCTGCACTTCAGCAAGTTCGGGCTCAAAGGCTCTCCACTCGGCACCCATTCCTGCGGGATTGAACATGGTCAGGCAGGTGCGGAGTCCTTTCTCTTCAAACCACCAGTGCATCGTTTTGATGGCGTCTTCCGGGCCTTGCCGGGCGGTGTAGGTGATGCAATTGATCATTTTTTCGGCGGGCTTGCCCAGATCGAGCATATTCGTCACCCCTTCAACAATGGAATCGATGTAGTGATGATTGCCCCCTTGATGGAGTTTGGCATAGACTTCCGGAGTGATGGAATCGACATGAACCGAGACAAAGCCGCCCTCCGTCACTTCATAAACCTGAGCAGCAATTTCTTTATTCTTCAAGGGCAGCCCACTGGTCCAAACATTGTTGATCATGCCCAACGACCGGGAATACTGCATCAACTCATACCAGTCAGATCGGGCGAGCGGATCGCCTCCCAACCAGTCGATGGCCCGAATTTCCAGAGCAGCCGCATCCTCCAGCACGCTGCGGATTTCATTTGTGGTGAGTCCGTGATTCTCCCGGGGTGTGGAACCGGCATAGCAGTAGATGCAGCCCTGATGACAGGCATCTGTGGTTTCAATTTGCAGCGCATACAGCCTTTTCTGCTCAAAGTATCGTTTTTGTTCCTCTTCATGTCCGACGGCCAAACCGCCGTAACGACTCAGATGATTGTTGACGCAAACGGCCATAGAATTCGCTCCCTGTTATTTTCCATTTTTTCCGGGTACCATCGACTGGCTGACGAGTTGCTTGCTCGGCAACCTGTGCGCCATTCGAAGAGTTCAGAACAGCATGTAAGCAGTTGTTGTTATTACTAAACTTTTTCCTGAAACTTAATGAAAAGCTGATAGATCACCGCACCCCATTTCCGGATTGGAACTTAACCACTCGCTCGAAAATAATACCGTGTTTAAACTCTCTGTCTGGTGTTCAAAATCAGTACTTTGAAAAATTGTGCCGGTGTAGCTGGTTGAGTATCTTAGGCGACTATACCGGCTTTGTTGAAAGCAGCCGCCCTGATTTCTAAAACACTGATTCCCAATGCACATCATCCACCCGATAAACGAAATAACTCTCATTGCCATCAACCTGATCCAGAACGGGAAACCGGATGCGGCACGGCAATACCTTGACAAAGCTTTTGAGCTCAATCCCGCTTATCCGAATATTTATTACGCCTTTGCCTTGCTTGCAGAGGCTGAACATAATTTCAAGGAATCTTTTGAGATGGCTATTGTTGCGCTTTTCAAAAATCCGGCGAAAGATCTGCTTTATCAGCAATCGCTGAAAACTGCCATGAAGTCGGCCAATGAGATTATTGATGAAGAAGTCGGTGGCGATATTGTCAATGCGTTTGCCTCTACGCTGGAGGATGAGTGCGGCAAGAAAATTATTATCGAAGAGGATGCTGAGCTAAAGACTGCAGTAATAATTGAATTGGCCGAAAACCACGACCGGACTTACCACCTCGTCAAATACAATTCAGAGTTCCCGTCGGTGTATCATCTTATCATGCATGAGCTTACACACCTGCTTTTTGCGGTTCAAGCGCGTCAGGCAGGAAAAAACAAGCTGCTTGTCAGTGACTCCACTCTTTTTGAGGGGTTGAGCGGGCAGATGTACAACACGCCGATTGATCTCTATATCGAGGATTATCTTTTTCAGAACTATCCGGATCTCATGCCGGATCAGTTCCTTTCGCTTCTTGGCCTTATACAGGAGGGAATTCACGCCACTACCGATGAACAGATCCTGACCATTGCGCCGCCAACAATTCTATCGAAATCAAAGACGTTACATTTGGTCAATGCTTTTCACCTTCTCAAGCGTTACGGGGTGAACCTTATAGAGGAACACAAGCCCACCACGTCCGAAAGGGAGCAGGCAGAGCAATTCTACCGTGAATATGAGGAGTGCCGGGCCAACCACACTCCAGGTGATGAATATGAGCTGCTTCAGAGTTGGGCAAAGCAGTTATGTCTGCAGAACTATTTCGCCATCCAACCAGCAGACAAGAAGATGCGGAGCTTCCCCGAGGTGCATCAGGGGAAAGATATCAACATGGCCGTAACCCGTTTCATGGTCGAAGCGCTTCAATATTTCAAAAACCAGAACGACTCACGGATCAATGAGATAGCAATCCAAATTGGCTTGATGTGCGGGGATGGGATAACCCCGGATACAGAAGGCTACACCGTCCCGCTTATAGCCGACAAAACCTTCACCGGTTATCAGGTGCTGGCCTACTATTATGTAAGCTGGGCAAAGGCATTCCCTGAGTACCTGCAGCAACTCCAGCTACCGTTTGACAAGGAGTATGAATTTGCTCTTGAAATGGTGGGGATGGGCGGGAATTGAAGCGGTGGCTGGCGCTATTTTAAGTCCACCTCAATAATATCATCCCATCGAGTCGTGTATCGGGCCGAAAGCCGCTCCTGATGCGGCTTCCAGCTCTCCGAGTTCTCCGCAGCCAGTCGTACGGCACCGCTCCCATAGCGCTGATTAATCGCGTCCATCACCTGCATGATCTTGCTCTCCTGCTCATTTGAAGCTGGCTCTTCCTCCGCGAAAAGCGAAAGTGTTGTACTGTATGTTGTTTTCGGCACGATCCCGCTCACAATAACTCCTGCTTTCTTGTAGCTCATACCGGCCCGAAAGAGGCCGTCAAGCATCGTCTGTGCCGCCTTCAGCATCGCAATAGAATCATTCGTTGGACAGGGCAGGGAAGCGGTTCGGGTACCCCAGTACCGTTCAGACGAATCATTGAAGGGGCTGGTAGCGATAAAAACAGTAATCAGCGAGGCCAGTGAATTTTCTTTTCGAAGCTTCACAGCGCACTTGCCCGCAAACGTCGCCACGGCTTGCTGCAGTTCCTCCCGCAAGGTCACGTTGCGGCCAAATGAGCGCGAGGTGCAGATGCTTTGCTTTGCAGGCCTCACCAGTTCCATCGGCAGGCAGGATTTACCGTTCAGCTCCGCCTGTATTCTGGCACCGACAATATGCAGGTGCTTTCGAACCCAGGCAGCAGGCGCAGCGGCAAGGTCAGCGGCGCTCTCAATCCTCTTTGCCTGCAACAGCTTGCTCCACTGCCGTCCGATGCCCCAGATATCCTCAACCTTGGTGCGGTTAAGCGCCGCCTTGATTTCGGCATCGCTCCTGAGCACACAGACGCCCTGATAGTGCGGATTCTTTTTTGCCAGCCGGTTGGCAATCTTGGCAAGCGTTTTTGTGGGCGCCATGCCGACACAGACCGGAATGCCGGTATGCTGCTGCACCTTCCGGCGAATCAGCCGGGCATACTCCGTCAGGTCGAACCGCGCGAAGCTCGTCATATCGAGAAACGCCTCATCAATGGAATAGACTTCAATCTCTGGAACAAGGGCGGCAAGCGTCATCATCACCCGCGCCGACATATCGCCATACAGGGCAAAGTTCGTAGAGAAGACCGCCACCTCATGCTTTTTCAGCAGCGGGCGGCACTTGAATTCCGGCATCCCCATCTGGATCCCGAGCGCTTTGGCCTCTTCAGAGCGGGCGATGATGCAGCCATCGTTGTTCGACAGCACAACGACCGGGCGCAAGCGCAGAGCGGGGTTGAAGACCCGTTCACATGAGGCATAGAAGTTATTGCAGTCAACAAGGGCAAACATGGTGTGGGATCTCCAGCCGTAGTTATCTCGGTTTATGAATCACGTATGCCACAATGCCCCACACCAGAAACTCATTATCTTCAGTGATTCTGATCGGCTTGAATTCTGCATTGGCAGGCATGAGGTAGACGCCCTCATCCCGCACCGACAGACGCTTCACCGTAAACTCGCCGTCAATAAAACAGACCGCAATACTGCCCTCTTTCGGTTCAAGAGCCTTGTCGATCACCAGCAAGTCACCATCCTGAATGCCCGCATCAACCATGGAGTCACCTTTTACCCTGGCATAAAAGGTGGCCGCCGGATGCTTGACCAGCTCCTTGTTCAGGTCAAGGGCAAGATCCAGATACTCTTCAGCCGGAGAGGGGAAGCCAGCAGCGATTGCGGTACCGGCAAGCGGCAACTCAAGCTGCGTCGTGAAGTCCGGGGTGAAGAAGTCGAGCACCGGACCGGCATGTATCTTTGTAAGTCTCATCGTTTTTTCCAGGGTTTCATTACCGGAATATACATTCTGATGATGAACCTAACCAGCGTCATCAACGACGCTCAGCACTCAGTCCTGATACACCACCGGATCCGGTGAGTCGATCATGGGATTGAGACGAACCGCCAGAGAAAAAAGATAGGGATAATCCTCCTTGAGATGCTGCATATAGAGGACCCATTCCCGGATGAGATGACCGAAAACCCGCTTTATGTCGCCATTGATGTGTTCTTGGTCGCTCGAAGGAATACCATCGAACGATGCCCGGGCCTCGAGCTCTTCAATGGTATGAAACGCTGCCCACAGAAGGTCAGTAAAATTTTCATGCTCAAGCAGATTCTGGTTTTCCAGCAGGCTCAGAAGGAAGCTCCGTTTTCCAACCATGAACTGCTTCAGGCAGGGGAGTGCGTCACTATCAATGCTGATCCTGACGTGGCTTCGGCGCAGATACTCAAGCGCCTCGTCAAAATCCTCATTTTTCCATGATGCGGTCATACGCAGGCGTGTTTTCAGCTCCTCGCTTCCGACCACGTGTTCCGACAACTCTTTCAGCAGGCGGTTGCCGAACTCACTGAAAAAGACGCCGATAACCATGTTAAGTTTTCTCATAACCGACTGGCGCTCCCTTTCCTTGAGCACCCTTTCGAAGAGGAGCGTGACGACGATGATGTAAATGGGCAGAAAGGCGAGATTGCCGAGAAAGCTGGCTGATATCTCCCGCAAGTTGCCGAAAATGCTGAAGTCAATACCATAAAGGGCCAGCGAGATAGCAAAGAGGGCGGACGCCGTCCACACCTTGTTCATAAACAGTTTATTAAACATGAATACCTGTTATGTTAACCGGAACCAAACAACCTGTTAAACACTGCATAATAAACAAACAGGCGAAGACATTTCATCGTTCGCTTAGAAAAGAAAACCAGACATCCCATGTTCCGCTTGTCACGAACAGCAACATCGTTTGATGATTTACAAATAAAAACGCAGAAACGATATTATTGCAAAATAAACTTTTGAAATTATTAGTAAATAATATATT